>CBINNO010000214.1:0-6848 GCA_966252055.1 uncultured Rheinheimera sp. | reverse complement strand
CTAAATCATAAAACCGGCGCATTCGCCTATCTTTTTAGGGGTAAAGCTCGTATGATCCGGCGCAAAGATGGGCTGTGAAAGCGAGCTGAGTCAGTGGTTTGGCGGCAGTTACGGCAAATCTAAAATAAGAAAGGTCGCCCTCGGGTGTTTTCATTTACTAACTAGCAAAAAACTGCAGCGGAACTCAACATGAGCCATACACAATCGTTAAATGTTGACTACAACTACACAGTTGTCCGCCTGTTTGCCCTTACCACTGTTTTATGGGGTATTGTCGGCATGGGCGTGGGTGTTTTAATTGCGGCACAACTGTATTGGCCAGCTCTGAACTTTGATACAGCCTGGTTAACTTACAGTCGTCTTCGTCCTCTTCATACCAACGCGGTGATTTTCGCCTTCGGTACCAGCGCGTTGTTCGCCACTTCCTATTACGTTGTGCAGCGCACCTGCCAGACCCGGTTATTTGCCGAAAAGCTGGCGATGTTCACGTTTATCGGCTGGCAAATTGTGATTATCTCCGCTGCACTGACCTTGCCACAGGGCATCAGTCAGAGCAAGGAATACGCCGAGCTGGAATGGCCTATCGACGTACTGATTGCCATTGTCTGGGTTTCTTATGCCATCGTGTTCTTCGGCACACTGATCAAACGCAAAACCAGCCACATTTACGTCGCCAACTGGTTCTATGGCGGTTTCATCATCACAGTTGCTGCACTGCATATCGTCAACAGCATGGTGATCCCGGTGTCACTGACCAAGTCTTATTCAATTTACGCCGGTGCTGTCGATGCGATGGTCCAGTGGTGGTACGGTCATAACGCGGTAGGCTTCCTGCTGACTGCCGGTTTCCTCGGCATGATGTATTACTTCGTACCGAAGCAGGCTGGTCGTCCGGTTTATTCTTACCGTCTGTCTGTTGTGCACTTCTGGGCGCTGATTGCCCTGTACATCTGGGCTGGCTCTCACCACCTGCACTACACTGCCCTGCCTGACTGGACTCAGTCTGTTGGTATGGTGATGTCCGTGATTCTGTTCGTGCCAAGCTGGGGCGGTATGATCAACGGTATCATGACACTGTCTGGCGCCTGGCATAAGCTGAAAACCGACCCTGTGTTGCGTTTCCTGATTGTTTCTCTGTCTTTCTACGGCATGTCGACCTTCGAAGGTCCGATGATGGCCATCAAGTCTGTAAACGCGCTGTCGCACTATACAGACTGGACTGTTGGTCACGTTCACTCTGGTGCTTTAGGCTGGGTAGCCATGGTCTCTATCGGTGCACTGTATCACCTGATCCCGGCAGTGTTTGGCCAAGGCCGGATGTACAGCACTAAGCTGGTCAACACCCACTTCTGGTTACATACCACAGGCGTAGTTCTGTACATCGTTGCCATGTGGATCAGCGGTATTATGCAAGGCATGATGTGGCGCGCGGTGAACACCGACGGCACCCTGACCTACAGCTTTGTACAGTCGCTGGAAGCTTCATATCCGTTCTACCTGATGAGCTTTATTGGTGGCTGTTTTGTCGTCACCGGTATGTTGGTGATGGCGTACAACGTCATTAAAACAGTACGTGCCAAGCAAGGTGCGTTAGAGCCAATCGCTGAAGCGGCATAAGGAGAAGTTTTATGTCCAAGAATCATCATGAGTTTATTGAAAAAAGCGCGGGCTGGCTCGGTATTTTGACTGTGGTCGCTATCAGCTTCGGTACTTTAGTTGAAATTACCCCGCTGATGTTTTTAGGCGAGACCACAGAGCCGGTCGACGGCCTGAAGCCGTATACCGCTCTGCAACTGGAAGGTCGCGATATTTTTATCCGCGAAGGCTGTACCAACTGCCACAGCCAGATGATCCGTCCGTTTCGCCACGAAGTAGAACGTTACGGTCATTATTCAGTGGCGGGTGAAAGTGTCTGGGAACACCCTTTCCTGTGGGGTTCCAAGCGCACAGGTCCTGATCTGGCCCGTGTCGGCGGTCGTTACAGTGACGACTGGCATCATGCGCATCTGATGGACCCGCGTTCAGTGGTGCCGCAATCCAACATGCCAGCCTACCCATGGCTTGAAACCAATGTGCTGGATGGCAAGCTGACCGCGCAGAAGATGGAAATCTTCAACACGCTGACCAAAGGCAAAATGCATCCGAACGATGAAGATGGTGTGATGTACTCGGCCGAAGAGATCGCCGGTGCCGCGGAAGCCGTTAAAGGCAAAACTGAAATTCAGGCCCTGATTGCTTACTTGCAGTCACTGGGTACTGCATTGAAGTAATAAGCCATGGACTACGTTGCTTTTCACAGCTTTTTCACCATTTTGATTTTTGTGGCTTTTGTGGGTCTGGTGGTCTGGTTATTTATCGTTAAGCGCAAACGCGATTTTGACCAAGCCGCCAACGCCATCTTCGCTGATGAGCAAAAGCCACAACAAAAACAACAACAGGAGTCGGATCATGAGTAGCTTTTGGAGTGCTTGGATCATTGTATTGACGATAGCGTGCCTGGTGGTGTGCTTCGTATTGCTGACCTGGAACCTGAAAAACCACGTTGGCGTGCCGGAAGGCGAAACTACCGGTCATGAATTTGACGGTATCGAGGAAATTAACAACCCACTGCCGAAGTGGTGGACCATCATGTTCTACGCCACTTTCGTCTGGTCGGTGTATTACTTTGCGGTTTATCCGGGCCTAGGGACCTGGCAAGGCCTGTTCGGCTGGACCAGCTCGAATCAGGGCGTGAAGTCACTGGCTGAGTCAAAAGCGGCGATTGAAGCGAAAAAAGCGGCGGGTATGCCTTCGGCACTTGACGCTGAATACATCAAAGCTGAATCCACTTTTGCCAAAGAGTTTGCCAAGTACACCAGCCGTCCGGTGGAAGAACTGGCCTTTGACGCTGATGCGTTAAAAGTCGGTCAGCGCCTGTTCCTGCAAAACTGTGCCCAGTGTCACGGTTCTGACGCCCGCGGTCAGCGCGGCTTCCCGAACCTGACGGATAACGACTGGCTGTATGGCGGTACTGCCGACAAAATCGTTGAAACCATCACGCATGGCCGTAAAGCTGCGATGCCTGCCTGGGCTGAAGCTCTGGGCGATCAGGGGATCAAAGAGATGACCGCTTATGTGCTGAGTCTGTCTGGCCGTAAGGTCAACGATCAGGACGCTGCGGCCGGTAAAGCTAAGTTTGGTATGTGTGCAGCTTGTCACGGTGCGGACGGTAAAGGTTCGCTGGTACACAACCTGCCATTTGGCGCACCAAATCTGACCGACAGCATCTGGTTATACGGTGGTTCTGCCGGCACTGTCGAGCAGACACTGCGTCAGGGCCGTAACGGTGTGATGCCGGCGTTTAAAGACACGCTGGGTCAGGATAAAATCCACGTCATCGCCGCTTACGTATACCGGTTGTCGCGTCCGGACGAAGCAAAATAAGCACCAGTCTGCGCATTCGTTAAGCCCCCTCGTGGGGCTTAATTCTATCTGTAGAAGGAAAGTCTGATGTCAAAACCCTGGTATAAACAAATCTGGCCCTGGATCCTGATTAGTCTGCCGGTGTTCTCGGTACTCAAAGCGGTTCACACAGTCTACATCATGAATCAGCAGAGCCCTGATCTGGTGATGGATGACTATTATGCCGAAGGCAAAGCCATCAACCAAAACCTCGCCAAATATCGGGAAGCTGCCAGCCGCAACCTGCACGGCAGCATTCTGCTGGCCGGCAATAAAGCCGTGATCCGTTTTGACGCCAATGTGTTACTGGATGAACATATCCAGCTCGATTTTGCACACAACACACTTGCCGCCAAAGATTTTAAAGTGCAGGCCGAACGTTCAGGTGAAGCCATGTACATCGCCGAGCTGCCGGCAACGCTGAGCGGCAAATGGAACCTGATAGTCCATGACGATAAAAACGACTGGAAGCTGCGGGCCAGTCTGAGTCTGCCTGCTACCGCGGAAATCAAGCTGAGCTACTGAAGCTGGCTTGTATTCTGTTGTCTGGCGACTAAACCCGAATCCGATCATCAGTGAGACCATCCGTGTGACCACAGTGCCCGTCTCTTGCTTTCATTGCCACGAACCTGTCCCCGAAGGGACGGCATTTCGCGCCGAAGTGCTCGGCAGTCCCCGCCAGTTTTGCTGTGCCGGTTGTCAGGCGGTTGCTGAGACGATCGTCGCGCAGGGGCTGACCGATTATTATCGTTTTCGCACTGAGGCCGCCGCCAAAGCAGATTTAGTGCCTGAGCAGCTGAAACAGCAATTAAGTGCGTTTGACAGTCAGGACGTCCTGCAGGACCTGACGCAGGACGCAGGGGATGCCAAACGCATCGAGCTTTCAGTCAATGGTATGAGCTGCGCCGCCTGCGCCTGGCTTATCGAGCATCAGCTGCAGCGGGACCCGGCCGTGCGTGCTGTCAGCGTCAACTCATCAACCGCCCGTTGTGAATTAGTCTGGGATGCCCGGCAACAGCCGCTCAGTGCCCTGCTCGGCCAAATCAGTCGTCTTGGCTATCAGGCCGCACCCTTTGTGGCAGATCAGGAAGAGCGCCAGTTCAAGCAGGAAATGAACGCCTATCTGAAACGACTGGCCATTTCCGGCATCATGTCGATGCAGGTGATGATGCTGGCGTTTGGCCTGTACTTTGGCGAATTCAGCGGTATAGAACAACAATATGAAGGTTATCTGCGCTGGGTCAGTCTGCTGATGACTTTACCCGTGATGGCCTACTCAGCGCTGCCTTTTAGCCGAAGTGCCTGGCGGGCGTTAAAAGCACGCGAACTGAACATGGACGTCCCGGTCACGCTGGCGCTGTATTACACCTTTATCGCCTCGACCTGGGCCACGCTGTTCGACACCGGTGAAGTGTATTTTGAATCCGTCTGCATGTTTGTGTTTTTGCTGCAGTTGGGTAAGTTCTTCGAATTCAGAGCACGCAAACAGGCGCGCGACGCCACCAGCAATCTGCTCAAAGTGATGCCGGTCAGCGCCACTTTGTGGGATGGCGAACAAGCCACCAGCACCTCGGCGCGCAAACTCAAAGAAGGTGACCAGATCCTGGTGAAAGCCGGTGAAACCATTCCGGCTGACGGCGTGATCGCCAGTGGCATCAGCTCGGCCGACGAATCCATGCTGACCGGCGAATACAGGCCAGTGGCGAAACAAGCTGGCGATGCGGTGCTGGCTGGCAGCGTCAATCATGACGGCGTGCTGGTCGTCAATGTGCTGCATGGCCTGGCCGAATCCAGACTCGGGCAAATCATTGCGCTGCAACAACAAACCCTGCATCAGAAACCGGCACTGCTGGAAAAAACTGACCGGATCGCACGCTTTTTTGTCCAGCGGCTGCTGATTATTGCCACCCTCACTTTTGCGGCCTGGTACTTTTGGATAGATGCTGACCGTGCCTTTTGGGTGACCTTGTCAGTGTTGGTCGCCACTTGTCCTTGCGCGCTGAGTCTGGCAACACCGACTGCGGTGACCTGCGCGCTGGCGCAACTTAACCGTAAAGGCATTCTGGTGAAAAATCAGCAAGTACTGGACGTACTGCCCCGCCTCAGTCAGATTTTTTTTGATAAAACCGGCACCTTGACCCAAGGCCGTTTCAGTCTGGCCCGCCTGACCAATCGCAGCGATTTGCCCGATGCGCAGCTGCTCAATCTCATCGCCAATCTGGAGCAGCGCTCCGAACACCCGATCGCCCGCGCTTTTATGCCGTATTTTCAGCACAGCATTGCGCTTGATGATATGCAACTGCAGGTTGGTGGCGGTATCAGTGCGCGCTGGCAGAACCAGCTGCTCAGGCTCGGCAGCGCGGCATTTTGTCAAATCAGTCACAACGAGCAACAGCAGTTGCAGGCGCAGGTTTATCTTTGTATCGACCATCAACTGGCCGCTGCGGTCTGTCTGTCTGACCAGCTCAGGCCCGAAGTGACAACGCTGGTGCCGCAACTGCAACAAATACCGCTGAAGGTGGCCATTCTGACCGGCGACAGTTCAGCAGCCGCCGGCGAAGTTGCCGCGACGCTTCAGATCAGCACCCTGCATCAGGGCTGCAGCCCGGAGCAAAAAGTCAGCCATATCCGGGCAGCTGTCGACGCCGGCGAAACGGTGTTGATGGTCGGTGATGGCATTAATGACAGCCCATGCTTTCATGCCGCCCATGTCTCGGTCGCGCTGGACAGTGGCACCGAGCTGTCCAAAAATCAGGCCGATGTGGTCTTGCTGCACAATGACCTGTCACAGTTACAGCAGCTGATCTCCGGCGCCAAAAGTGCCAAAAACGTGGTCCGGCAAAATCTGTGGTGGGCGGCGCTCTACAATCTGATTATTATTCCACTGGCGGTCTGTGGATTTGTTTCGCCTTATGTCGCTGTCATTGGGATGTCGTTCAGTTCGTTGCTGGTGGTGTCGAACTCGCTGAGGTTACTCAAGATATGAGCATTATCTATGTGCTGATCCCCATTGCCATTCTCTTTGTGTTGATTGGCATTGCGGTGTTTTTCTGGGCCGTGCGTTCGAAGCAGTTTGACGATCTCGACAAAGAAGGTTTCAGCATTTTGTTTGACGACAGCAAAAAGCCAAAACAACCACCAGGAAAGGACCCCAGTGAGCGCTGAGCTGCTCTCTGCCCTGCTGGTCGGCTTGTTTGGCAGCAGTCATTGTCTGCTGATGTGTGGTGGCATGGCCGGCGCTTTACAGCTGATGATGCCTGCCGGTCGTGCGCACAGATTCTGGCTGCAGCTGATGCTGGGCCTTGGCCGTATCAGCAGTTATGCGCTGACCGGCGCCCTGTTTGGCGGCCTTGGCGCCGGGTTTATCGGCATCAGCGGGCTGACGCCTGCCTTCTTGCAGCTGTTGG
>CBINNO010000213.1:0-6873 GCA_966252055.1 uncultured Rheinheimera sp. | reverse complement strand
GTACTGCAGAATAGCCTGGGCCTTTTTGGCACCAATACCAGGGATGGCTTCGAGCTGTTGCTGATTGGCTTTGTTCAGCGAGACCCGTTCAGGGGCAGTGACCGCTTTGGATTCCGCCGCAGTGTTATTTAATGCAGCGCTCGCTGATTGGACACCGAGACAAGCCAGTGTCGCACACAA
The DNA here is from genome assembly GCA_966252055.1 of uncultured Rheinheimera sp. Taxonomy (GTDB): domain Bacteria; phylum Pseudomonadota; class Gammaproteobacteria; order Enterobacterales; family Alteromonadaceae; genus Pararheinheimera. Next base: position 6,693 of record CBINNO010000213.1, on the reverse strand, counting down.
CGCAAACCAGAGTGCTTTCATATTCATGATGACTTTCCTTGTATACAAGACCATGTTAAAAAGGCGGCTTTGCAGCTACCTGAGTGGACCTGCTGAAGACAACCTTGTCAGACAGGTGTGTTAAACATAGTTTCACAAACCAGTATTGCAACATATTTTTCAAATATTTCACAAATAAGTTCAGCCATAGTTAAGCTGAATCATTTTAGATTTCGCACAATACCGAACCGGAGAGACAAATATGCGTTATCTGGCGTTGCTCCTGCCTTTGCTGTTGGCGGCCTGTAGCAGTCATTACGGCAACAAACAATACGTCATGGCCAATGTGCTCAAATCAGAACCAGTCTACAAAACCATTGAGATCCATAAACCCAAGCAAGTCTGTGAAGAGCGGCAGGTCGTGCAGCGCGAATCTGACTCCGCCACCCCCACCATCGTCGGTGCTATTATTGGCGGCGCTTTAGGCAACGCCATCGGACACAACAAATCAAATAAAAGAGTCGGCATGGCCGCCGGCGCCGTACTGGGAGGCTCCATCGGTCACGATGTCGGCAAACAAAACGGTCAGGATGTGGTTCATTTACAAACTGTTTGTTACCAGGCTGGCACGGACGTCGAGTATCAGAGCGTTGTGGACGGTTACCGCGTGACCTATCAGCTCAATGGCCGTGAATACACCACACTGCTGGACCGAGACCCCGGCCCTCAGATGCCTGTCGTAGTAGAACCGCCCCGCAAGTACTAATTTCGCTGGTCAGGCTTTGCGCCTGACCATCCCTGTTTTACACTGCTTCTCAAGCAATCTCAAAAGGATGTCCCATGCGTGTACTGGTTGTTGAAGACGAAACCATATTGGCAGAACAAATCAAAAATCACCTGATGCAGCAGCAATTTTCAGTCGACCTGTCCCATGATGGCCAGGATGGCTATTTCAAAATCAGCGAATATCCGTATGACCTGGCGATTATTGACCTTGGCCTGCCTAAACTTGACGGTTTATCGCTGATCCGCAAAGCCCGCCAGCACGAAATTAAAACGCCAATCATTATTTTGACTGCCCGTGGCAACTGGCAGGAAAAAGTGCAAGGTCTGGACGCGGGCGCTGACGACTACCTGACCAAGCCTTTTCATATGGAAGAACTGCTGGCCCGCTGTAACGCGTTGATCAGACGGGCTGCCGGACAACCAGATCCGACATTAACAGCCGGTCCGGTCAGTCTGAACAGCCGTACTCAGCAAGTCTGGTGTCACGGCGAAGAAGTGCCGCTAACCGCCTACGAATATAAAGTGCTGGAGTACTTTATGCTCAATCCGACTAAAGTTATTTCCAAAACTGAACTGACCGAACATATCTACGATCAGGATTTTGATCTCGACAGCAACGTGATCGAAGTCTTTGTATTACGCCTGCGGAAAAAACTGGATCCGGACGGTGAACTCAAACCTATTGAGACTCTGCGTGGTCGTGGCTACCGCTTTAATCTGGCGGTTGGCGGATGACTCTTTCGCTGAAATTGCGCCAGGCGATCGTCTGCCTGGTGCTGCTGATTTTTATTCTGCCCGCTTCATTTCTGGCCATTGAAAGAGCGTTTTTCGCGCAGCTGCTGACCAGCACCGAACAAAAACTGGAAGTTCATCTGTATTCGTTCCTGTCTGAACTTTCCAGCAAAAATGATGTTGTCGAAATCAACAACAGTATTCTGCCGGCAGACTTTCTGCGCACCGATTCAGGCACCAGTGCTTACATTGTCTCGGGCGACCAGTTGCTGTGGCAGTCTGATTCTTCGCTTAATCAAACCTTTACGCCTCCAGTGCATGACATGCTGCCTGGCAAACATGAGTTTGTCGCGCTGGAGCAGGACGGTAAAACCTATTGGGTGTTGTCGTTTGCCTTGTTGTTTGACATGGGCGAGCGCAGCATGCCACTGACGATTCATATTTTGCAGGATGACAGGCTACTGGAAGCGCCGATGCAGAGCTTCCGCCAGACGCTGTTACGCTGGTTCATTGGGATAGCGCTTGTGTTAACGCTGATCATGCTACTGGCGTACTACTGGACAACGCAGCCACTGTCGGCCCTTGACCATGAGATCCGGCAAGTGGAAAGCGGGCAGCAGCAAATGTTAAACAGCCGCTACCCGGCCGAGCTGCAGACTATCAAAGAAGATCTGAACCTGCTGCTGGAAAACCAAAACCGACAAAAACAACGGTATCGCCATCATTTAAGTGATTTGGCCCATGCGCTCAAAACACCGGTGGCCGTACTGCGGACTTCTGCAATGGCTGAGCAGCCTGAACTGCGCGACCAAATCGACCGCATTACCGCCATGATTGAGCATCAACTGAAACGCGCCAGCAGTTCAGGGCAGGACGTGTGGCAAAAGCAAATTGCCATTCAGCCTGCCTTACAACAACTGAAAAACGCGCTGCAAAAAATTTACCGGGACAAAAATGTCCGGTTGCAACTGGATTGCCCGCCCAACGCCATGTTCAGGGGCGATGAAACTGATCTGATGGAAATGATGGGAAACCTGCTGGATAACGCCTGCAAAGCCTGTAAATCAGAAGTTCGGTTTAGTCTGCAACAAAAGCCACTGCAACTGATTGTTGAAGACGACGGGCCTGGTGTCCCGGCCGATAAGCGTAAGCAGCTTTTGAACCGCGGCACGCGGCTCGATACCTATAGCGAAGGCCACGGCGTTGGGTTGTCTATTGTCGACGAACTCTGTCATTCCTATCAGGGGGAGCTGGATATTGATGAGAGCCCCTTAGGCGGCGCCCGTTTTCGGCTGATTTTTCCGCAGCACCAGTATTAGCATCTGCCAAAACAGTGGCTAAACCTTTGATCTGAAAAGCCAGCTGTCACCGTATCTGCTACTCTTTTCGCACAGATAGAACGGCTGGAGAGACTGCAGATGCGGATCCTGATCACCGGTGCGTCTGGCTTGATTGGCCAAACGCTTTGTCATCACTGGCAGCAACAGCATGAGTTGATTGCCCTGTCCCGCAATCCGCAAAAAGCGGCACGCCAGTCGCCCTTGGCTGTTCACTGGACCCACGACCTTACGACCGTTGATTTTAATCAGCTGGACGCAGTCGTGAATCTGGCCGGTGAACCTATTGCAGCCAAACGTTGGTCCGACAGCCAGAAAAACCGCATTTGCCAGAGTCGCTGGCAAATCACAGAGCAACTGGCAGGCGCAATACTGCAATCCCGTAATCCGCCCAAAGTGTTACTAAACGCATCCGCGATCGGCTTTTATGGCCGCCAGCCCGCCGGTGTGATTGACGAGGACTACCCCTCTTTTTATCCGGATTTCAGTCATGACGTGTGCGCTCGTTGGGAGAATCTGGCGTTCAGAGCACAAAGCAGCCAGACACGTGTCTGCGTACTACGAATAGGTATCGTGTTAGCGGCCAATGGCGGAGCTCTGGCCAGAATGCTGCCAGCCTACCGGTTTGGCCTCGGCGGTAAGCTTGGTGATGGTCAGCAGTTTATGTCCTGGGTAGCACTGGAGGATTTAATTGCCATCTTCGATTTTCTGCTGCAGCAGGAGCAATGCCAGGGCGTCTACAATGCCACGGCACCGATGGCAGTCACCAATCAGCAGTTCAGTAAGTTACTTGCAGAGCGGCTCGGCAAACCAGAGCTGTTGCCATTGCCCGCCTTTGCGCTCAGGTTCATCTTCGGTGAAATGGCAGACCTGCTGCTGTTTGGACAACAGGTCTACCCGAAACGATTATTGGAGGCTGGGTTTCAGTTTCAGCACAACCAGCTGCGCAGCGCCCTGCAGGCATTACCGCTTTGAGCGCATTTAGCTGTGCAGTGCGCGGCGGATAAGACTGGCAGGCGTTGGCGCCAGAATGCGGCGCAATAACAAAGCACCAAGCAAAGTCAGCAAACAGAGCCCAAGACCAGGTCCTATGCCCCACAAGCTGTAGTGCAGCGAAAATGGCAGTTGGAACAGCCGCAGTTGCACGACCGCCAGCAGCACTTCAGCCAACAATGTTGCAAAGACCCCGGCCAACAGGCCAAGCGCGGCGAACTCAAATAATACCGCCTGCTGCAGAAACCGGCCACGGGCCCCCAATGTGCGTAAGATGGCAAGTTCCTGCTCACGCTGTTCAACCGTTGCCTGCACTTGCGCCACCAAAACCAATACTGCAGCGGCAAACACCAGCACCAGAATCAACGTCAGCGCCAGCGACACCTGGTCAATGATTTGATTGACCTGCAGCAAGATAGCGTCGACCGAAATCACCGACACGGTCGGAAACTGTCTCAACAACTCAGTTAACACTGGTTGTTGTGATTTAGGCAGGTAAAATGCAGTCAGATAAGTGGCCGGGAAATTTTCCATCAGGTCCGGACTTAGAATCATGAAAAAATTCGGCTGCAGACTGTTCCAGTCGACTTTGCGGAAACTACTGACTTTTGCCGTAAACTGCTGACCCCCAATGGCAAACGTCAGTTCATCGCCCAGTTTCAGCTGCAGGCGCTCAGCCTGCTGTTGCTCAACCGACACCTCAGCACGGCTTTGCGGGCCAAACCATTGACCGCCGGTCAGCACGTTGTTGTCCGGCAACTGACTCAGCCAGGTCAGGTTCAGCTCCCGGCCAAAGCCTTGCCGCGCTGAACTTTGCGCTTCCGCTGCCGGCGTCCCGTTTTGCTGCTTACCATTTTGCTGCGCATCGTTTTGCTGCGTATTGCGGGCCGGTTGGGCCTCATCCGCTTCAGGCTCTTTCAGTTGCTCATCGTTGACCGCCAGCACCCGGCCTGAAATCATCGGATAAAAAGTCCCGACGACCAACCCGGCCTGCTGCAACTGTTCAGTGATAGCGTCCCGTTCTGTTGCTGTCATGTTGACCAGAAAGTGATTTGGCGCATCGGCCGGCACCTGTTGCTGCCATTGCGACAACAACTCAGCGCGCAGGAAATACAGCACCAGCGTTAAAAACAAAGCCAGGCTGAACGTCATGAGCTGGAAACTGTTTTGCCACAGCCGCCGGCGCAAATTCGCCAGTGCCAGCTTCAGCGCGCTGCTCTGGCCGGCCGCCATTGGCCGGGCCACCCGTACCAGCACAGCAGCAAAAGCCAGCAATGCCAGACCAAAACCAGCACAGGCCAGAAATAGCATGCCAGACAGCCACCAGTCACCGCTGAATAACCACATCAACAGCAACACGGCGCCACTGCCCGTCAACAGCTGCCAGCCATCCAGCTGAAACTCGGCCGAGCGTTGCCGCAAAACATGGATGGCTGGCACTGCGGTCAGCCGCCATACCGGCCGCAGTGAAAACAGCAAGGAGCAAACCAGTGCCGTCGCAACGCCTAACCAAGCCGATTTTGCGCTGAACACCGCCTGATAATCAGGCAACCACTGACTGAGTAAACCCTGGACTGCCCAGTTGGCCAATAATCCGAGCAACAGGCCTGCCAGGCTGGCAAATACGGTGACCAAAGCCAAATGACTGAAGTAAATCCAGCGCGCCTGCGCGGAGGTGACGCCCAGCGCTTTGATCACAGCGACAGCCATTTGATGGCGCTGACTGTAACGATTTGACGCAACGGCCGCCGCCGCCGCCGCGAGCACGATGCCAAGCAACCCCGCCAACAACAGGAAACGTTCGGCGCGGTCCAACGCGGCCCCCACAGCACTTTGCCGGTCCAGCTCCTGCCAACGGTCATTTGCGGTCAGCATGGGTTCTGCAGCAACAGTCAGCGCATTGATTTGTACTGGCGTCCCGGCAAACAGGTAGCGATAGGAAATACGACTGCCGGGCTGGATCACGCCAGTGGCCGCCACATCATCCAGATGCATCAGCACCCGCGGCTGCCCGCCAAAAAGATTAAGCGGTGCATCGGGTTCTTCAATAATCAAACCACCAATCTGCAGGCGGGTATTGCCAATCTCCAACGGATCACCAACCTGCAGTGCCAGTATCTGCAACAAACGGTCTTCCAGATATAACTGGCCCGCCGCAACATGCTGTTGCATGCCCTGCCGCCCCTGCAGAACCAATTTGCCACGCAACGGGTACTCAGCAGACACCGCTTTGACATTCACCAGTTGCATCGCATCACCGGCAAACACCATGGTATTAAACTGCAGCTGTCGGGCGCTTTGCAGCTGCAGCTCGCCGGCTTTATCAAAGATCGCCTGTTGAAACGGCAACGAAGAACGCAGGACTTTGTCGGCAGCAGTAAAATTAGCGCTGCGCTGCATCAGTGCCGACCTGACACTTTCAGTGATCCCGCTCAGGCTCACCACGGTCAGCACCGCCAGCATCAGCGCAAAAGCAATCACCCAGAGTTCGCCATTTCTCAGTTCGCGCCAAAACAGGCGCCAGGCCGTTCTAAACAGCATGTCCAGCCTCCGGCCAGTTGTTGGCAGTCGTCTCGGTTAACAGCCCACTTTGCATACTGAACTGCCGTTGGCAGCGCGCTGCCAGCTTTGGATTGTGTGTGACCAATACCAGCGTGGTGCCCTGACGCTGATTCAGCTCGAACAACAAATCTTCTACTTTACGCCCGGTACTGGTATCGAGATTGGCGGAAGGTTCGTCGGCAAACAGAATTGCTGGCCGGGTAATAAATGCTCGGGCAATCGCGACCCGCTGTTGCTCACCACCCGACAATTGCGTTGGATAAAAGTGCATCCGGCTGGACAGCCCAACTTGTTCCAGCAAGGC
>CBINNO010000212.1:0-6919 GCA_966252055.1 uncultured Rheinheimera sp. | reverse complement strand
CTGGCGCAAGGTACGGGGGTTATCATCCATGTCAGCTCCATCCAGCGGGTGTTGCCACTGCCTGAGTCGACGACCGCGTACGCTGCGGCCAAGGCGGCGCTGACTACCTACAGCAAGGCGCTGGCGCGTGAAGTCACGCCCAAAGGCGTGCGCGTGCTGAGCGTGGCGCCGGGCTGGATTGAAACTGAGGCTTCGGTCGAATTTGCCAAAAAGACGGCTGCCGAGGCTGGCACCGACTACGCAGGTGGCAAGCAACTGATCATGGACTGGCTGGGCGGCATCCCGGTCGGCCGGCCCGCCACACCGGCCGAGGTGGCTGACCTTATTGTATTCCTGGCTTCGCCACGCGCCGGATCGATCGCCGGCGCCGAGTACCGGATTGACGGCGGTACTGTTGCAACACTGTAGCCATTTGCGCTGCAGCCATTCAGGCTGCAGCCGCTAAGCCTGATTGCGTTTTCTGAACTGGGCTGCTTTGTGGCGGTTGCCACACAGCGCCATGCTGCACCAGCGGCGTTTGTGCGCTTTGGTGCGGTCGTAAAACCATAAAATGCAGTCGGGGTGTTCGCATTGCCGGACCAGGCTGAAGTCGCCTTCGGCCAGCAATTGGGCGACGGCTTCTGCCACCGGGCCCAGCAAGGAGCCGAGGCTGCTGAGGCGGGGGCTGCGGCCAAGCTGCAGCTTGCCGTCGGCGTCGGTGCGAAGCTGCGGCACAGTGTAAAAATGCTGCAGATACTGATTCAGTGCCGCGATATCCGGCGCATCCGCCATATTCGACGCATCGGCCATTTCGCCGCCATCCTGCTGTTTGCGCGCCAGGATCAGCGCTCTGGCGAGGCTTCGCAAGGCTTTGGCCTGCTCCAGCAAGACGCCGCTTGCCAGCGGCTCGCCGTCGGCGGCCGCCGTGATGCCAAAGCGTGTCAGCCACTGCAGCACATCCGCGTCACTTTGCCAGAATTCTACCGGCTCGCCTTCGTGGCGCGCTTCGGTATTGAGTAAATCCATCGCCAGATGATCGCCTAGCAGCGGGGCTGTGTCGGGGGCCTGTGTGGGCTGTGCCGGGGAAATTGTCATAAGTAACCTCTAAAAATTAATTTGACAGGTTACCAAATGATGGTCAGACTGAATTGGTAACCGATAAAACATTACTATATCGGTTATTAAGAGGCTGCGCCAGTCCGCACTGCCAGTTCGGGCGGCCAGCCAGCTGGATCAGCGCACTGGATTAACCCGCTGAAACAGCCAATTGAATCAACCCATTGGAGCCACGCGCCGTGTCAGTCCAACAACCTTGTCGGGCCGGGCGCGCCAAGATGCCGGAGCGACTATGAAAACCACCACCGCATTTCTTGCCACCACTTTGCTGAGTGCCGCTGCGTTACAGAGCAGCAGCGCGCTGGCTGCCGCACCAACTGCCGGGACTAAACCCGCGCCACAGCATGCGTCACCACAGTCAGGCCAGGTGCGTTACCACACCATGGACGTGCAGGGCGTTGAGCTGTTTTATCGCGAAGCCGGCTCGCCGGACGCCCCGGCGGTGTTGCTGCTGCGTGGTTTTGGCGCTTCGTCTTATATGTTTCGCGAGCTGATGCCCAAACTGGCGGCGCATTATCATGTGATAGCGCCGGATTTACCTGGTTTTGGTCAGACGACGGTCAAACCCGGTACGCCTTTTCAGTATCGGTTTGACCAGCTGGCGGCCGTGATCGACGCCTTTACCCTGGCCAAAGGCCTGCCGAAATACGCGATTTATGTGTTTGATTACGGCGCGCCGGTCGGCTGGCGGCTGGCGGTAAACAATCCGGACAAGATCACCGCGATAGTGACGCAAAATGGCAATGGTTATGAAGAAGGGCTCAGCGAAGGCTGGGCGCCGATGCGCGCGGCCTGGGCCAACCCCAGTGCGCAAAACCGCGAAGCGCTGCGTCAGTTCAACAATGCCGACATGCTGAAATGGCAGTACACCCAAGGCGTGGAGGACCACAGTCTGCTGGCGCCTGAGCCTTATCAGCTGGCGCATGCGGCCATTGAGCGGATTGGCGTGGAGCCGCAGCTGGATCTGCTGGTCGACTATGGCAGCAATATCAGGCAATACAGCGCGTTACATCAGTATTTTCGCAGCAAACAGCCGCCATTACTGGCGATTTGGGGCGACAAAGATCCGTTCTTTTTACCGGCCGGCGCCAAAGCGTTTTTGCGCGATAACCCCAATGCGCAGGTGCAGTTTGTCAACAGCGGCCATTTCGCGCTGGAAACCCACGGCGAGGAGATCGCCGCCGCCATGCTGCAGTTTTTGCAGCAGCAGCTGACGCCAGCAGACGCGCAAAAATAGTTAAAAAGCCGGTTTGTGGTGCTGATATTGCCGCCAGAGCCGCCTGTGGCTGGCGGCCGGGCTCTGACAGCAAGCTCAGTGGCTTTCTTGCTGTACCAGGCTTGTCAGCTTTGGCTAAGGCTGCGCCGGGCAGGCGGATGGCGCCGTGCGCCGGCGCAGCCATTGGTACAGTTGCGGCAGTGTCAGCGCCAGTAACACGATGCTCATGCCGGTCAGTTGCACCGCGCTGACCGACTGACCCAGCAGCAGGGCGGTGATCACGGCAAACACCGGGATCAGGTTAAAAAACAGCGCCGCAGTCGCCGGGCCCAGCTGCTGCACACCGTGCAGGAAAAACAGATAAGCCAGCACAGTGCCCACCAGACCGATATACAACAGCGCCAGCAGGCTGGCCGCCGGCAGCTGCAGCAGCTCGTCGATCGGATGGATATTGCCCTGCACGCTGCTCGCCAGCAGGATAAACAGATCGCCGGCCAGCATGCTCAGCAGCGTAAAAGGCAGCACCGGCAGCCAGCGGGTGGCCTGCTGCGACGCAGTGGTATAAACCGACCACAGCAGCATCGCCGCGATAATGGTGAGGTCGCCCTGATTAAAAGCAAACTGTTGCAGGCTGTGCCAATCGCCGTTGCTGATCACCAGCAGCACGCCGGCCAGCCCCAGTAACAGGCTGAAGCTTTGACCGCGCCCGAGCCAGCGGCGCGACAGCAACGCCACCAGCAGGGCGGTCACCAGCGGGCTTAATGCCATCACCAGCGCGCCGTTGGTGGCAGCCGTTTGTTTGATGCCACTAAACAGCAGCAGGTTAAAGCCGCCGACGCCAATCAGGCTGATGGTCAGCAGCCACAGATATTGCCGCCAGTGCAGTCGCGGCCACGGCTGGGGCTTGCCCGCCAGCCATTGCAGCAACAAATACAGCAGCAAAGCCGCCGCGGCGATACTGAAGCGCCAGATCACCAGCGCATGCTGCGACATGTCGGCCAGCACGAATTTGGACAGCGGAAATACGCTGCCCCAGCCAAATACGCTCAGCAGTAACAAGCAAATGGTCAAGCGGCCTTGGGCGATGGTCATGGCAACACCTGTGCAGAGGGGAAACTGGCGCTCAGCATATAGGTTTCATAAAATAGATAAATTGCATTGTCTGGCAGCTTAAATTCCAAATATGAAACTTAACTATTCGCTTGATGATATGCGGCTGTTCTGGCTGGTGGCGCAAACCGGCAGTTTTCGCGCTGCCGCCATGCAAACGGGCATGCCGCCTTCGACTTTAAGTCGGCGCATCAATATGTTAGAGCAGTCGCTTGGCCTGCGGCTGCTGCATCGCGACGCGCATCGTATCAGCCTGACCGGCACCGGCCGTCAGTATCTGGCGCGTTGTGGGCCGCTGTTTGCCGAACTGCAGGACATCGCTGGCGACTTACAGGCCGACAAGCAGCAGCCGGTCGGGCTTATCCGGCTGACGGCGCCGGTCAATACCATGTATCGCTGGCTGGGCGCGGCGCTGCAGCAGTTTCAGCTGCAACAGCCGAAAATTGAGCTGGAGATCCGGCTGTCGAACTGGCTGCTGGATGTCGGTGAACATGCGATAGACCTGGCGATCCGGGTCGGTGAACCGCAACTGCAGGGCTGGATAGCGCGGCCGCTGACCCGGGTGCAGTCGGTGTTATGCGCCGCCAGCCACAGGCCGGAATGGCAGCTGGAGCACCCGGCAGCGCTGGTGCATTACCCGCTGGTGCTGAGTAATCCGATCCGGCAATGGCGCCTGGTGCATCAACAGAGCGGCGAGCGGCTGGAGTATCGGCCCGAAGGCAATATCCGGCTGGCGGTCGATGATTTAAATATCGCCCAGCAGGCGGTGGAAGCCGGCATCGGCATTGGTTATCTGCCAAGGCGGGTGGTGGAGGAGCAGGTGCAGCGTGGTTTGTTGCTGCCGGTGGCGCCGGACTGGCGCGGGCCGCAGCGTCAGACCTATTTACTGTATCGCGACCGCGATAACCAGCCGCTGCGTCTGCGGCTTTTGATTGACTATCTGCTGGCCGTGGCGCCGGCTGATTATTGACAGGGCCGGCGAAGCCTTCTGCAGGACCGGCCGGCGGTATTTTTTCCGCTATTTTAGCGGTGTCGCCCGACGTCCGACGCCGGCAGCAATCAGCGCTGGTATTGCGCATCAGCGTGCCACTGAGCATCAGCGTGCCACTGAGCATCAACGCTGAATGTCGCTGTGGTGTGGCAGCTATGCGGGCCCGCTGTTCATGTCCCTGAGCTCAACGGCCTTGCGCTTCAGGGCCTTGGGCTTAACGCGCTGGCAAGCGCCGCAGGTCCGGCAGCCAGATGGCGCAGATGCCCAAAAGCGGCAACCAGCCACAGAGTTGAAACACATAGCCAATGCTGGTGGCGTCGGCCAGCATGCCAAGCAGCGCGGCGGCGATGCCGCTAAAGCCAAACATCAGGCCGTAAAACAGCCCCGAGATCATGCCAATTTTGTGCGGCATCAGCTCTTGGGCAAACACGATAATGGCGGAAAAGGCCGACGACAGCACCAGCCCAATCAGTACGCTGAGCACACAAGTCCACAGCAGGTTGCAATAAGGCAGCGCCAGCGTCATCGGCGCAACGCCGAGAATAGACAGCCAAATCAGCTTTTTGCGGCCAATTTTGTCGCCAATAGGCCCGCCAAACAGCGTGCCGATTGCGACCGCCGCCAGAAAGATAAACAGATACAGCTGGGAGTCGCCAATCGACAGCGCAAAGTGTTCAATCAGATAAAAAGTGTAGAAATTACTGAGGCTTGCCATGTAGATGTATTTGGAAAACACCAACAGCGCCAGCACGCAAAGCGCCCGGAATGTCTGCGAGCGGCTTAAGCCGGTGCCGCTGCTGCTCAGCGCCTTTTTCGGTGCATTGGCATGGCGGGCGATGACCCAGCGCCGCACTCGCAACAGCACCAGAATGCCGGTGATGGCAAACAGACAAAACCAGCCGATACTGCCTTGTCCGCGCGGGATGATAATGGCAGCAGCCAATAGCGGCCCAAGCGCCGAACCGGCATTACCGCCCACCTGAAACAGCGCCTGACTGAGGCCAAACCGACCGCCGGCCGCACTGCGGGCCACGCGGGACGCTTCCGGATGGAAAGTGGAAGAACCCAGGCCAATCAACGCCGAAGCGACCAGCAGCAGGCCAAAGCTGTCAACCAGACTCAGCATGACGAGGCCACCCAAAGTAAACACCATGCCAAAAGGCAGTAACGCCGGTTTGGGATATTTGTCGGTGTACAAACCCACGGCCGGTTGCAGGATGGACGCCGTCAGCTGGAACACCAGCGTGATCAGGCCCACTTCGGCAAAACTGAGCGCATATTGTTGTTTTAAAAGCGGATAAATTGCCGGTAGTACCGCCTGGATCAGGTCGTTCAGCAGATGGACCAGGCTGACCGCCAGCACCACCGGCAGCACTATGCTGCTGGCGGCCGCAGCTGAGGTCGTTGAAGCCGCGGGTGCGGAGCCAGGCATTGCTGTCGTCGCCACAGCGGAAGTTGCAGCCGTGGCCGGCCGGGTTATTGGAGCAGTCATCGAAGCCGTTTTTATCTGAAAGCGCGAAAAGGCGGCCAGTATGCCTCAGCATAAAAAAGCGGATATGACAAAAATCATCGAATAAGTGACAATATGGCACTGCCAAGGCGCTCAAGGTCTGCGCTGGCGGATTTAAGCTGTGCGGGATTTCAGTGCAGCTGCCTTTTTACGCGGTGCTTTGTTACGCGGTGCTTTGTTACGCGGTGCTTGGCAAGACGCTGGTAAACCTGTTGATCAGTGAGGACATGATGGTTGCAGCACATATTCAAAACCACGCGCTGAAAAGCCAGGCGCTGCAGCACACGCCGCGGCCGGTGGTGGCTTATGCCGCCAGTTATCAGACCGGCGATTTTGTCGGAATGCATCAGCATCCGCGGGCGCAGCTGTTGTATGCGGTGCAGGGCGTGATGCGAGTCCGCACTGCCGGCAATGTCTGGACTATTCCGCCGAGGCAGGCGCTGTGGATCCCGGCCGGCGTCAGCCACAGTCACACCACACTGAGCCCGGTCGAGCTGCGCACTTTGTATCTGACCACTGAGGTGGCCGCGCCGCTTGGCGAGGCCTGTTATGTGCTTGGGGTGTCCGCCTTGCTCAAAGAGCTCATTCTGGCGCTGCTGCGCGAGCCGGTGGCCTATCCGCAACCTGGCCGTGGTGACCACTTAGTCGCGCTGATTTTAAGTGAAATCGCCGGCGCCAGCCGCTTGGCCGCGGAGTTGCCCTGGCCGGCAGACCGGCGTCTGCAGCAGGTTTGTCAGTGGCTGCTGGATGCGCCGGACGCCCCTGGCGGCATCGAACAACTGGCGGCCCGGGCTGGTGCCAGCAGCCGCACGCTGAACCGGCTGTTTCAGAAAGAAACCGGCCTGCGTTACCGCCAGTGGCTGGCACAGGTGCAGCTGTCCGATGCGCTGGTGCGGCTTGACCGCGGTGAAGCGGTGCAGCGTATCGCGCAGCAGCTGGGTTACAAGTCGGCGGCGGCCTTTTCGGCGATGTTTCGCAAGCAACTGGGCTGTGCACC
>CBINNO010000211.1:0-7027 GCA_966252055.1 uncultured Rheinheimera sp. | reverse complement strand
AGAATCGAGGCCTGATTTGTCCGGCCGGCAAGTAAATTCCATAACGGCATCATCAACAAAAGTCATACATTTCAGGCGGTAGGAGCGCTAGCTTTAGTTTTTCAGTGACCGGAGTCTGTGATGTCTGCACCTGCCAAAGCCTTGCCTGCGATTCAATCTTTTCAGCTGACCAATGCCCATGGTGATGTGGTGACGGTGCTCAGCCAGGGCGCAGTGCTGGCGCAGTGGTCAACCTTGTTAGCCACTGAACCGGACGGCCAGCCGCGCGATATCTTGTTGAGTTATCCGTCGCCGGCCGATGTTGCGGCAGACCCTTATTACCTCGGTGCTTTGGTGGGGCCTTATGCCAACCGGGTCGGTGGTGGCGCTTTTATGCTCGATGGCGTCAAAGTGCAACTGGAACAAAACGAAGGCCGCCACCATCTGCATGGCGGCAGCCTGGGGTTGCACCGCTTGCAGTGGCAGGTGCTGGAACAAAACCCGCACAAGCTGGTGCTGGTGACGGAAGTGCCGGACGGGCAGGGCGGCTATCCCGGCCCGGTGTTGCTGCGTATCAGCTATCAGCTGAGCGCCCCGTCAGCAACTCAGTCTCTGCTGGCGGTGCGGATTGACGCCAGCAGCAGCAAAGCCACTTTGCTGGGGCCAACTTTACACCCCTATTTTAATCTGGCGGGCTGGCCGGCGGATGCGGCAGTCAGGCAAAGTGGTATACAAAAGCAAAGCGGTCTTGAACAGCACAACAGCATTAACCTGCATCAGCTGCGGCTTGATGCAGCACACTATGCGGTGGTGGATGCGGACAACATTCCGACTGGCGAGCTGCGTAAAGTGCAGGGTACTGCGTTTGATTTCAATCAGTTACGCCCACTGGCTTACCAGGTGCTTGATCATAATTTTGTCGTGCACGGCAATTTGCAGCAGCCAGCCGCGGAGTTGTTAAGCCCGGACGGCGCGCTGAAACTGGCGGTCTGTTCCGACTATCCGGGCCTGCAGCTTTATACCGGCGATCATCTGGGCAGCCCTTTTTCACCCAGGCAAGGTGTCTGTCTGGAGCCGCAGTTTTTCCCCGACTCGCCAAACCAGAAAAGCTTTCCGTTTCATTTCACCAGGCCCGGTCAGGCCTTTGTCGCGCGGATCCACTATTGGCTGAGCCGGCCTTAAAAGGGGCAGTTCAGGGCGCGATATCCAGCAGCCGGAGCTGCGACAGCTCGGTCACCTGAATATGCGTCTGATAATAATATTTGTCGGTGGGTCTGCCCTGTGAGATGAAATAGATGGTCACCCGTTGTGCCTCTCCGGTCACGGCGACAGATTTTCCGACAAAGAACTCTTGCGCCGGCGCGCCGTAACGGGCCTGTAAAGCGGCCTGTAGCCGCGGGTGGATTGAGACGGTTACCGCGCGTTGATCGCGATAGTCCGGTTCGGTATTGAGATAGACCACGCCCCCTTGTCTGGCAGCCGCTTTGATGGGCAGGATGTATTCCCCGGCAACCCCTGAAGGCGCAACTTGGGCGGCACTGCGGATGATTTCCATTGTATCTGAATAAGTGACAGCCTGAGCCGGTGATTTGACGCGCTGAGATGTGCTGCATCCTGCCAGCAGCAGGACTGCGGCGATAACGATAACTTTCATCGGGAATTTCCTGAGTTATCCGGCGTGCGGCCGGCAAGGAGACCACCGGCAACCTCAGATGGGCTGCGCCTGTGGTGGTTGATGAGGGCGCCAGTTTAACTATGATGAACTTTTTTGCAACAAGTCAGCCATCCCGGCAGGCTGGTCGCCGGGAGCTCGTTTGGCGGCCTGCGTTGTTCGCGCCAATACCGCAGGTACAAAAAACCAGCCGCACCAAACCTGTCAGCAAAAAAAGCCCGGCAAAGCCGGGCAATGGGAGTAAATCCACACACAGGATTCAGGGTTAACGATACAGCACCAGATTGACCTGGTTCTCCAGCAGCTCCTGACGGCCACTGACCGGTTGTGGACTGAACTGCTGCTGTTGCACCAGATCAGCCAGAGATTGCAGCGAATGCTCGCCTTGTGAAATCGCCTGGCCGAGCGGGGCGCTCCAGCCAGCGTAACGTTTGGCCACGGCCTGGCCGAGGAAGTCGTTTTCCAGCAGTTTGGCGGCTTTTTTCAGCGCCAGTGCCAGGTGGTCCATGCCGCCGATATGGCCGTGGAACAGGTCGTAGCGGTCTACGCTTTGGCGGCGCAGTTTGGCGTCGAAGTTAAAACCACCGGTGGAGAAACCGCCGGCTTTGAGGATTTCGTACATCACCAGACTGAGTTCCTCCACGCTGTTGGGGAACTGGTCGGTATCCCAGCCGTTTTGCGCGTCGCCGCGGTTGGCGTCGATGCTGCCAAAGATGCCCAGCGAAATAGCCGTCGCCACTTCATGGTGGAACGAATGACCGGCGAGTGTGGCGTGGTTGGCTTCAATATTGACGCGGAATTCTTTCTCCAGGCCATATTGCTTGAGGAAACCATACACAGTAGCCGAGTCGTAATCGTATTGATGTTTGGTCGGCTCCTGCGGCTTAGGCTCAATCAGCAGTGTGCCTTTAAAGCCGATTTTATGTTTGTGCTCGACCACCATCTGCATAAAACGGCCGAGTTGCTCGCGCTCCTGACGCAGGTCAGTGTTGAGCAGCGTTTCATAGCCTTCACGGCCGCCCCACAACACGTAGTTTTCACCGCCTAAACGCTTGGTAGCATTCATCGCGTGAAACACTTGGGTGGCGCCGTAAGCGAACACTTCCGGGTCCGGGTTGGTGGCGCCGCCGGCGGCATAACGCGGATTGCTGAACAGGTTGGCGGTGCCCCACAGCAGCTTGACGCCGGTCTCGCTTTGTTTGCGTTCCAGCACGTCGGTCATGGCGGCAAAGTTGTTGATGTATTCACGGATATTCTGGCCTTCCGGCGCTACGTCCACATCGTGGAAGCAGTAATACGGAATGGTCAGCTTCTGGAAAAATTCAAAGGCCACATCGGCTTTCTGGCGGGCACGCTCCATGGCGTCACCGGCTTCCAGCCAAGGCCGGCCAAAAGTGCCCTGACCAAACACATCCTGCCCGTTCCAGCAGAAGTTATGCCAGTAACAGGCGGCCAGGCGCAGATGCTCGGCCATGGTTTTGCCCAGTACTTTTTCATTGGCGTTGTAATGTTTAAAGGCCAGCGCGTTGGTGCTGTCGGCGCCTTCAAAGGCGATTTGCTGAATGTCGTCGAAATACTGAGCCACACTGCTCTCCTGCTTGGTATCAATTAAGGCTGATGCTGTCATGTTGGGCATTGGCCGGCATTCTCACAATTATGTTTTTTCAGAGCGATTTTGTGCTTTTCATCAAGCGGTCGCTGGTTCGTGACGGGCTGCGGTGAATGGCGGTTTTTCACCGTCACAATGCACGGTGGGCCCGCCGCGGCTGACGAGAGACTGCGCTCGGCGACCCGTGCTATGAACGACCAGTGCTCTGAGAGGCAAGTGCTTTGAATAACAAGTGCTCTGAATAACAAGTGCTTTGGAGACTAGTGTCTTGGGAGGCAAGTGCCTTGGGAAAGAAGTGCGTTGAGAGGCAGGCACACTGAGCGACAGGCACACTCATCGGTAAAAGACACTGTTCAACCAAAGCCGCGGCGCCGCCAGAGCTGCCGGGCCACAAAAGAAACTGAGCCGGCGCCCTCCAACAGCAGCGCCGGCTCTGCGGTTCGCCGGCTTTAACCGAAATGCGGCGTCAGCGCCTGATAGAGCGCCAGAAAACGCTGGTAGCGCCCTTGCAGCAAGGCATGACGCTGTGGATCCGGTTGATGCTGACTGACCAGCGGCGGCGGCGGGCAAATGTCAGACAGGCTGCGTTCTGGCTGTATGGCGAGCTGGGCCAGCCGCGCCGCTCCGAGTGCCGGGCCCACTTCACCGCCTTCGCGGAAACTAAGCGGCCGGTTCAGCACATCGGCCAGCAACTGACGCCAGTAGGGGCTGCGGGCGCCGCCGCCGATCAGGTTGATATCGTCCGGTACCAGCCCACTCTGGTGCAGGGCATCGGCGCCTTGCGCCAGGGCAAAACTGACGCCTTCCAGCACTGAATAAGTCAGCGCGGCGCGGTTGCTGGCGTGGGTCAGACCAAACCAGACGCCCTGGGCATTTGGGTTGTTATGCGGCGTGCGCTCGCCTGAAAGATAAGGCAAAAACAGCGGCGCGGTGGCCAGGTCCGGCGCTTGCAGTTCAAGCTCAGCCAGCAGCGCCGGTACTTTTTGGCCGGCGATTTGATCGGCATACCACTGCAAGGCGCTGGCGGCGCTCAGCACTACCGACATCAGGTGCCAGCGGTCTGGCAAGGCGTGGCAAAAACTGTGCACCGCCGACTTTGGATTGGCGGCAAAACCCGGGCTTACCGCAAAATACACACCGGAAGTGCCGAGCGACAACATAGCCTGGCCCGGCGCGATAATACCGGCGCCAATAGCGCCGGCAGCATTGTCGCCGCCGCCGGCAATAATGGGCACCGGCTGCATGCCAAAACGTGCAGCCAGCGTACTGCTCAAATAACCGGTGATCTGATTGCCTTCATACAATTTCGGCATCTGGCTGCGGCTGAGGCCACAGGCGCACAGCAGCTCGTCGCTCCAGTCGCGTCTCGCCACATCCAGCCACAAAGTGCCGGCGGAATCGGATAAATCCGACGCAAAATCGCCGCTTAAGCAAAAACGTAAATAGTCTTTTGGCAGCAGCACCATGGCGACGCGGCCGAAGTTTTCTGGCTCATGATTGCGCAACCATAACAGCTTGGGCGCGGTAAAACCCGGCATCGCCAGGTTGCCAGTGATGTCACTGAGGGCTGGCACTTTGGCACTGAGCTGCTGACATTCGGCAAAACTGCGGCCGTCATTCCATAAAATGGCCGGTCTTATCACCTGATGATTGTTGTCGAGCAGGGTGGCGCCATGCATCTGGCCGGCCAGCCCAATTGCCTTCACTTCACCAAGTGACTGCCGGCTTTGCAACGTACTGAGACATTGCTGCAGCCCTTGCCACCACAGCGCCGGGTCCTGCTCGGACCACAGCGGCTGCGGCCGGCTGACGCTAAACTCAGCGGATGCGCTGTCCTGCACCTTGCCGTTGTTATCCAGCAGGATGACTTTGATCCCCGAAGTGCCTAAATCAATACCTAAATACATAAACCGCTGCGCCTTCTGTTGTGGCCTGTTGTGTCTGCGGCTGTCTGTCACCAGGAGCCGGAATGCGCCAGCATTGTCAGCAGCCGGCACAGAACTCCTAATGCTTGGCGACGCAGGCCGGACCAGCAATTATGAAAATTCATAATTTGCTGTCGAATTATATTTTGTTGTTTCCGCAACCATCGGTTGCAGTCTATAGTTGCTCACGGATTAGGCGATTTTACTGATAAACAAAAAAGATAAAGACGGTGGAATTATGTTCAAGGCAAAACACAGCATTACCTTGCTGTTTAACGCAAATAAAGTGTATGACCGACAGGTGATTGAAGGGATTGGGCACTACCTGCAATCGTCCAAAGTGGATTGGGACGTGTATCTGGAAGAAGACTTTTTGTGTCGTCTTGAACATATCCACGAATGGGGCGGCGACGGCATCATTGCTGATTTTGATGACATGAACATCCAGCGCGCGCTGGCGGGGGTTAACAAACCGATTGTCGGCGTGGGCGGTTCTTACAGCAACCCGCAAGATTACCCGGCGCTGCCTTACGTGGCGACCGACAACTTTGGCCTGGTACAGGCCGCTTACGAACATCTGAAACGCAAAGGGCTGGACCGCTTCGCTTTTTACAGTGTGCCGGTCGATGAAAATCACCGCTGGGCGCGGGAGCGCGAAGACGCCATTCGCAAGCTGACCGCCAAAGACGGTTATGACTGCCAGATTTATCAGGGCCACTGCACCCGGCCTGAAACCTGGCAATATGCCATGAACCGGCTGACCGACTGGATCCAATCGCTGCCTAAACCTATTGGCATCATTGCCGTGACCGATTCGCGCGCCCGCCATCTGCTGCAGGCTTGCGAGCACGTTGGCATCATAGTGCCGGACAATATCGCCATTATCGGCATTGATGACGACGATATCGCCCGTTATTTAAGCCGCATCAGTTTAAGTTCGGTCACTCAGGGCTGCTTTGAGATGGGCTATCAGGCCGCCAAGTTACTGCACACGCAGCTCAACAACATCGATGTTGGCCACAAACGCATTGTGGTGCTGCCGGTTGGCGTGGCGTCCCGTCAGTCGACCGACTTCAAGGCGCTGCGCGACCCTTATGTCATCCAGGCGATGCACTATATCCGCCGCAATGCCACCCGCGGAGTGAAAGTCGAGCAGGTGACTGATTTTGTCGGGATCTCCCGCTCCAACCTTGAGCAGCGTTTCCGGCAGGAACGCGGCCATTCCATCCATACCGAACTGCATAACCAAAAGTTGTCCCGCGCCTGCAAAATGCTGCTCGACACTCAGGTCAACCCGGTCGAAATCGCCAATATCTGCGGTTATCCGTCGCTGCAATATATGTACGCCGTGTTTAAGCGCCATTTTGGCCAGACGCCGAAAGAATATCGCTGTTCGCGCGGCGAACAGTTTGATGCGGTGGCGGTGAACGAATAACGCTGTCGATGCGAATTGGAGCTGCATGGAGCAGGGGCTTTCGCATAGTTTATTGTCTTGCCAGGGTGGATGTCGTGAAGCGAAATCCACCTCAACCTATCGTTATTGACCGCAGCGGGTACCCAAAGCGGTCTTCCTCGAAAATCATCTGCACCACGACTATTGGAACCCACTGGTACTGAACCTGCCGGCTCCGGCCTGAAATACCCCTGTTTCTCAAACCCATTAACCTGCTCCCGGCTTTGCGCACTTGGTCCGCAAATGCTGGTTTTCGCCAGGTCAGGGCTGGCGGTATCGTATTTATTATTTAAATGTGAATAATTGGCTTGAAAAAGCAAAAATATAAGCAAACATATATTAACCATTAATAAACATTTAGAGGGATCTGATGATGGTTAAGGTTAAAT
>CBINNO010000210.1:0-7031 GCA_966252055.1 uncultured Rheinheimera sp. | reverse complement strand
CTCTCGAGCACCCGCACCAGGGTCTGACGGGTACCACGCTGAGAAGCTTCGTCACCTTTAAACAGCACAGGTTTGGTCAGCTCCAGATACCAGTCACAGAACTGGTTCCAGGTGAACTCGTACAGAGAATTGGCAGCCAAATCAAAGCGATAGTTATCCAGGTGCTGGCGGAACGTCGCCACGCAGTCATTGTATGCCGACAAAATCCACTGATCAGCTAACGACAGCTTCAAGTCGCTGCTGCTGGAATCAACGGCCAGGCCGCAGTCTTTGCCTTCGGTCATCATCATCACGTAACGGCTGGCGTTCCACAGCTTGTTGACGAAGTTGCGGTAGCCTTCTAAGCGTTTCATGTCCCAGTTGATATCACGGCCGGTGGACGCCAGTGCGGCCAACGTGAAGCGCAGCGCGTCGGTGCCAGAGGCTTCGATACCGTCCGGGAATTGCTTTTTGGTGCGCTCGCCAATCTTCTGGGCCAGCTGTGGCTGCATCATGTTGCTGGTGCGTTTGGCCAGCAAATCTTCCAGGCTGATGCCGTCAATCATATCCAGCGGGTCAATCACGTTCCCCTTGGATTTTGACATCTTGTCACCGTTTTCGTCGCGGATAAGGCCGGTCACATACACCGTCTTAAACGGCACCTGCGGCTTGCCGTTTTCATCTTTAACAAAATGCATCGTCATCATGATCATCCGGGCGACCCAGAAGAAAATGATGTCAAAACCGGTCACCAGCACGTCGGTCGGGTGGAAGGTTTTTAAATCTTCGGTGTTGTCCGGCCAGCCGAGCGTGGAGAAAGTCCACAGGGCTGAAGAGAACCAGGTGTCCAGCACGTCGTTGTCCTGACGCAGTGAGACGCTGTCATCTAAGCCATGTTTAGCGCGCACTTCGGCTTCAGAGCGGCCCACATACACTTTGCCGTCGGCGGCATACCAGGCCGGAATGCGGTGGCCCCACCACAGCTGGCGGGAAATACACCAGTCCTGAATGTCGCGCATCCAGCTGTAGTACATGTTTTCGTATTGTTTTGGTACAAACTGAATGTCGCCGTTTTCGACCGCTTCAATGGCCGTTTTGGCCAAAGGCGCCACGCGGACATACCACTGGTCGGTCAGCATCGGCTCAATCACAACGCCAGAGCGGTCGCCGTATGGCAGCGTGTTGGTCAGCTCTTCGATTTTATCCAGCAAGCCAGCCGCTTCAAACGCCGCGACAATAGCCTTACGGGCGGCGTAGCGCTCAAGGCCGGCCAGTTCGGCCGGGATAGCCGCAGCCATCGCGCTGTTTTCTTCGCCGTTCGTGAAGAAACACTCGCCTTGGGCGCGAATGGTCGCATCCGGCGTCATGACGTTAATCATCGTCAGGCCGTGACGTTTACCGACTTCATAGTCGTTAAAGTCGTGCGCCGGCGTGATTTTCACGCAGCCTGAGCCTTTTTCTTTGTCGGCGTGCTCGTCGGCAATCACCGGAATACGGCGGTTAACCAGCGGCAGTAAAATTTCTTTGCCAATCAGCGACTGATAACGCTCATCGTCCGGATTGACCGCGACGGCGACGTCACCGAGCATGGTTTCCGGGCGGGTGGTGGCCACCACGATATAATCTTTGCCATCCAGCGTTTTGACGCCGTCGGCCAGCGGATAACGCAGGTGCCAGAAATGGCCGCGTTGTTCTTTGTTTTCGACTTCTAAGTCGGAAATGGCGGTGTGCAGTTTCGGGTCCCAGTTGACCAGCCGTTTGCCGCGATAAATCAGGTCATCTTCGTATAAACGGACAAACACTTCCTGCACGGCATTGGACAGGCCATCGTCCATGGTGAAACGTTCTTTGTCCCAGTCGACCGAGTTACCAAGGCGGCGCATTTGCGACGTGATAGTGCCACCCGATTCGGCTTTCCACTGCCAGACTTTTTCGATAAAAGCGTCGCGGCCCATGGCGTGACGGTCCGGCAGTCCGGCGGCAGCCAGCTGACGCTCGACCACCATCTGAGTGGCGATGCCGGCGTGGTCGGTGCCGACCTGCCACAGCGTGTTTTTACCCAGCATGCGCTGATAACGGGTCAGGGCGTCCATGATGGTTTGCTGGAAAGCATGGCCCATGTGCAGGCTACCGGTGACATTTGGCGGCGGGATCATAATGCAGTACGCGCCTTTGCTGTTGTCACCTGAAGGTTTGAAATAGCCTTTGTTTTCCCAGGCCTGATACATGGCCTGTTCGATTTGACTGGGGTTAAATGTTTTTTCCATTGTCTCTGCCTGATTCACTTCGCCGCGTCAGCCGGTGCCTGCATTTGCGGCTCGACGCCTGACTGACGGTAGTGTTTAAATTTCTGTCGTGCTGTGACTTTGCCGGCTTCATCGGCCGGCACGAATTCGATGATCTGACTGAAGCGGCTGGCAAAAGCCGGCACTGTGTCGGTCAGATTGATCAGTACCTGACGGCTGCTCTTGGGCCCTTGCCAGCTGATCTCGACCGGCGCGCCGCGAGCCGGGCCTTCGCCGGCCAGGTTATGCGGGACAAAGCGCTCCGCGTCAAACTGCCATAATACCTCATCGACCGCCTCGGCGTCTTGCTGATTTGGGCAGTAGACGAACACCCGTAGGTTCTGCCGGTACAAATCGGCACAGAGCTGACAGGTCAAAGCAAAATGAGCCGGCACCCCGGCCAGCTCATCTGTTTGCAGCAAATAAAATTGCACTTGCATCGAAGTTCACTTCTGTTTGCCGGCTGCGGGCTCAGGTTGCAGCGCCCGCTGCCGGCTGTCGGTTAATCCTGCGGATGCTGACCGGCTCTGTTGATTAAAAACTGCGTCAGCATGGCCACAGGCCGGCCGGTGGAGCCTTTGTCTTTGCCGCCACGGCGCCAGGCGGTGCCGGCAATATCCAGGTGCGCCCAGTTGTATTTGCGGGTAAAGCGCGACAGGAAACAGGCCGCCGTAATAGTACCGGCCGCGCGGCCGCCGAGGTTACTGAAGTCGGCAAAGGGGCTTTCCAGCTGATCCTGATAATCGTCCCACAGCGGCAGGCGCCAGGCGCGGTCACCACTTTGCTCGGACGCATTGAGAATTTCATGCGCCAGCGGATTGTGGTTACTCAATAAACCCGAGGCATGTTTGCCCAGCGCAATGACGCAGGCGCCGGTCAAAGTCGCCACATCGATGACCACATCCGGGTCAAACCGCTCGACATAAGTCAGCGCGTCACACAGCACCAGCCGGCCTTCGGCGTCGGTGTTGAGCACTTCAACGGTCTGGCCCGACATCGTCGTCAGAATGTCGCCTGGCCGGTAAGCATTGCCATCCGGCATGTTTTCCGCCGCCGCCAGCACGCCGACGATATTGAGTGGCAAGCCAAGTGACGCAGCTGCATGCAGCGTACCGAGTACAGAGGCGGCGCCGCACATGTCGTATTTCATTTCGTCCATGGCGTCTGATGGCTTGATGCTGATGCCGCCGGTGTCAAAGGTCAGGCCTTTGCCAACCAGCACCACCGGCGCGCTGCTGTCGCCGGCGCCCTGATAATGCACCACGGCCATTGCCGGCGGATTCTCCGAGCCGCGGCCGACTGCCAGGTAAGAATTCATACCAAGCGCCGACATCTCCGGCACACCCAGCACTTCGACTGACACTTTACCGGACAACTCGGTCAGTTTTTTCGCCTGCTCCGCCAGCCAGACCGGCGTGCAGATATTCGGCGGCATATTGCCGACATCTTTACACTGCTTGATGCCAGCAGCGACCGCCAGGCCGTGCTCAACGGCTTTTTCGCCGATGGTCAGGTCGCGGCGGGTTGGCACATTAAAGACAATTTTGCGCAGCGGCCGGCGTGTTTCGTCTTTTTTGCTTTTCAGCTTATCGAACACGTACAGGCAGTCCTGAGTGGTTTCCACCGCGTGGCGTACTTTCCAGTAAGTGTCGCGGCCTTTGACGTGCAGCTCGGACAGGAAACAAACAGCTTCCATCGAACCGGTTTCGTTTAAGGTACTGATAGTCTTGGCGATGATCTGGCGGTACTGACGTTCGTCCAGTTCACGCTCTTTGCCACAACCGACCAGCAGGACACGTTCGCTCAGCACATTCGGCACATGGTGCAGCAGTAACATCTGGCCAGGTTTGCCTTCCAGATCGCCGCGACGCAGCAGATTACTGATGTAACCTTCGCTGATTTTATCCAGTTGTTCGGCAACGGCAGACAACCGGCGTGGTTCATACACACCGACTACAATGCAGGCACTGCGTTGTTTTTCCGGACTTCCGCTTTTAACGCTGAACTCCATGAGGACTCCTGTTTCTAAGAGGCAAGCTGCAGCAGGGGCTCAGGACGGGTCGCTATGCCAGACAGGGCGGGCACCGCACTTTATAAAAAAGCTCGGAATCCACTGCAGTTTCGTTGATAATAATTGCTATAAATATCCAGTTTACTGAAAAATTGCCAGCGTGCCAGCAAAAAGGCTGGTTTTTAGGGGGCTTTTTTGATTGTTTTTCGCTACTTGATTGGTGAAGTCTTTAAATCTCAGCTTGCGGTATTTTTGATTCTGATCACCATCATCATCAGCCAGCGCTTTGTGAAAATACTGGCAGACGCCTCTGAAGGCGAATTACCGGGTCAGCTGGTGCTGACGCTGATTTCTTTAAAATTACCGCAGTTGGCGGTGTTGATCCTGCCTCTGGCAGCATTTCTGGGCGTTTTGATTGCATACAGCCGCATCTATGCCGAAAGCGAAATGACGGTGTTGCATGCCACCGGCATCAGCGAATGGTACGTCAGCCGGGTGACCTTGTTGCTGAGCCTGCTGGTCGCGCTGGCCGCTGGCGGCCTGATGATGTATTTAAGCCCCTGGGCGGCTGAACGCGAATATGAAATTTTGGCCAAAGCCGACGCCGATTCCGGCCTGTCGACGCTGATCCCGGGCCGTTTCCAGCAAACTTCCAACGAAAAAGCCGTGGTTTTTGTCCATGATGTCAGCCGCGACGGCGGTCAGCTGACCAAGGTTTTTCTGGCGCAGGCGGCCAATGAAGACGATGGCCAGCACTCGGTGGTTTATGCCCAGACCGGTACAGTCGCCGAAGACAGCGACGGTGCGCAGCGGCTGGTGCTCAGCAACGGCCGTCGTTATGCCGGTGGCGTCGATACGCCGCAATATGATGTGCTGGAGTTTGACCGCTACGATATTCAAATTCGTGAACAGCAGGTGGAGCAGCGCCGGCGCAAACTGAGCTCGCTGCCGACGGACCAGTTATTGGCACTGGACAGCGCTGAAGCCAATGCGGAATGGCACTGGCGACTGGCTATCCCCATCTCTATCCCGCTGCTGATGATGCTGGCGGTGCCGCTCAGCCGGGTCAATCCGCGCCAGGGCAAGTTCGGCAAACTGTTGCCGGGGCTGGCGCTCTTTCTGGCGTATTACATTCTGCTGATTGTTTGTCGTAACTTGTTGGAAAATGACAAAATTCCGGCCTGGCTGGGCATGTGGTGGATCCATGCCATGGCGTTGCTGCTGGGCGCTTTACTGTTGCTACAAAGCCGTGCCGGTTATCAGCGATTTGCCGCCCGGCTGAATGGCCGTGACAACAGTGGCAATGCCGGGAGCAGCCAGCATGCTTAAAATTCTTGATTTGTATATCGGCCGCATCATTCTGTCGACCACCTTGCTGAGCCTGACCGTGTTGTTGGTGTTGTCCGGCATGTTCCGCTTTATCGATCAGCTGAAACTGACGGACCGTGGCGACTACACAGTGCTGACGGCGGCGATGTTCAGCCTGTTTACCGTGCCGGGTGATTTGGTGATGTTTTTCCCGATGGCGGCGCTGATTGGCGGCCTGATTGGCCTGGGTATGCTGGCCAGCAACAGTGAACTGGTGGTGATGCAGGCGGCCGGTTTGTCACGTCTTAACATCATCAGCTCAGTGATGAAAACGGCGCTGCTGATGATGAT
Organism: uncultured Rheinheimera sp.; assembly: GCA_966252055.1. GTDB lineage: Bacteria > Pseudomonadota > Gammaproteobacteria > Enterobacterales > Alteromonadaceae > Pararheinheimera. The sequence goes on along the minus strand of CBINNO010000210.1, from coordinate 1,097 downwards.
CCTGGTGATGGCGGTGGCCGAGTGGGGCGCACCCGCCGCTGAACGGTTCGCCCGCGAACTGAAAACCAAAGCGATTTCCGGCGGCGATTTGTTTGCCGCGCAGCAAGGCTACTGGGCCAAAGACGGCGACGATTTTGTCAATATCCGTCAGGTGCTCGACAGCGGCGACCTGAAAAATATCACTATTTATGAGTTCACGCCGGAACTGGCGCTGCAGGCGATAGTGCATGCCAAATCGGCCAGTTTTTTTAATGGGGTCTGGCAGTTGCAGGACGTCAGCCGGCTGGCGTTTCGTGACGACAAAATTGAGAAACATCAATGGGCTGAGCAGCGCTGGCGCTCGACTTTAACGCCGGACAAACTGGGCGTGTTGTCGGTCAAACCTGAGCTGCTGAGCTTAAAAGGCCTCGGCGAATACCTTGATTACCTGGAAACCAACCAGCAGGACAGCAGCCGTTTCCAGCTGGCGTACTGGCGCAAGGCGACGCAGCCGCTGACAATTGTCGCCATGCTGTTGCTGGCGCTGTCGTTTATCTTCGGGCCACTGCGTAGCGTCACTATGGCGGCCCGCGTGCTGATGGGCATTCTGACCGGCTTTGGTTTTTATATGGCCAACGAAGTGTTTGGCCCGGTGGCGCTGGTCTATCAGCTGCCGCCGCTGCTGGGCGCTGTGATGCCAAGCCTGCTGTTTATCGGCGCAGCGATTTATCTGATGCGTAAGAAGGTCTGACGGGCATTCTAAAACTGCAATTTGCTTCGCTCTGCCCCCCTTCGGTCGGGGGACAGCAGAGCGAAGCAAAAGCTATCGGCGTCGCACGCCGGTTAGGGCGTAAGGGGCGTCGAATGCCGGTTACCGCGAAAGGCACCGGCGCTGGCTTAACGCGCCTGCCGGTGTAAATTCAGCGCCTGGCTTTGTTCTTTGGTCAGCAGTACCACCATAGTGCCGGCCAGTTGGTCCTGCAGCGCCAGCCCTTTGCCAAAACGCAGCCAGAGCCAGAAATTGCCAAGACCGCCCAGCGCGGTGACCAGCCGCAGTAATGCCTGCGTCAGGCTGACCGGCCGGCCATCCGGACTTAACAGCAATAACCGCCAGGCCC
>CBINNO010000209.1:0-7037 GCA_966252055.1 uncultured Rheinheimera sp. | reverse complement strand
ATTCAAAAAGGCGGCAGCGCTGTGGTGGAGCAGGTGATTGATTACGGCGAACGCGCCACTGTGCCAGGGCTTACGCTGTTGCAGGGGCCGGGTAACGACGCCGTGTCGTCGACCGCTTTGACCGCTGCCGGCTGCAACCTGATTTTGTTTACCACCGGTCGCGGCACGCCGCTCGGTTTTCCGGTACCGACGGTCAAAATCAGCTCCAACAGTGCCTTAGCGGCGCGTAAACCGACCTGGATTGATTTTGATGCCGGCGCCATGTTGCAGCCATCCCAGGATGTACAGGCGTTTGCCCAGGCCTTTTTCCGCTACCTGATTGCGGTGGCGTCGGGCCAGGCCACCCGCAATGAAACGTACCACAACAAAGAGATCGCCATCTGGAAAAACGGCGTGACCTTATAAACCCAATTTTGCAAACAGGCGGGGGATCCCGCAGCGCCAGCGCGGCAACTTAATAAGAGAACACAGATGACAGCACTGACATTACACCCGGACCGTTTATTTGCCGCCGACCCGCTGCAACGGGATATTGCGCGCCGGCTTTATAGCAAAATCAGAGATTTACCTATCGTGAGCCCACACGGCCACACAGATCCGCGCTGGTTTGCCGACAACCAGAACTGGGACAACGCCACCAGTTTGCTGCTGCTGCCGGACCACTATGTCTTTCGGATGCTGTACAGCCAGGGCATCACGCTGGAGCAGCTCGGCATCCGGCGCAAAGACGGCGTGGCGGTCGAAACCGACTACCGCAAAATTTTCCGCATTTTTGCTGAGCATTATTATCTGTTCCGCGGCACGCCGTCGCGGATGTGGCTGGATTCAGTATTCCACGATGTGTTTGGCCTGCGTGAAAGCCTGAGCCCGGCTACTGCGGACCTCTATTACGATCACATCAATGCCGCGCTCGCGACCGACGCTTTTAAACCGCGCGCCTTGCTGGACCGGTTTAACATCGAACTGATCGCCACCACCGAAGGCGCGCTCAATGATTTAAAACATCACGGCAAACTCAAAGGCAGCGGCTTTGAAAAGCGGGTGATCACCACCTTCAGACCGGACGATGTGATTGATGCCGATCGCGCTGATTTCGCCGCCAATGTCGCCAAACTCGCTGAGCTGACCGGGCAAGATACCCAAAGCTGGTCAGGGTATCTGCAGGCGCTGCGCATTCGGCGGGCCTTTTTCCGTGACCATGGCGCGACGGCGACTGACCACGGCCATCCGACGGCGCTGACTGCTGATTTATCTGCCGCTGAAGCCGCAGCACTTTTTGCCAAATGTTTAAGCGGCGCTGCCAGCAAAGCCGAAACTGAACTGTTCCGCGGTCAGATGCTGACTGAAATGGCCGGCATGAGCCTGGAAGATGGCATGACGATGCAAATCCACCCAGGTGCGCACCGTAACCATAACCAGGTGATTTTTGAGCGTTTTGGCGCCGACAAAGGCGCCGATATTCCCAGCCCGACCGAATACGTGCAGGCATTAAAACCGCTTCTGAACAAATACGGCAACGAAAGCAAACTGAACATCATTCTGTTTACGCTCGATGAAACCAGCTATGCGCGCGAACTGGCGCCGCTGGCCGGCCATTATCCGGCGCTGAAACTGGGCCCGGCCTGGTGGTTCCATGATTCGCCGGAAGGCATGCTGCGTTTTCGCCATCAGGTGACTGAAACGGCAGGTTTTTATAACACCTGCGGCTTTAACGACGACACCCGCGCTTTCCTGTCTATTCCGGCCCGTCATGACGTGGCGCGCCGCATCGACTGCCGCTTCCTGGCGCAGCTGGTGGCCGAGCATCGCTTAAACGAAGACGAAGCACATGAGCTGGCTTACGACCTGACCTACCGGCTGGCCAAACAGGCGTACCAGTTATGAGCAGACTGAATTTATCGACTCTGGCCGCGCTGCCGGCCGACCTTGTTCCTGTGTATCTGGCGCCTGCTGGCGTCGGTGGTGGTGTGCGCCCGGATGTTCGTCCACAAGTGGGGATTGTCCACTTAGGGCCGGGCGCTTTTTTTCGCGGCCACCAGGCCTGGTACACCGAACAGGCGATGCGCTTGAGCGCGCAGCAAGGCAAAGCCGGCGACTGGTCGATTTGCGCGGTGTCGATGCGAAGCCCGGATGTGGCGCAGGCGCTCAATCCGCAGGATGGCCTCTATGTCCTGGCGCAAATGGAACAGCAGACCGAATTGTCTGTCGTGGCGGCTATTCGCGAAGTGCTGGTCGCCCCCCAACATTACCCGGATGTGCTGGCAAGGCTGACTGCAGCCAGCACGCAACTGGTGACGATGACCATCACCGAAAAAGGTTATTGCCTGGCCGCCAATGGCGAGCTTGATTTGCAACATGCCGATATCGTGGCTGATCTGGCGCTGGACGATGTCTGGCAACAAGCCAAATCTGCCGTGGCGCTGCTGACCATTGCCCAGTATTTGCGTCATCAGCAAGGCTTGCCGCTGCTGGTGTTATTCAGCTGTGACAACCTGACCGACAATGGCCATAAACTCAAAGCGGCAGTGCGCAAGTTTGCTGCAAATTCGCCGCTGTTGGCCGGTAAAACCGACTTTTTGCTCGCGTTAACCGACCTGGTGTGCCCTTGTTCTATGGTCGACAGTATTACGCCGGCCACTGACGATGCACTGCGTGCGCAAGTGCAGGCTGAGCTTGGCGTCGAAGATGCCTGGCCGGTCAAACGCGAAACTTTCTGTCAGTGGGTGATTGAAGATGTGTTGCCGAGCTCTTTGCAGGGCTTGCGGGACGCCTGGCAGCAGGCTGGCGTGATTTTTACGCCCGATGTGACGGCTTTTGAAAAAGCCAAACTGCGCTTACTGAACGCGCCGCATTCGACGATGGCGTATCTGGGCTCTTTGCTGGGGCTCGAAACGGTGCTGGATGGCATTTCACAGCCAGAGCTTCGCCAATTGCTGCAACAGCTGGTCAGCCGGGAAATTCTGCCGTCGCTGCCACCGCTGCAGGGGCTGGATTTACCGGCTTACAGTCAGGATATTTTCCGCCGCTTTGCCAATCCGTCAGTGCGGCATTTGTTGGCGCAAATTGCCTGGGATGGTTCGCAAAAACTGCAGATGCGGATTTTGCCGGTGGTCCGCGACAATCTGGCGGCTGGTCGCCCGGTTGACCTGCTGGCGCTGGCAGTGGCCGGCTGGCTGCAGTTTATCCGGCTGCGCGCTTTGCAACAGCAAGAGCTCAAAGAGCTGGCACCTAAGCTGGTCGACCCGCTGGCGGAGCTGTTGCTGGCCACCGCCGCCCAGTGTACCGGCCAGGCGTCGACCGATGTTCCGCTGTGGCTGGCGCTTGATCAGGTGTTTGGCAGTGATTTAACCAGCCAGACTGCTTTTGTCTCGGCGTTGTGGCGCAGTTATCAGGCGTTGTCGCCGTTGTTAAGTGGCACCGCTCTTGGTGCTGATTTTTCTTTTGCTGCTGTGTTGGCTGTTTCCGGAGATTTGGCATGACCGCGCTTTCGACCTTACTGAACGGCAACCCGTTGCTGCCCATTATTCAATCAGACGAGCCGGCGCAGGCGGTGGCGATTGCCAAAGCCATGGCGGCCGGCGGCGTCAGCGCGGTCGAAGTGGTGCTGCGCACCGACAAAGCCTTGTCGGCCATCACCGCCATTCGTGAGGCATGCCCGGATCTGCTGGTCGGCGCCGGCACTGTGCTGGACGTACGTCAGGCGCAGGCCTGCGTCTGGGCTGGCGCGCAGTTTCTGGTCAGCCCCTGCGCCACCGAAAAGTTACTCAACGCTTTGCTGTCGACCGGTTTGCCGCTGGCACCGGGCGTGTCGACAGTCACCGAAATGGCGACCGCCCATGAGCTCGGCCTCAACGAGTTGAAATTCTTCCCGGCGCATTTGTCCGGCGGCACTGCGATGCTGCAGGCGGTGCGCAGCATCCTGCCCAAGGTACGCTTTTGCCCGACCGGCGGCATTGGCCTGCACAACCTCGGCGATTTCTTAAAACAGCCGAACGTGTTTGTGGTCGGTGGCAGCTGGCTGACGCCGGCAGACCTGCTCAAAGCCGGTGATTATGCGGGTATCACCGCCCTGTGCCGCCAGTCGCTGGATATCGCAGCGACTGTGTTAGCTGACAAAGCCGGCGGCTTTTCTTTGAAAAAAACCGCCTGAAGGAGCACACAATGACGAAGCAGCGGCTGGTGATTTTTGGCGAGTGCATGGTTGAGCTGTATCAGCTGGTGGAAAACGTCTACCACCAGAATTTTGCCGGCGATGTGTTTAACACCGCGGTGTATCTCAAACGCGTCAATCCGGCGCTGCAGGTCGACTTTTTCTCGGCGATTGGCACTGACCTTATCAGCGACAAGCTGCTGGCGGCAGTCGAAGCCGAAAAGCTGGGCAGCAGCCTGTTGCTCAGAAGTAAAACGGCGCGGCCCGGCCTTTACATGATCAACACCGACGCTTTTGGCGAGCGTAGTTTTGTTTACTGGCGCGACAGTTCTGCCGCCAAACAAACGTTGCAGCTGTTTCGCGCCCGTGGCGATATCTCTGCATTAACCAGCGCCGGTTGGTTTTATTTCTCCGGCATCAGTCTGGCGATTTTGTCGGAAGCGGACCGCGAAGACTTGTTCCAACTGGTTGGCGAGCTAAAAGCGGCTGGCGTCAAAATCGGTTTTGACCCGAATTACCGCCCTGTGCTGTGGCAAAGCGTGCAGCAATGTCGCGATGCTTTTAACCGCGCTTATGCGCTGTCAGACATCGCCTTGCCAGGGCTTGATGACCACAAAGTGCTGTTTGACGCCACCAGCTGCGACGATGTGATAGCGCAGCTCAAAGCGCTTGGCACCGGCGAAATAGTGGTGAAAAACGGCAAAGAAGGCGCCGTGGTATACGCCCAGGGCGAGCGCTTTGTGATGCCGGCTGTGACGGTGAAAAAAGTGGTCGACACCACCGCCGCCGGCGATTCGTTTAACGGCGGCTATCTGGCAGCCCGGCTGGCCGGCCAAACGCCAAAAGAAGCGGCGCAGCTGGCCGCAGCGCTGGCGGCTTTTGTGGTGGAACATACCGGCGCTATTGTCAGCCATGACAATTTCCGCGCCTTTAAAGCGCATTACAGCCTGAGCTGAGCGGGTTTTGTCGCGGCGCTATGTCGGTATAGCGCCGGTATAGCGCCGGCATCCGGCTATCAGGCCCGACACCGCTGCCTGCCATCAAGAGCATGCCGCCGCCCGCCAATACTGGCGCAGGCGGCTTTGAAGCAGCGGGTCAACACAACCACGGACACAGCACTGATTACCTGAACGAGGAGCTGTTATGTCTGATTTATCCCAGTTGTTCCCAACAGCCGCACAAGTGGCTGCTGAATTTGCCGTGCCCGATTATCTGGCGCAGCGCCATTATCTGGTCGGCGGTGAGCTGCGTCAGTGGCAAGGGGAGCTGGCGCCGGTCATCAGCCCGGTGCAGCTGCGTGACGAGCAAAGCGGTGAACTGGCAGCCGTTACGCTCGGAGCTACGCCGTTGATGGACAGCGCGGCCGCGCTGCAAGCGCTCGACGCCGCCGTCGCGGCTTATGATTTGGGCCGTGGCCACTGGCCGACGTTGCCGGTGCTGGAACGCATCCGCCATGTCGAGGCTTTTTTGCAGGCGATGAGTGCCAAGCGTGAGCAAGTGGTGCGGCTTTTGATGTGGGAGATCGGTAAAAACGCCACTGATGCAGCCAAAGAATTTGACCGCACTTGTGACTATATTCGCGACACTATCAAGGCGCTGAAGCAGCAGGACCGGGCGGACAGCCATTTTATTGAAGAGCAGCAGGTGCTCGGCAAAATCCGCCGGGTGCCGCTTGGCGTGGCGCTTTGTATGGGGCCTTTTAACTATCCGCTGAATGAAACCTTCACCACGCTCATTCCGGCGCTGATGATGGGCAATACCGTGGTGTTTAAGCCGGCCAAATACGGCGTGCTGCTGATTGAGCCGCTATTGCAGGCGTTTCGCGACTGTTTTCCGCCGGGCGTGATCAATGTGATTTATGGCCGTGGCCGTGAAACGGTCGGCGCCCTGATGGAAACCGGCAAAGTCGATGTGCTGGCATTTATCGGCACCAACAAAGGCGCCAGCGATTTAAAACGGTTGCACCCTAAACCACACCGGCTAAAAGCAGTGCTGGGGCTGGATGCGAAAAACCCGGCCATTGTGCTGCCATGCGCCGATGTGGCGGCCAGCGCCAAAGAAATCATCGCCGGCGCGCTCGCCTTTAACGGTCAGCGTTGTACGGCGCTGAAAATTATTTTTGTCCCCAGAAGCAAAGCCGCTGAGATGCTGCCGCTGCTGGCGGCGCACATCGACGCTTTAAAGCTGGCGATGCCGTGGCAGCCGGGCGCGCAAATCACGCCTTTGCCGGAGCCTGGTAAAACCGAAGCGATGGTGGCGCTGATTGCCGATGCCAAGGTGCATGGCGCCGAAGTGGTCAACGCCGGGGGCGGCAGTTATGCCGGCAGTCTGATGAAACCGGCGCTGCTGTATCCGGTGACACCGCAGATGCGGCTGTATCAGCAAGAGCAGTTTGGCCCGCTGGTGCCGGTGGTGCCTTATGACGATGTCAGCGAAGTGATTGACTACGTCATTCACAGCGATTTTGGCCAGCAGCTGAGTATTTTTGGCACCGACGGCGCGGCGATTGGGCCTTTGGTGGACATCTTCGCCAATCAGGTGGGGCGGATTAACTTAAACAGCCAGTGTCAGCGCAGCCCGGACAGTTTTCCTTTTACCGGCCGCAAAGATTCGGCCGAAGGCACGCTGTCGGTGCAGGATGCGCTGCATCAGTTTTCTATTCCAACGCTGGTGGCCGCTAAAGGCTCAGAAGCCGGTATTGCGCTGGTGCGCGGCATGGTGCAGGCGCGCCACTCGGCGTTTTTGGCGACGGACTTTTTGTTTTAACAGCGGCTGTTCTGACAGCGGTTTGTTTTAACGGCGACTGTTTTTACAGGCGGCTGTTTTTAAAAGATGGCTGTTTTTAGCAGTGGATAGTCTTAAAGGCGGTGCTTTCAGGCGCCGCTTG
>CBINNO010000208.1:0-7049 GCA_966252055.1 uncultured Rheinheimera sp. | reverse complement strand
AACCTGTTTTTCGTTCAAACAAAAAACCATCAATCTGTTCGCCGATGATTTGACCGGGTGACAGGCTGTAGCGAAATCCTTGCCCGGAAAAATACTGGCTGATGGCTGCGATCAAGCTCTTGGTGTCAGCATGGCCCTGACGCAATTGTGCGGCCAATTGGCGGCTTTGCAGATTGCCGTTGGGTAATTGCAGATAAGGCTGCAAAGCGCCACTGGCCGCGACATTCTGCAGACTGCTTTGCAACTGATAACTGATGCGCTGACTGACACGTTGTTCGCTGTAAATCAGCTGGGAGCGATTGAGCCGCAGGTTCTGGCTGAGCTGGTGGGGCTGGCCCAGCGCAAACAAACTGAATTGCTGGTGCGGTTCGGCTATCACTGTGTATTCGAGCACCCTGGATGTCGCCGGCTGTGGACTCACCGGGACCGACTGGCGCTCTGCCAGCCAGTTCTGGCCGTCAAACAGCTGATAAATTTTGGCGCGAAAATACAGCTGATCATTTTGTGGTGGGTCGCCATGAAAACGAACCCGAAATGCCAGCGCGTCCGAATCGAGCAATTCGCTGACCTGACCAGGCGACAGTCTGTCTGTCAGGCCGGTTTGTGCAAGCTTAGCCCCCGGCAGCTGCCAAAGGGGGGGCAGGCGTGGAAACAACACAAAGAGTAGTAACAAGGCACTGAGGGCAAACAGGCTGCGCTTAAACTGTCTGAGCCGGTTTGGCCGCTGACTGGTAGCCTGCTCATCGCTAAACAGCAGATACTGACAATGCAGATTCAGGATGAAAGCCGCAAAGACCAGCATGGCCAGCCACAAATCCTGATGCAGAATAAATGCACAGGCCAGTAAAAAATAGTGAACCCATAACAGTTGTACCGCATCCTGCCGGCGCTGTTCTGTTAAGCCAAGCAGCCGCAGAATGGCGGCCAGCAACAGGAAATGAAACATCAGATGGATCACGCCCAAAGAGCGGGCGCTCAGCACCAAACCAAGCAGCAACAGCGCCGCCAGCAGATTACTGCGTCCAAGGCTCCAGGGTGCAGCGTCGCGATACAACTGCCAGAGCTTGGCCAGCAGCAGCAGAGCAAAAACCGGTAAGGTCCATTGGTTGTAGGCAGGTAACAGCAGCAACCAGATCGATAATTGAAACAACCATAAACGCCATTGCAGGGACTGAGTCAGCATAGGGCCAGCTCCTGTAACACGCGTTTCAGGTGGCCTGAGGACTGGCCAATCGGCACTTCACGGCCAAACAGCCGCAAGCCAAAGGGTTGTTGCTGTTCGTGCAGAAGCAGCGCCCTGGCGGCCAAATCAGACAGCTGTTGTTCCAGATCCGGCAGTATCACATCAGGCTCAAGCCAAATCTCGTTTAGCGGCTGCTGGCTGGCCTGATACTGGTGTACGGTCAGCGCCTGCTGGCGGCTGAATCTTTTCCAGTCGATTTGGCGCAGCGAATCGCCGGCCTGCATGGCCCGCTGTCCAACCCATTCATCGCGGCTGCCAGGGTCGTGCGCAGCGCTGTCACGCGCGACAGCCGCCGACACGGGCGTCGGATAGACCCAGTAGCCGCAATCAAGCTGCACGTAACTCCAGCAGCGGATCAGGCCAAAAGGGTACACCGACTGTAGTTTCAGCCAAGGCAGCTGGTAGTAGCCGCGTTTACTGGTCTGTAAAGGCAACTGCGCCTGGCCTTGACGCACTGCGGACTGTTGATGCGGCTGGTCGTCCCAATGGATGGTCAGCGCGACCGCGGCACTATCTACATTGTTGGCTCTATCGACGTTGTTGGCTCTGTTAGCCTGCAGGCGCAGCAGCAAAGGCGTTCCGGCAAATACGTCTTCAGCCGGTGCGCTGCTGATCACCAGATGATGCAGATTTTCAAATGCGAGCAGGATACAGCTGACAAACAGCACCAGCAGTGCATAAGCCAGCAACATGATCAGATTATTCTGATAGTTGGTGCCAAGCACATACAGCAACAGGGCCAGCAGCAGGACCGACAAGCCAAAACCCGTCGGTAACACAAACAGATAACTCTGACGTAAGGTGATCTCCGCGGCGCGTGGCTGCTTCCGGGCCAGGTAGCGCCAGAGTCTGGGCCTGAGCCACTGATTCAGATATTGCATGAGGTCTGGCGCAGCAACCACTGGGCGGATTGCGTTTGACCGGCATGACTGCGTGGCTGCAGCCGGTGTTCGGTGACTGCAGCAAACACAGCGCTGATGTCATCCGCGCTGACAAAATCGCGGCCATCCAGCATGGCAAAGGCGCGACCTGCCGCCAGCAAGGCTTTGGTGGCCCGCGGAGACAGCGGCTGCATATCATCCCGGCCGCGGCTGTTCGCGACCAAATCGAGCACATAGTGCAGCAGGGCATCTGAGCAGTGCACCGCATCGACCTGACGTTGTAACGCGACCAACGCTGGCGCGGTCAGGCGGGCGGTACTTTTTTCCGCCCGTCCGCCTGGTTGTTTGAGCAACGCCATTTCAGCATCCCGTGACGGAAAGCCCAGCGTCAGGCGCATCAGAAAGCGGTCAAGCTGGGATTCCGGCAGGGCATTGGTGCCGCTGTGGCTTTGTGGGTTTTGCGTCGCGATAACAAAAAAGGGCGAAGGCAGCTCCCGGGTCTCACCATCGACTGACACCTGATGCTCTTCCATGGCCTCCAGCAGCGCACTTTGGGTTTTAGGGCTGGCCCTGTTGATTTCATCGGCCAGCAAGACCTGACTGAACACCGGGCCGGGCTGAAATCTGAATTCATGCGTCCGGGCATCAAAAAGATTAAAACCGGTCAGATCCGCCGGTAACAGGTCGCTGGTGAACTGAACCCGGCGGTAACTGAGCCCGAGGCTGCTGGCCAAGGCATGCGCCAGCGTGGTTTTCCCCATGCCCGGTAAATCCTCCAGCAGCAGATGGCCGCCGGCCAGTAAACAACACAAGGACAAACGAATTTGTGCCGGCTTGCCCAGAATGACCTGATTGAGCTGAGTTTCTACGTCAGAAAGCGGATGTGGCACCAAAATCTCCTGCTGTGTATGCCTTTTGGCAAATAGTCACAAAATTCGTATACTGCGGCAACCCTCAACGACCAGAATCCCCACATGAAAGTTTTGTTTGTCTGCTTAGGTAATATCTGTCGCTCGCCCACGGCACATGCTGTCTTTCGCCAGCTTGCCGCAGAGCAGGGGCTGCCCTGTGAAGTGGAGTCTGCCGGCACCAGCGCTTCTCACAAAGGCGACCCGCCAGACCCACGCAGTATCAAAGCAGCGCCGGCTTATTCATTCAAAGGCCTTAAATCACGCCCGGTGCAACCGACAGACTTTGCTCATTATGATTTGATTCTGGCAATGGATCAGCAGAATCTGGCCGATTTAAAACGCCGTTGTCCGCCAGAGCAACATCACAAGCTGAAACTGCTGCTGGAATATCATCCGGAATACCCCAAATGGACCGAAGTGCCGGACCCGTATTATGGTGGGCCTCGTGGTTTTGCAGTGGTACTGGATTTGATTGAGCAGGCCTGTCGTGCGCTGGTCAGTCAGCTCAAAGCGCGATAATGCTGATTAAATAGCCGTTTATACGTCCAGATAGAAAATTATCCGGTGAAAGCGTTGAATTTCGCCGGCTGAGTCTTTACCTTGTCGGGTGGAGCCATAACCCAAGTGAAGTTGATAACCACCCAAACATCATAGGACATTTAAAGTGAATACCTGGACGCCTCAAAGCTGGCGAGCATTTCCGATCCAACAACAACCGCAATATGAAGATCAGGCTTTATTGGCTGCTGTCGAGCAGCAATTGCACAAATACCCGCCGTTGGTATTTGCGCAGGAAACCCGTGATCTGTTTAGTCAGCTCGGCCAGGTGGCCGAGGGCAATGCATTTTTATTGCAAGGCGGCGATTGTGCGGAGAGCTTTAGCAACTTTAATGCGCCAAAAATCAGGGATACTTTTAAGGTCCTGCTGCAGATGGCGGTGGTGCTGACCTTTGCCGGCAGCTGCCCGGTTGTGAAAGTTGCCCGTATGGCGGGTCAATACGCCAAACCACGTTCAAGCGACCTGGAAACTATTGATGGCGTCAGCTTGCCAAGCTATCGCGGCGATATCGTCAACAGTTTTGAATTCACTGAAGCAGCCCGTCAGCCAGATCCTAACCGGCTGATGACCGCCTACCACCACAGCGCTGCGACGCTGAACCTGCTGCGCGCCTTTGCACAGGGTGGCCTGGCGGACTTGCATCAGGTCAGCCGCTGGAATATGGGCTTTGTCGAAAGCAATCCACTCAAAGGCCGCTATCAGGATATCGCGCAGCGTATTCAGGAAGCACTGCGGTTTATGGAAATTTGTGGCATCAGCGCCCAGACGTCACCGTCTATCCGCGAAACCACTTTGTATACCTCGCATGAAGCTTTGCTGCTGAACTACGAAGAAGCGCTGACCCGCCGTGATTCACTGACCGGCTTATGGTACGACTGTTCGGCTCATATGGTGTGGATTGGCGAACGAACCCGTCAGCTGGACCACGCCCATATTGAGTTTTTCCGCGGCATTCATAACCCGATCGGGGTCAAAATTGGCCCGGGTATGGATGAGCTCGATCTCATCCGCTTAATCGACGCGCTGAACCCTGAGACTATCCCGGGCCGGCTGACGTTAATCACCCGGATGGGCGCCGACAAACTGGCGGACAAACTGCCAGCGCTGGTACGGCGTGTACAGCGCGAAGGCCGAAAAGTGGTCTGGAGCTCAGATCCGATGCACGGTAACACGGTCAAAGCCAGCAATGACTACAAAACCCGTGACTTCGAAGCCATTTTGCGGGAGATCCGTAACTTCTTCGCGGTGCATCAGGCCGAAGGCAGCCATGCCGGTGGTATTCACCTTGAAATGACCGGCGAGCACGTGACGGAATGTACCGGTGGGGCTTATGGTTTGTCCGAAAACGATTTAAGCCAGCGTTATTTTACGCAGTGTGACCCACGTTTAAATGCAGATCAGGTGCTGGAACTTGCTTTTTTGATTGCAGACACCCTGCGAAGCGTGCGTAAATAGCAGCTCATCAGTTTTTTTCTCCAGGCCATCCGCTTAGGGTGGCTTTTTTTTTGCGTGGCTTCGCTGCACACTGAAGGCTTCTTTTAGCGGCAGGGTGCAGCGATGCCATCACCTCAGGTTGCCATACAAACCAGTCCTGGTCAGTTCAGAGTGGCCATCATCGGGCCTGGGCTTATTGGCTCTTTTCTCGCGGCAATTCTGTCGTCCGACCCAAAGCTCGCCGTGTTGTTGTTTGGTCGTGAACAGACCGGCCTTGATGTGGCGGCTTATGGGCTGCATGCCTCCTGGCAAGACGGTGAACAGCACTTGAGCGCGCAGGGCGGCGCTGTAGCTTATTTCAGTCATTTTCAGGCGTTAATTGAGGCAGATGTTGTGTTGCTGACCGTCAAAGCCACTGCTTTGCTGCCGTTGCAGCACCAAATAAAAGGTTTTGTGCGGGCCGAGGTGCCGGTGATTGCGCTGCAAAACGGTATTGGGATTTTGGACATCCTGCACAGCCAGCTGAAAAATCCACTATTTCGTGCTTTGGTGCCTTTTAACGTGGTGAGGACCAAAGCCGGGCATTTTCAGCAAAGCAGCGCGGGTGAGTTGATTTGGCCGCAAACGCCGCATCCACTGCTGAAGCTGGTTGCGCAAAGTTTTCGCAGCACAGGCCTGCCGGTCGTCGAGGAGCCAGACATGCAGGCAGCAGAATATGGCAAATTACTGCTGAATCTGAACAACGCGCTTAATGCGCTCAGTGGTCTGCCGCTTAAAAGTCAGCTGATGCAGCGCCCCTGGCGGCGTCTGATGGCGGCAGCCATGGCGGAATGGCTGCAGATTTGTCAGCAGCAGGGCTTCACGCTGCGCCAGTACACGGCGGTCAGCCCACGTTGGTTGCCGGTCTTGTTGCGCAGCCCGGACTGGCTGTTTACCAGACTGGCGGCGCGGATGCTCAGGATAGATCCGCAAGCCCGTTTGTCGATGGCCTTTGACCTCGAACGCGGCGTGCGGACCGAGATCCAGTTTCTGAATGGCGCTGTCAACGCGCTGGGCCAGCGTTATCAGCTGGCAACTCCGGTCAATCAGGCGATCACCGACTTCATTCTGGCGGCAGAAGCCGGTCACAGTCCGGTGATTGACCCGTTACTGTGGTGTGATCAACTGGGCCTGAACCGCTAAGTAATTGATAGTATTGTCTGTTTCAGGGTTCTGCTGAGCTCACAAGCGCTTCTGGCTGTGTTTGGCGACAATATTATCCGCAATCATTCATTCGTTTCAGTACTTCTGCCGTTTCAGACCGGTTTCCGCCATGATTTTTGCGCTGATCTCTTCAATGGACAAAGTGGTGGAATTCAGAAATGGGATCCGCTCTTTGTGATACAGATTTTCCACTTCATCCAGCTCCAGTTTGCATTGGCGCAGTGACGAATAGCGGCTATTAGGCCGGCGCTGCTCGCGAATTTGGCTTAACCGTTCCGGCGTGATAGTCAGGCCAAATAATTTGTTGCGGTGTGGCTTTAATGCGGCCGGTAAATGCAACGAATCCATATCTTCTTCGACAAAAGGATAATTCGCCGCTTTGATGCCATATTGCAGTGCCAGATAAAGCGAAGTCGGTGTTTTGCCACTGCGGCTGACGCCAACTAAGATGATATCGGCTTTGGCGTAGTCTTTCAGATTGGCGCCATCGTCATTGGCGAGGGCGTAATTGACCGCGTCGATGCGATAGTCATAGGTTTTTTCGTGAATGCTGTGCGTGCGGTGGGTTTTGGGTTTGGCCGGAATACCCAGCTCGCGCTGCATCGGCTCGACGAAGGCATTCAGAAAATCATAACAGACCCCTTCGGAGCTGTTAATGATGGCGCGCAGTTGTTCGTCGACAAAAGTCTGAAACACCAACGGACGCACTCCAGTAGTTTTATAACGATCGTTAATCCGTTGTTTGGCTTGTTCAGCTTTCAGATGAGTTTCAACAAATGGGATGGTGACATGGTCAAATTCCGCTTCAAACAACGACA
>CBINNO010000207.1:0-7094 GCA_966252055.1 uncultured Rheinheimera sp. | reverse complement strand
CGGCTGTTGCCGGCATTTTGTCATGCACACACCCAAAGCCATTAATGCAGCGGGCCTGTGGGTTCTTCAAAAATCAGGTCTTCCATCTGCGCATAAGCACTTTCGTGGCCTGGCGCATTAAACAACACCATCAAGACCACCCATTTCAAATCTTCGAGACTGACTTCGCTGCTGTCTAAATCCATCACCCGGTCCAGCACCATTTCACGGGTGGGCAGATCCAGCACGTTGATTTGCTCCAGAAATAACAGGAAACCACGACATTCGGTATCCAGTTTACGTTGCTCTTGCGGTGTGAAAACCCGCAATGCACTGGAGGTGGATTTGGTCAGGTAAGGTTTAATATGACTTTCTTGCAGCTTGGATAAATTCTCCAGCCAGCGCAAAGCTTTGAAGATGTCATCATCATGAAATCCGGCTTTGACCAATTCTTTCGTCAAGTCGGCCTGGTTGACGTAAATTTCAGATTCGTTGTGAATGTAGTTTTCGAACAGATAGACGAGGATATCAAACATGATCAGGCCCTCCTCACTCGAATGTAGCCACCAGGTACTGCTGCCACTACGCCAGCTAATTCAAGCTGTTGCAAGGCTATGGTTACGTCAGCTACCGGCATTGCTGCGCGATCTGCAATCAGGTCAATTGCAGTTGCCTCATCTCCTACGTTAGCTAACAAGCTATCGTCGGACAAGGTCGACATACAACTATTTTTTTCAGTCACCTGCAGCGAAAAATCTGATGCAACAAAGGGAGCAAACTCTTCCACAATATCGGCGACTGAGCGGGTAAGTTTAGCGCCTTCCAGAATTAGTTGATGGCAGCCGGCCGCCTGCGGATTGCGTACCGAGCCCGGCACGGCAAATACCTCGCGATTATATTCGGCGGCATAACGTGCGCTGATCAACGAACCACTTCTTTCCGCGGCTTCAACCACGAGTGTCCCTAGGCTAAGTCCCACCACAATCCGGTTGCGGATGGGGAAAAACTCCGCCTTTGGATGCTGGGCCGGCAAAAATTCAGAGATGACAGCCCCTTGCGCACAAATCTGCTCAAACAAGGTCTGATGCTGCGGCGGATATAAATGCTGCAAGCCATGACCAAGTACCGCAACAGTACGGCCCTGCACCGACAAAGCGCCCTGGTGCGCTGCTCCATCAATCCCCTGCGCCAACCCACTATTGATACCAAAACCCAATGCTGCCAACTGTGCAGCGAATTCAAACGCCAGTTGTTTGCCGGTTGGCGTCGGCCGCCGGCTGCCAACCACCGCCACTGCGGGCCCGTCTAACTGGGACGGATCACCGATGCCAAACAGCCCCAGCGGCGGATGTTTAATCTGGCGTAATAAGGCTGGGTATCTTGGATCGGTATGTGATAAAAACCAGTGGCTGGGGTGTTGCTGCAGCCAGAACCTGGCGGCTTCGGCTTTGGCGGCGGACCTGCGTAAATGCTGGCTTTGAACGGGATTCAGACCCAACTGCTGCAGCTGCGCTGCACTGGCCTGACACAATTCGGCGATAGTACAGGCCGGGCTGATCTTGGCGAGGGTACTGACATCAAAACCCGGAACCGCCATCAGTCTCAGCCAGTGGTCGAGATCGTCCATGATCTCCCCCTGTGAGCTGGTTATGAAGAATTCAGAGGTCGCCGAGCGTGTCGCCGACCCGGATTGGTTTTTTCGTGCCGGTCACTATGGCAAAACTGGTCCGTTCTGCCACTTTAAACACCATCAGCTCACCGACCAGCTCCTTTGGCATATCAATGCGATCGCCATCGATGCCGCCCATCAATTTCTGATAACGGCTGGCGTCCGAAACATAGACCGGTCCTTTGCCGGAGTCGACCACTGTCGGCGACTGCCGGTAAATGCCGAACATATAACCAGGCTGCACTTCGTCCTGCAGGCCTTTGTTCAGCACGACAATGTCCCAGCTGGAAAACTCCCGCAAATCGGAGGTGGTGTCAATAATAGTTCCATCAATGGCTTTTGCCGGTTTTCTCATCATGAAAAAAGCCGGCAGGCTTTGCCCGTCAGCCGCCGGGATCAGCCGGTCTCCCTGGCGGATCTCTTGTTTCACATCGATCACAGCCACTGAAGCGGGTTCACTGACCTGCTGCCCACCGGCTCTGAATGCCCGGGCAGTCCCGACCAGAATAGTTTCAAAACCCAATACTTCTTTTGATTGCGGGTCAACGTAAGCTTTGCCTTTGCGATAAATACCATAGGCTTCTTGCTGCGCCAGCGCGCCGCGCACATACAAAATATGGCCCTGACTGGCGTTTTTGACATGATCGTCAGCGCCCAGCACATAAGGTAATCCGTTGATTTGCTCCGCCGACAATGATTGTTCATAAGTCAGGAAAGGCCGAATCATCTGCAACGGGACAGTGGTCACCGCTTCGGTGTACTTCATGGTGGTACGCACCGTCGGCGACAACTTGCGGATACCTTTGGCAGGGTCTGCAGCCGTATCGCCGGGGCTGACTTTCAGCGCATGCTGATTGACCGACAATACCGGATTGCCGTCTTTGTCATAACTGAGGCTAAGGACATCGCCCGGAAAAATCAGATGTGGGTTGGCAACCTGCGGATTGAGTTTCCAAAGTTGCGGCCACAGCCAGGGTTGTTGCAGATAAAGGCCTGAAATATCCCACAAAGTATCGCCTTTTTTGACGGTGTAACTTTTGGGAGCGTCTGGTTTTATCGCGAGAATATCAGCCGACACCACTGGCGTCAGACAAAACAACAGGGCGGCAAATGAGCTTGTTATTGTTTTCAGCATGCCAGTTTCCTTCGGCCCGGACCTGCGGTAATTATTGCACAGATTGCATAGGAAGCTGTTATTACAGCGATTTAATGGCTAAAATTGAACCATAACACAGATATATTCACAAAGCATAATTTTGTAGGTGCCATGGCCGTTTTAACCGTACTCCATTATCCCGATGAACGTCTGCGTACAGTCGCCAAGCCTGTTGCAGCTGTTACCCCTGAAATCCGCCAGCTGGTCGACGACATGCTGGAAACCATGTATGCCGAGAACGGCATCGGTCTGGCCGCCACGCAGGTCAACGTCCATCAACGTGTCGTCGTGATCGACTTGTCTGAAGAGCGGAATCAGCCACAGATTTTTATCAATCCGGAAATTATCGCCCGAAGTGGTGACACCACTTATGAAGAAGGCTGTTTGTCCGTGCCGCAGAACTACGCCAATGTGGAGCGCGCTGCTGAAGTGACCGTTAAGGCTCTGGACAAAGATGGCAACGCTTTTGAACTCAAAGCGGAAGGTTTGCTGGCGATTTGTCTGCAACACGAGCTGGACCATCTGGTCGGTAAGTTATTTATTGATTATCTGTCGCCGCTTAAGCGTGACCGCATCAAGAAAAAGCTGGAAAAACAAGCCCGCGCCGCTACCCGCGCCTGACAGGACCCGACAGTGACCACTCCCCTTCGTATTATTTTCGCCGGTACGCCGGATTTTGCTGCCCGCCATCTGCAGGCACTGCTGGATTCTCCTCATCAGGTGGTGGCCGTCTATACCCAGCCGGACCGGCCGGCCGGCCGTGGCCATCAGCTGCAAGCCAGCCCGGTCAAACAACTGGCGCTGCAACACCAAATCCCGGTGTATCAACCCAAATCGCTGAAGAAGCTGCCCGCGCAGCAGGAATTGGCTGCTTTAGGCGCTGATCTGATGGTCGTAGTGGCTTATGGCCTGATCCTGCCCTCAGCAGTGCTCAAGACACCACGGCTGGGCTGTATTAATGTGCACGGCTCGCTGTTGCCGCGCTGGCGCGGTGCCGCGCCTATCCAGCGCGCCATTTGGGCTGGTGACAGCCATACCGGCGTCACCATTATGCAAATGGACGAAGGGCTGGACACCGGTGCCATGTTAAGCACCGCCAGCCTGCCGATTGAAGCAGCCGATACCAGCGCCACTTTGTATGACAAGCTGGCCGCCGTCGGCCCGAAAGCGCTGCTCGAAGCACTGCAGGATTTACCAGCGCTGCAGGCAAGTGCGCAAACCCAGCAGGACGCACTGGCCAATTACGCCGAAAAACTCAGCAAAGAAGAAGCGCAGCTCGATTTTCGCAAGAGTGCGCTGGCGCTCGAGCGTGAAATTCGCGCTTTTAACCCCTGGCCTATCAGTTATCTGCCACTCAACTCAACGGCCGCTGCAGGCCAGCAGCTGAAAATCTGGCAGGCCAGCGTCGAAGCCGGCTCTGGCGTGCCCGGCACTGTGGTGCGGGCCGATAAACAAGGCATTGCGATCGCCACCACAGATGGCCTGTTGGTGCTGAAAACGCTGCAGCCGGCTGGCAAAAAAGCGATGGCAGTGGCCGATTTCCTCAATGGCCGCGCCGACTGGCTGCCGGTCGGACTGCAACTGGACTTGCCGGCATGAGCGCTAAATTGCGCGCCGCAGCGGCAACCTTATGTTATCAGGTGATCGATCAGGGCAAGTCGCTGTCAGACGTGCTGCCCAAAGCCCAAAGTCAGTTCAGCAATCCGGCGGACAAAGCGCTGCTGGCCGAGCTCTGCTACGGCGTGATGCGTCAGTTACCCCAACTGGATTTTGTCGCCCAGCAGCTAATGAGCAAACCACTGGTGAAAGACCTGCGCCCGCTGCAATATCTGATATATCTCGGTATGTATCAGCTGCGTTTCCTGCGGATCCCGGAATACGCCGCCGTCGGTGAAACTGTAGAAGCCGCCCGGCTGCTCAAAGGCCAGAACCTGACCAAACTGATTAATGCAGTGCTGCGCGAGTATCTGCGCCGGCCTGAGCTGGCTGAATTTGCCGATGCGCCTTTACCTGTGCAGACCAACCATCCGTCCTGGCTGGTCAACAGCCTGCAAGCGGCCTATCCGCAGCAATGGCTGGCGGTGATCGCAGCCAACCAGCAAAAAGCGCCGCTGTGGCTGCGCGTCAATACAGCGCTGGTCAGTATTGAAGCTTTCAGCGCCGCACTGGTGCAGCACGGCATTGAATTTTCTGCACCTGTCGTGCAAATGCCACAGGCGTTGTTGCTGGAGCGGGCGCCGGACATTACCACGCTGCCTGGTTACGCCGACGGCTGGTTCTCGGTGCAGGATGTCTCGGCGCAATACGCCGCCTTGCTGCTTGCGCCCGAAAACGGTGAGCGGCTGCTGGACGCCTGCTGCGCACCCGGCGGCAAAACCGCACATTTGCTGGAGCTGGCACCGCAGGCGCAGTTGCTGGCGCTCGACAAAGACCCGCAGCGCCTGAGCCGGGTCCATGAAAACCTGACACGGTTGCAGCGCAGCGCCAAAGTCATGGCAGCAGATGCGGCCGAACCGGGTCAATGGTGGGATGGCCGCCTGTTTGACAAAATCCTGCTCGACGTGCCCTGCTCGGCGATTGGCGTGATCCGCCGGCACCCGGACATCCGCTGGCTGCGCAAAAAGTCTGATATGCAGCCGTTGGTACAGTTACAGGCACAGATCCTGCGCGAAGTATGGCCAACGCTGAAGCCTGGCGGCTTTTTGCTGTACGCCACCTGTTCCATCCTGCCGGAAGAAAATCTGCAGCAGGTCGAACACTTTATCCAACAACACCCCGACGCTGAACCTTTGACACTGGCGCCATACCATGACACCTGGTACTGGCAGCGGTTGCCCGGTCAGGACGGCGGTGACGGCTTCTTCTACGCCAAATTGCAGAAAAAGGCGATTGCATGAAAATCATCATCTTAGGCGCGGGTCAGGTCGGTGCGACGCTGGCAGAAAACCTGGTCGGTGAAGAAAACGACATCACGGTCGTCGACATCAACGCCGAAAAACTGCGCGCGCTGCAGGACAAATTTGACCTGCAGGTGGTGCATGGCCACAGCGCCCACCCGGACATTCTGAAAAAAGCCGGCGCCGAAGATGCCGACATGGTGATTGCGGTCACCAACAGCGACGAAGTCAATATCGTCGCCTGTCAGGTTGCTTACAGCATTTTTAACACCCCGACCAAAGTGGCGCGCATCCGCACCAATCAATACATCAAATACCGCGACAAGCTGTTTAACAAAGACGATTTGCCGGTCGACCATTTCATCGCACCGGAAACACTGGTGACTGAATATATCCGCCGGCTGATTGATTATCCGGGCGCACTGCAGGTGGTTGAATTTGCCGGCGGCAAGGTCAGTCTGGTGGCGGTGAAAGCCTATTATGGCGGCCTGCTGGTCGGCCATGCGTTATCGACACTGCGCGAACATATGCCGCACATCGACGTGCGGGTGGCCACTATTTACCGGCGCGGCCATGCCATTAAACCTATTGGCACCACCATCATCGAAGCCGACGATGAAGTGTTTTTTATCGCGGCGACCAAACACATCCGCGCCGTGATGAGCGAGCTGCAAAAACTGGAAAACAGCTACCGGCGCATCATGATCGCCGGCGGCGGTAATATCGGCATGGGGCTGGCCAAAGCGCTGGAAAAGACCCACAGCGTCAAACTGATTGAGCGCAGCAAAGAGCGCGCCGAATACCTGTCAAGCACGCTGGAAAACACCATCGTCTACGCCGGCGACGCTTCAGATCCCGAGTTGCTGCAGGAAGAAAATATCGACGAAGTGGATGTGTTTCTGGCGGTCACCAACGACGATGAAGCCAACATTATGTCGGCGATGCTGGCCAAGCGGATGGGCGCGCAAAAAACTATGGTGCTGATTAAACGCGGTGCTTATGTGGATTTGCTGCAAGGCGGCGAAGTCGACATCGCGGTGTCGCCACAACAAGCCACGATATCAGCACTGCTGACCCACGTGCGGCGCGGCGACATCGTTAACGTACACTCGCTGCGCCGTGGTGCTGCCGAAGCGATTGAGGCTATCGCCCACGGCGACAAAACCACCTCCAAAGTGGTCGGTCAGCCGATCGGCAAAATCAAACTGCCGCCAGGCTGCACCATCGGCGCTATCGTGCGCGGTGACGAAGTGCTGATCGCCCACGACAGCACCGTCATCGAAACCGACGACCATGTGATTCTGTTCCTGGTCGACAAAAAACACATCGGCGAAGTGGAACGCCTGTTCCAGGTCAGCGCATTTTTCCTCTGACCAGCGCGGTCAGAGGCGCT
>CBINNO010000206.1:0-7275 GCA_966252055.1 uncultured Rheinheimera sp. | reverse complement strand
TGGGGCAATAACGAGCGCTGGTTTGCCGCCTGGTGCGATGGCAATACCGGTTATCCCATCGTCGATGCGGCCATGCGCCAGCTCAACAGCACCGGTTGGATGCATAACCGGCTTCGGATGATTGCGGCCAGTTTTCTGGTGAAAGATTTACAAATCGACTGGCGCTGGGGTGAGGCTTATTTTATGTCGAAACTGATTGACGGTGATTTTGCCGCCAATAACGGCGGCTGGCAGTGGGCGGCTTCGACAGGCACCGACGCGGCGCCTTATTTTCGTATTTTTAATCCGGTCAGCCAAAGCGAAAAGTTTGACCCCAAAGGTGTGTTTTTACGGCGCTATTTACCTGAACTTGCCACAGTGAGCAGCGCAGCGCTGCATTGGCCGCATCCTTTACCGATGGGCGTGCAGTACGCGAGACCAGTGGTCGACCACGCCAAAGCGCGTCTGTTGACCCTGCAGCTGTTTAAGCAGGCACGCGGTGAAGCGATGGCAAGGGACCGCCAGAACGAGTTATTCGGGGAGGCCGCTGATGTCTGACAGCCAGCCCATGCAGCCGACAGCAGTGGTCCGTGCCGCTACTGCAACCAGTCCTTCTGCCAGCTTTTGCGCCGGCCGGCTTGAGCAGTTTGTCGCGCTGTATAACGAGCTGAATTTCAGTAACCTGGCGGTGCTGCGCGAGATTTACGCCGCCGACGTCGAGTTTGTCGACCCGGTACACCAAATCAATGGCCTCAGTGCACTGGAGCAGTATTTCGCCCATGCGTATCAGAATTTGCAGCAGTGTCATTTTGCCATTGTGGCGACAGGAGAGGGCGCGCATTGGGGTTTTGTCAGTTGGCAGATGCGCTTTTGTCACAGCGCCATTAATGGCGGCCGGGAAGTCTGTGTCGATGGTTGCACTGAGCTCACATACAACGCAGCGGGCCAAATCAGCCGGCACCGTGATTATTACGACCTGACCCAAATGATTTATCAGCATCTGCCGGTGCTCGGCTGGCTGACAGGCAAAGTCCGGCAAAAAATGGCGGACGCATAAGGAATTTTGATGAAAATTGCAGTAATAGGCGGCGGCATCGCCGGCATGATGAGCTGGCATTTGTTGCGCCGTAGCCATCAGGTGACGTTGTTTGAAGCGGGGAATTATCTGGGCGGGCACACGGCGACGGTCGATGTTGCACTTGGCGGGCACGACTACGCCATCGACACCGGCTTTATTGTGTTTAATAACTGGACTTATCCGCTGTTTAACCGCTTTATCGCAGAACTTGGCGTGCCGTTTCAGCACACTACTATGAGTTTTGCGGTGGCCGACAAAGCACGCGATTTTGAATACAACGGCAACAACCTGCTGAGCCTTTTTGCCCAGAAACGCAATCTGCTGCGGCCTGCGTTCTGGCGTATGCTGCGGGACATAGTGCGGTTTAACAAAGCGGCCAAACAGGCGCTGGCTGATAACAGCGCTGATCTGGATTTACCTATCGATGTGTTTCTGGCCAAACACCAGCTGGGTGCTGAACTGCGCAACCACTATTTGCTGCCAATGGGGGCGGCCATCTGGTCGGCTGGCCTGACTGCGATGCCGGATTTTCCGCTGCGGTTCTTTTTACAATTCTGCCAGAATCATGGTTTGCTCAATATCAGTGACAGACCGCAGTGGGCGGTGATTAAAGGCGGTTCACGCGAGTATGTCCGCGCCATGCTGCGTCACTGCCAGCAGCAAACCGGCGTCGACCCGCTGACGGACCAAATTCGGCTGCAATGCCCGGTTCAGGCGGTGACACGGGAGGCATCGGGTGTGCAGCTGCGGCTGGCAGATGGCAGCACTGAACATTTTGACAAAGTGGTGTTTGCCTGTCACAGCGATCAGGCATTGGCCCTGCTGCAGGATGCCAGCAGCGATGAGCGCAAGGTGCTGGGTGGCATTGCCTATCAGCCGAATGAGGTGGTGCTGCACACCGACACGAATTTGCTGCCAAAGCGCCGCGCCGCCTGGGCGGCCTGGAATTATCTGTTGGGCAAAGGCAGTCGTGATCGCGCCACCCTCAGCTACAACATGAATATGCTGCAAGGCATCGACAGTGACGAAACCTTTGTGGTGAGCCTGAATGCCACCAGCCAAATTAATCCGCAGAAAATTCTGCGCCGCTTTGTTTACGCTCACCCGGTGTACAACCACAGCACGATGCAGGCCCAGCAACAGCGCGGTTTGATTAACGGCGTTCAGCACAGCTATTTCTGTGGAGCTTACTGGTACAACGGCTTTCATGAAGATGGCGTCAGAAGTGCGGTCGATGTTGCGGCGCTGCTGGGAGTTGATTTTTGATGGTGCCGCCGGGCCATGCTTTTTATGCCGGCACCGTCGGCCATGCCCGTTATCTGCCAAAAGAACATCAACTGGCTTATCCGCTTGGCTTATTCTGGTTGGAGCTGACTCAGCCTGATACGCTGCCAACATCCATTCGGCATGAACAATTTGGCGCTTTTTCGCTGCGCCGGCGCGACTATCTGCGCGACTGCCCTGAGCTTGCGGCGGTGGATGATTTGGCCGAAGCTGTGCGGCAAAAAGCGGCGGCGCTGGGTGCAGATCTGACGGGCGTTGAGCAGATTTTTTTGTTGTCACCGCTGGCGAACTGGGGGCTGTACTTCAGCCCGCTCACGCAGTTTTATCTGTATCGCGACGGCAAACCCTGTTATTTGCTGGCTGAAGTCAGTAATACACCCTGGAACCAACGCCACTGCTATCTGGTTCCGCTTAAAGCCGGCGTATCTGAATTCAGCCATGCGAAAAACTTCCATGTGTCGCCTTTTAACCCACTGGATATGCAATATCACTGGCAGATTGAAGAGCCGGCCGAACAGCTGCAATTGCAGATCAGTAATTACCGGGCCGGTGAGAAAGTGTTCAGTGCCTGGTATCGGCTCAGTCGTCAGCCACTGAGTGCGCAACTGCTGCATCGGCGGCTGATCCGTTCACCCTGGCCAAACGTAACTGTTGTACTTCGTATTTATTGGCAGGCTCTTAAGCTGATTTGTAAAGGGATGCCATTTTATTCATATCAGAAGCCAAAGGACCACAACGCATGACATACGCGATTAGCCAGACTGAAACCGCGCAGCAGGCGGGCCTGCTCGAGAAATGGTGCCGGCCGCTGGTACTGAGTTACCTGAGTAATATCCGGCATGGCTGTATTGCATTGATTGAACAGCATCAGGAGCAAGTGTTTGGTGATGCACACGCCGATTTACGGGCTCGTCTTGAAGTGATCGACAACCGGTTTTATTCAAAGCTGTTGCTGGAAGGTTCGGTCGGTGCGGGTGAAGCCTATATGGATGGCTGGTGGAAAACTGACCAGCTAACCGCGCTGGTGCGGATTTTTGCCCGCAACAGTGCGCTGCTGGACAAGCTTGAAAGCGGCTTTGCGCGTCTTAGCAAGCCGGCGCTGAAGCTGCTGAACTGGCGTAACCGCAATACGCTCAGTCAGTCGAAACAAAACATCGCCGCGCATTATGACCTGAGCAATGACTTTTACCAGCTGATGCTGGACCCAAGCATGCTGTATTCCAGTGCTGTTTATCCGGCTGCCGACAGCTCTTTGTACGAAGCGCAGCAATACAAACTGAAACTGTTGTGTGACAAGCTGCAACTGACGCCAGATGATCACTTGCTGGAGATTGGGACTGGCTGGGGGGGCCTCGCGATTTACGCTGCGAAGCATTATGGCTGTCGGGTCACCACCACCACAATTTCTCAGGCGCAGCATGATTTTGCCGCCGTCAGAATTGCCGAGGCCGGGTTGTCGGACCGGATCACTTTGTTATTGCAGGATTACCGCCTGCTCGAAGGCCAGTACGACAAATTGGTGTCGGTCGAGATGATCGAGGCGGTCGGTCAGCAGTATCTGGATGGCTATTTCGCCAAATGCGCGTCGTTACTCAAACCGCAGGGCCTGATGGTACTGCAGGCGATCACCATTGCCGATCAGCGTTATCAGCATTACAGCCGCGAAGTAGACTTTATTCAGAAGTTTATTTTTCCCGGTGGCTTTTTACCATCTGTCAGCCGAATGGCCGATGCGGTCAGTCACCAGACCGATTTGGTGATCCGGCATCTGCAGGACATTGGACTGGATTACGCCCGCACTTTGGCTGACTGGCACCAGCGTTTTTTGGCCGCGCGCGAACAGGTACTGGCGCTTGGCTTTGACGAGCGCTTTATGCGAATGTGGCAATTTTATCTGTGTTACTGCGAAGGCGGTTTTCTTGAGCGGGCCACCAGCACAGTACAATTGGTACTCTGTAAGCCTGATTTTAAAGCAACCGTCTGAAGCCTTTGACAGGATGGTTCCAATTCCCTGAGATTTTCTGTTATAACTTTCAAAAAGTTATCGGGATTTTGCAGGCATGGGATCAGGAAGTAAGTTGTTCACCACTGGCCTTGCTGGTGCAGATGTCAGCGGGGCTACTGAAGCTGATGCCTTGCGGTCACTCAAATCTCAGCTTGAGCAACAGCGGGCGCTCAATCAGCTGGCGATGAGTTTGCACGCACTGTCGGCAGAGTCTGAGGTGTATGACAAAGTGACCGCGGTGGTCTGCTCAGGTCTTGCTGTGACGGGTTGCCGCATCTACAGCATACCCAGCCCGTTGCGGCCCGGCAGCACTTCGCAAAGCCATGCCGTACAAAGCAATCCCCCGCCAAGCAGCGACCAGCCAAGCAGCGACATCAGCCTGCAGCTGGCGGCAGCTGGCGGACACACCCCGCCACAGAGTGAACCCTCGATACAAATGCTGGCCCGGCGCTGTGCACAGGCTGGTCAGCAGATGCAATGGACTGAGACTGACAGCTCGCCCGGCGGCCCGGCACTGGCCGTCCCTGTGATGACCGCTGACGGCACATTGTTTGCGGTGTTGGCTTGTGAGCACACCGATGCAGCAGCGTTGTCGTCAACAGCGCCATTGCTGCAGCAAGTCAGTGCTTTACTGGCGGCTAAACTGGCGCAACTGGCTGATTTCCTTCAATTACAGCAATCCGTCGTTCAGCTGGAGTACGCCGGCCGGCTGCAGCGTGTGTTGTTTAACATCGCCTCTTTGCAATATGACGGCGAGCGGCCTCAGCTGTTTTATCAGCAATTGCACGACAATGTTGCCTCGCTGATTTATGCCGAAAATTTCTTTATTGCGCTGTTCGATCAGGAACAGGAAGTGCTGCACTTTCCTTATTTTGCCGACAGCAAAGAACACATCAGCCCGGATCAGTTTTATCCCAAAGAAATTCTCGAGCGCAGCCTGACCGGCTATGTGTTTCGCACCGACCGGCCGCTGCTGGCTGACAAAGCGCAGTTGGCACAGCTGGACCAGGACCAGGTGGTCAAAGCTTATGGTGAGCTGCCGGAATATTGGCTTGGCGTGCCTTTTAAATCGGAAGATCAAGTGCAGGGCGTGGTGGTAGTACATAGCTACGATCCGGCACGCAATTATCAGCAAACCGATTTAGATTTGCTGCTGTTTGTCAGCCAGCATATTTGCAGTGCGCTGGAGCGGGGGCTGGTCCACCAACGCCTGATGCATCAGGCGCTGCACGATGCGCTGACGCGCTTGCCAAACCGGATCTTGTTTCTGGACCGGGTGCGACAAGCCTTTAAAAGACGGCGCCGTTATCCGGATCATGTGGTGGCGGTGGCTTATCTGGATTTAGACCGCTTTAAGATGGTCAACGACACCCTGGGCCATCAGGTCGGCGATGATTTCCTGGTCGGCGTGGCGCAGCTGCTGAAAAGTTGTTTGCGGCAGAACGACACGCTGGCGCGGCTTGGCGGCGATGAATTTGCCATTTTGCTGGAGGACGTTTACACCGAAGCAGACGTGGCCGAAGTGATGGTCAGGATTGGCCACAAGCTGCAGCAACCGGTGCATGTCCGTCAGCACAAGTTGCAGACATCGGCCAGTATCGGTGTGGCGCTTGCCGATGCGCAGACTGAGCTTGATGACACCGATGAGCTGATCCGACGCGCAGATATCGCTATGTATCAGGCCAAGCAGGATGGTCGTGGCGTTTACCGGTTCTTCTCCACGGAAATGGACCAGCGGGCGGTGCGGCATTATCAACTGGAGATGGAAATTCAGGCAGCGCTCGAGCAGCAGCAGTTTGTCCTGCATTATCAGCCGGTGGTGGAGCTTGCGACTGACACCACCGTCGGTTTTGAAGCGCTGATCCGCTGGATGCACCCGCAGCGCGGTTTTATTGCGCCTAACGACTTTATCCCACTGGCTGAAGAGTTAGGTTTGCTCGGCGTGATTGATTTGTATGTGGTCGGCCAGGCGATTGCCCAGCTGCGGCAATGGCGGCAGGACTATGCGACGTCTTTTTATGTCAGTGTGAATATTTCCGGCCGCAGTTTCTCGCGGGAAGATTTTGCCGATCAGGTGCTGCAGCAGCTCGAAGAAGCCGGCTTGCCGGCCAGTTATCTGGCGATTGAAATTACCGAGCGGGCGCTGATTGATAAAATCGAGCAGGCGCGGCTGACGATCAGCCGTCTGCGTGATGCGGGCGTGCGGGTCTTTCTGGATGATTTTGGCACCGGTTATTCCAGCTTAAGTTACCTGCACGAATTTCAGCTCGATGTACTGAAAATTGACCGCAGTTTTATTGCCGGGATCCGGCCGCGCATTCAGGAAAATGCCGTGGTCAATACCATTATTGCCCTGGCCCGTACGCTGGATTTAAAAGTAATTGCCGAGGGTGTCGAAAACAGCCTGCAACGCAAACTGCTGCTGGATTTGGGCTGTGACTGCGGTCAGGGCTACTGGTTTGCGGCGGCGTTACCGGCAAAGCAGGCCGCCGAATGGTTACGTTGATAAGCGGATTGTCGCGGCGTCGCGCCTGCAGTGTTCGCTGCAGACGCGGACGCCGGTTCTGTTAAGCGCTGTTAAGCGCGTAAACTGATTCGCTCAGGCGTCACATCGATTTTGCCCTGCTTGAGCAAGGCACCAATCGCTTGTTTATAAACTTTCTTACTGACACCAAAAATGCGGTAGATGGCTTCCGGCGGGCTCTTGTCAGACAACGCCAGGACTCCTTGATTTTGTGCCAGTTTTTCCAGGATCTGCTCGGTTAAATCCAATGTTTTACCATAGCCAGGTTTGTCCAGCAGCAGGTCGATTTTGCCGTCTTCACGCACCTTGCTGACATAAGCTTTGCAGCGATAACCGCGGCGCAGCATTTTAAACACCTGGTCTTTGTAGAGCAGGCCCCAATGCTGGTGATTCACTACCACTTTG
>CBINNO010000205.1:0-7289 GCA_966252055.1 uncultured Rheinheimera sp. | reverse complement strand
TTTTTGATTTCCATTTTTTCTGGCATGGTGCGCTTGTTCTTATCAGTTGTATAGAAAAAGCCAGTACCAGCAGAAGAAACTAAACGGATTTTATCGCGCATTTGTTAATTCCTTAAACCTTTTGACCTTGCTTGCGCAGATCAGCTAAAACGGCATCGATACCATTTTTATCGATGATACGCATAGCCTTAGTTGTCAGGCGCAGCGTGACGAAACGGTTTTCGCTTTCAACCCAGAAACGGTGAGTTTGCAGGTTAGGCAGGAAACGGCGCTTAGTTGCGTTGTTGGCGTGTGAACGACGGTTACCGACCATCGGACCTTTGCCAGTGATTTGGCACACTCTAGACATGTCAATGTATCTCCAAAATTACTTCAGCTCGAGCTATCGTCATCCTTCTGGCCAAGAAGAATGCCCCGGATTTCTGAAAGGGCGCAATTTATACACGATAAGGCATAAAAACTCAAGGCTATTCTGCCTGAAGTTTATGCGATGATCGCGAGGATCCTTTCAGATCTTAAAGCCAGCCGCGTTCGGCAAAGGATATGACCTCCGCGTCGCCGACCACAAAGTGATCCAATAACTTGATGTCGACCAAAGCCATGGCTTGGGTCAGGCGCTCCGTTATAGCTCTGTCAGCGCGACTCGGCTCAGCAACTCCGGATGGATGATTGTGAGCCAAAATAACGGCGGCGGCATTATGCGCTAAAGCGCTCTGAACTACAATACGCGGATACACCGGAGAGGCATCAATAGTGCCATAAAATAAGGGCTCAGCCTTGATCAGGCGGTGCTGACTGTCCAGATACAGTGTCATAAAAACTTCCCGGTGCTCCAATCCAATGCTGTACTGCAAATAATGCTTCACCATCCCTGGGTCGCTAAACACAGTATCTCGTTGTAAATTCTGATAAAGACACCGCTTGCACAGCTCCAGCACCGCCTGGGTTTTGACATAACGCTGCAACCCCAGCCCTTTACGGCGACAAAACTGGCTGCGACTGGCGGTAAAAAAAGCCCGCAAATCACCAAAATCGCCGAGTAACTGACGGGACATCGCCACCGCGTCCACCCCGCACACGCCATGTCCGAGAAAAATCGCCAGCAATTCGCCGTCCGACAGGGCACCAGCGCCCAGATTTAATAACTTTTCCCGCGGCTGCTCTGTCGCCGGCCAATGCTTGATGCTCATGATCACTCCTCCCTGAGTTCGTGGTATCTTAACGGCCTGTTTCTGGCCCCGGGCTTTTTTATGCACAACATCCTTGCTGGCAAACACATTCTGCTGGGTATCAGCGGTGGTATCGCCGCTTACAAATCTGCCGATCTGGTCCGTCGCCTGAAAGAACGTGGCGCCGAAGTCAGAGTGATTCTGACGCCAGCTGCCGCTGAATTCATCACGCCGTTGACTTTGCAGGCCTTGTCTGGCCATCCGGTCGGTCAATCGTTACTGGACCCGGCCGCTGAAGCGGCGATGGGTCATATCGAGCTCGCCAAATGGGCGGACCTGATTCTGATCGCACCCGCTTCTGCTGATGTGATTGCCCGGATTGCACACGGTCTTGCCAATGACTTGCTGACCAGTTGTATTCTCGCAAGCAGTGCACCACTGGCAGTGGCCCCCGCGATGAATCAACAGATGTATAAAAACATAGCTACCCAGGCCAATTTATCAACTTTAAATTCACGAAACGTTCACATTTTTGGACCCAACGCTGGCGACCAGGCCTGCGGCGATGTGGGCCCAGGCCGGATGCTGGAACCACTGCAACTGGTAGATGCGGTTATCACCTTGTTGTGTCCCGCCCAAAACCTGCAAGGCCTGCGCCTGACTATCACGGCGGGCCCAACCCGGGAAGCCATTGATCCAGTTCGGTTTATCAGTAATCACAGCTCCGGAAAAATGGGTTATGCGCTGGCCGCCGCCGCCGCCAGACTTGGCGCAGAGGTGACACTGATTAGTGGTCCGGTACAGTTGGCTACACCAGCGGGGGTTTGGCGCATCGATGTTGAAACGGCCGAGCAAATGTATGTGGCCGCCTTACAGCAGGCGGTTCAAAGCGACATCTTTATCGGCTGCGCCGCAGTCGCCGACTTCCGGGTGGCGGAACTGTCGGGCCAGAAAATTAAAAAGACCGCCGATCAGGACGGATTGACCCTGCATTTGGTGAAAAATCCCGACATTATCGCCAGCGTCGCCGCGCTGCAGAGCAACCGGCCTTTCACCGTTGGTTTTGCTGCCGAAACGGAAAAAGTGGCCGATTACGCCCGTGACAAACTGCAGCGCAAAAACCTCGACCTGATTTGCGCCAACGACGTGTCTGACCCCAAGCTTGGTTTCAACTCCGCGCAAAATGCCATCACGGTCTACAGCAAAACCACCGAATTTCCACTCGGCCAGCACGATAAAACCGAGCTGGCCAGCCAACTGATTTCTCTTATTTACGAGCATTACCAACATGAAAAAAAGCATTGAACTGAAAATCCTCGACCGTCGCATCGGCACTGAATATCCGCTGCCGGAATATGCCACGCCGGGTTCTGCCGGTCTGGATTTACGCGCCTTGCTGGACAGCCCGCTGACGCTGCAGCCGGGCGAAACATTCCTGATCCCAACCGGCCTTGCCATTCACATCGGCGATGCCAGCTTGTGCGCCACTATTCTGCCGCGCTCCGGCATGGGCCACAAAAACGGCATTGTACTGGGCAATCTGGTCGGGCTGATTGATTCGGACTATCAGGGCCAATTGATGATTTCGACCTGGAACCGCGGCCAGCAGGCATTTACCATCCAACCCGGTGACCGCATCGCGCAGCTGGTGTTTATGCCGGTGGTGCAAGCGCAGTTTGAACTGGTGGAGGAATTCGATGCTTCAGAACGTGGTGAAGGTGGTTTTGGCCACTCTGGCCAGCAATAAGCACTCCCCGTGTCCACCCCACGCAGCAGCAACCGCCGCCAGGAAATTCTCGACGCCCTGGCGGTGATGCTGGAAAAACATCCAGGCCAGCGGATCACCACCGCCACGCTCGCGGTGCAGGTTGGCGTCTCAGAAGCAGCGCTCTACCGTCATTTCCCCAGCAAAGCGCGCATGTTCGAAGGCTTGCTGGAGCTGATCGAGACGGAACTGGCCAGCGAGTTTAAAGTCATTTTTCAGACCCACAAACTGGCCGAAGTCCGCGTTCAGCTGATGCTGGAAGCTTTGCTGCAATTTGCCGGCCGCCGGCCAGGTTTGTGCCGGCTGCTGACCGGCGAAGCACTGCAAGGGGAACAGGAAAGGTTACGGGAGCGGGTCGCGTTGCTGTTTGACAAACTGGAGCAGCAACTGAAGCAAACGTTGCGCGAGCGCAAACTCGGCACCGGTAAACGCCACGGTGACGAAGCAGCCGTGGCCAATCTGTTGCTGGCGTTTGTGGAAGGCCGGCTGCATCAGTTTGTTCGCAGCGGCTTTAAAGAATCCCCTCAGCTCAGTTTTCCAGCGCAGTGGCCGGCGCTGCGGGCGGCCTTACTGGCACAGGACTGACGCCGTTCAGTCAATGTCCGCCGGTGTTAAACTTTGCGCTTCCAGTAATGCTCGTTGCGTCGCCAGATGCTGCCAGATCTGCTGACATCTGGCCGCTTCCTGCTGACAAAATCCCGGATGAAAAGCCAGATACAACGGCAAAGTAAAGAGTGGCTGGTCCAGCTGCCTGATCTGAGCAAACGCTGGCTGGTGGCGAAACTGCTGCTCAGTCGAGCCCGGTGGCAACACAAAGCCGTCAATCCGGCCTTTGGCTACCAGTTCAACCGCATGCTGAATATCAAGCGCCAGTGGCGATAACGCTTTGAGTTCACGCAACTTTTGCTCAGCCAGGTAGCCTTTAATGGTGATAAGCCCGTACTGCAGACCGCTGAAACGCGTGCCGTCCCACTGTACCTGACTGTCACGACGGACAAAAATATCGTAGGGGACTTCATACAACGCCAACGCCGGATCAGGCTTGCCGTCGCGCAGCGGGAACTGATACCACAACGCACGCTCGGCGGTATATCCGATCGACAACAAACCGCTGACTTTGCCATCACGGGCATGGCTGAGGCAACGTTGCCAGGGCTGATGAATAAAAGTGGCATCCGGCAGTATCTGCAAGAGCCACCCCGCTATCCGGGCGGTATGTACACCATAAACCTTCTGCTTCCCGACGGATACTGCGACGTCAGGCACAGTGTCGCCGGGGGTGTCGTAGCAAAAAATCTCTGCGGCTCGCAGAGGGAGCATCAGCAACAAACACAGGATCAGCCAACATTTCATGGGCGCGCAGCTTGGCAGCAGAATCAACAGTGCGGTTGAGTTATCCGGCGCAGCTGAGACTACTGTGGCGCAACAACACCATTGCGTGATCTCAGCCGCTGCTTTAGCTCAGCCTTTGCCACAACGCCGCGCCCCAGACGAGCGCAACGATAGTCAGGCTGAGCGTCACAGCCGCCGAGCCCATGTCTTTGGCGCGGCCTGACAATTCATGACGTTCAAGGCTGACGCGATCAGTCAGCGCTTCGATGGCGGAATTGAGCAATTCGACAATCAGCACCAACAGCAAAACACCGACCAGCATAGCCCAGTGTCCGGCCGATTGGGCCAACACAAAGGACAGCGGCAGCATCAGCATCGCCAGCACGGCTTCCTGCCGAAAGGCCGCTTCGTTACGCCAGGCGGCGACAAAACCTTTACGCGAACATTCAGTGGCTTTGAGGATGCGGCCTAAGCCAGCGCCATTGGGTTTGTTATTCAACTGCAGCTCCGTTTGAATCCAGATTTCTGCCCTGCTTTATGCCAGCACAGGCTGAAGAAAGACTTAACAGGGCATCAGGCCGGTGCGTGACACCGGCCTGGCCTATTCTTCACTGCACGCCGTACTGCGCGCGGTAAGCCCTGACTGCATCCAGATGCTGCGCCAGTTCGGGCTTGCCTTCGAGGTAAGCGATCAGATCTTTCAGCCCGACAATCGACACCACTTTAGTGGCAAAATCGCGTTCAACTTCCTGAATGGCCGACAGTTCACCCTGCCCTCGCTCCTGCCGGTCCAGCGCAATCAAAACGCCGGACAACTGAGCGCCAGCCGCTTTGATGATCTCCATTGATTCACGGATTGCCGTGCCGGCGGTGATCACATCGTCGACCAGCATCACGCGGCCTTTGAGCGGCGAGCCGACCAGATTGCCGCCTTCGCCGTGTGTTTTGGCTTCTTTGCGGTTAAAGCAATAAGGCACATCGCGCTGGTGGTGGTCTGCCAAAGCGACAGCTGTGGTGGTAGCGATCGGAATACCTTTGTAAGCCGGGCCAAATAACAGGTCGAATTCAATGCCGGCATCCATCAGCGCGGCGGCATAAAAACGGCCCAAACGCGCCAGATCGCTGCCGGTATTAAACAAACCGGCATTAAAAAAGTACGGGCTGGTGCGGCCGGATTTCAGCGTAAAGGAGCCAAACTTCAGCACCTGACGCGACAGGGCAAATTCAATAAATTCTTGCTGGAAAGCTTTCATCGGTCACTCTTTTCAGTTGGCCGGGCTTAACAAAATTAAGCCAGCACTCGTTTTTGTTCGTCGATAATTTCGCGGATGGCATCTTTGGCCAAGGCCATCATCGCCTGCATTTCGTCAAAGCTGAACGGCTCAGCTTCGGCCGTGCCCTGAATTTCAATCAGCTTACCGGTTTCAGTCATCACCACGTTCATGTCGGTTTCGGCTGCAGAATCTTCGACATATTCCAAATCGGCTACAGGTTCGCCTTTGTACACGCCAACCGATACAGCCGCGACCATGTATTTCAACGGGTTAGTCTTAATCAGTCCTTTGGCGCGCATAAAATTCAGCGCATCGCATAACGCAACACAAGCGCCCGTGATGGCCGCCGTGCGCGTACCGCCGTCCGCCTGGATCACGTCACAGTCAAAAGTAATGGTATTTTCGCCGAGCAGTTTTAAATCAACCGCTGCGCGCAGGGCACGGCCGATTAAACGCTGGATTTCCATGGTGCGGCCGGCTTGTTTGCCTTTGGCGGCTTCGCGGTCATTACGGGTATGGGTGGCGCGCGGCAGCATGCCATATTCTGCAGTGATCCAGCCTTTGCCCTGCCCTTTCATAAAACGCGGCACACCTTCTTCAACAGAAGCAGTACACAGCACTTTGGTGTTGCCGAATTCAACCAGCACCGAACCTTCGGCGTGGGCAGTAAATTGACGGGTGAAACTGATAGGACGGATCTGACTGGCTGTTCTGCCGCTTGGACGCATGGGAAACCTCGATGGCCGCTGAATGAGCGAAAAATGATGGGGCATTATAGGGCTTTTGCCTGCTTCCTGCCATCGGTTAACCAGCCGCTGCTGCCGATTCGCCTTCGCTGGCAACTCTGGGTATACTCGAAGTTTGCCGATTTTCGGCCTGCATCCGCCACAAAAGGCCGCAAATTCAGGCCAGCACCGTAGTTACAGATTAAGGAATCCGCATGATCCACAGCATGACCGCTTTTGCCCGTCACGAAGTTAAAGCCACCTGGGGCAACGCCGTATGGGAGATCCGCTCCGTTAACCAAAGATATCTCGAGAGTTATTTTCGGTTACCTGAGCAGTTCCGCGGTCTGGAAAGCCTGCTGCGCGACAAACTGCGCCAGAGCCTGCAACGCGGCAAAGTGGAAGTAAACCTGCGCTACAACGCCGCGCAGCAAAGCGGCGACTTAAAAATCAACGAAGCCTTTGCCGCGCAGCTGATGAAAGCCGCCGGCGCGCTGGCCGCGCAAAGCCCGCAGGCCCAGCTGAATATCGCTGATATCCTGCGCTGGCCAGGCGTAATGGAAACGCAGGAAGAAGACATGGACGCGCTGCAGGCCGACTTACTGGCCGGTTTTGATGTCGCCATGCAGGACTTTTTAGCTGGCCGTGGCCGCGAAGGCGCGTCGATTGAACAGCTGATTGCTGACCGCCTGGACCAAATCGAACATCACGTGAAAAACCTGCGCCAGCATCTGCCGCAAGCCCTGCAATGGCAACGCGACAAAATGCTGACCCGGCTGCAGGAAATCAAAGCCGACCTCGACCAAAGCCGGCTCGAACAGGAAATGGCGTTCCTGGCGCACAAATCCGACGTCGCCGAAGAACTCGACCGCCTCGACGCCCACATCAAAGAAACCCGCCTGCACCTGAAAAAAGGCGGCGCCATCGGCCGCAGGCTCGATTTTATGATGCAGGAGTTCAACCGCGAGTCGAACACGCTGTCGTCCAAATCGATTTCAACTGAGATCACCAATACGGCGGTGGA
>CBINNO010000204.1:0-7323 GCA_966252055.1 uncultured Rheinheimera sp. | reverse complement strand
AACAGGTGCGCCAAAAAGAGTTCAGAGCGACGCTGCGCCCGAGCTGCCGGCTGATACTGAACCTGCTGGCTGACCTGCTCTGCAGCATCTGTGTCGTGATGCAGGACCTGCGCGCACCACCGCTCAAAGCGCAGCTGTTGCGATGACCGGCCCTTGAGATGCCCGCTGTGCTGCCCCATTATAAATAGATTGTGGTGGCTTCAGCCTGCGCCTTATGCTGAGCCGTTTTCTTGCCGCGCCCGTCCGGGCCTTTCACATCACAGGTTTGATATGAGTAACATTTTATTTGATTTCAAAGGCTTGCCACCATTTAGCGAGCTTGAGTCCGCCCAGGTCAAACCGGCCGTGGAACAGGCGCTGGCGGTGTGTCGTGCGGCTATCGAACAGGCTGTGGCGACGACACCGGTCAGTTGGCACAGCCTTATCACGGCGACCGAAGAAAGTGCCGACCATTTAAGCCGGCTCTGGTCGCCGGTGTCGCATTTAAATTCGGTGATGTCATCGCCAGAACTGCGTGAAGCTTATGAAAGCTGCCTGCCGCTGTTGTCGGATTTCAGCACCTGGGTTGGCCAGCATGAAGGCCTGTATCAGGCGTATCTGACGTTGTCGCAAAGCGCTGAATACGCCACGCTCAATGCCGCGCAGCAAAAAGTGATTCAGAATGCGCTGCGTGATTTCAAATTGTCCGGTATCGGCTTGCCGGCGGAGAAAAAACAACGCTACGGCGACATTCAGAGCCGCAGCTCAGAACTGGCGTCGACTTTCTCCAACCACTGTCTGGATGCGACCCAGGCCTGGTTTAAGCATGTCACTGACGTCAGTGCACTGGCCGGCTTGCCGGAAGATGCGCTGCTGGCGGCCGAGGAAGAAGCCAACAGCCGTGAGTTGTCAGGTTATGTCTTCACGCTGGAATTTCCAAGCTACATTGCCGTGATGACTTATGCCGACAATGCTGTGCTTCGCGAAGAAATGTATGGCGCTTATTGCACCCGGGCGTCGGATGAAGGCCCGACCGCGGGTCAGTTTGATAACAGCGGCATTATTGAAGAGACGCTGGCGCTGCGTCACGAGCTGGCGCAACTGCTTGATTTTAATAATGCGGCGGAAGAATCCTTAGCGACCAAAATGGCTGAACATCCGCAGCAGGTGCTGGATTTCTTAAGTGACCTGGCCCGCCGCGCGCGGCCACAGGCGCAGCAGGACCTGGCGGAACTGACAGCTTTTGCCAAAGCTGAATATGGTGTAGCGCAGCTCAATGCCTGGGACGTCACTTATTACGCCGAAAAACTGAAAATGGCCAAATACGCCATCAACGATGAGCTGCTGCGGCCTTATTTTCCGCAACCTAAAGTGCTCAGTGGCTTGTTTACCGTGCTGAACCGGTTGTTTGGTGTCACAGTGACTGAACGCCCCGGTGTTGATGTCTGGCATCCGGACGTGCAGTTTTTTGATATTCACGACGAACAGGGCGAGCTGCGTGGCAGTTTTTATCTGGATCTGTACGCCCGCGCCAAAAAACGCGGTGGCGCCTGGATGGATGATTGTCAGGGCCGCCGCCACAGAGCCGACGGCAGCCTGCAACACCCGGTGGCTTATCTGACCTGTAATTTCAACAAACCGGTTGGCGGCAAACCGGCGCTGTTTACCCATGACGAAGTGGTGACTTTGTTCCATGAATTTGGCCATGGCTTGCATCATATGCTGACCAAAGTGGATGCGACTGCCGTTGCCGGCATCAGCGGCGTGCCTTGGGATGCTGTCGAATTGCCGAGCCAGTTTATGGAAAACTGGTGCTGGGCGCCGCAAGCGTTGCAGGTGATCTCCGGCCATTATGAAACCGGTGAGCCACTGCCGCAGGAACTGCTCGACAAAATGCTGGCAGCGAAGAATTTCCAGAGTGCGATGTTCCTGGTGCGTCAGCTGGAATTCGCGCTGTTTGATTTCCGCCTGCACGCCGAGTACGACCCGGCGCAAGGCGGCCGCGTGCAACAGCTGCTCGACGAAGTCCGCAGTCAGGTGTCGGTGATAGTGCCGCCGCGCTTTAACCGCTTCCAGCATAGCTTCAGCCATATTTTTGCCGGCGGTTATGGCGCTGGCTATTACAGTTACCTGTGGGCCGAAGTGTTGTCGGCGGATGCGTTCAGCCGCTTTGAAGAAGAAGGCATTTTTAACGCTGCGACCGGACGCGACTTCCTGCACTGTATCCTCGAGCGCGGCGGCAGCGCCGAGCCGATGGAGCTGTTTAAAGCCTTCCGCGGCCGGGAGCCGTCCAATGCGGCCTTGCTGCGTCATATGGGGATCGCCGCATGAAATCTCTTTGGCTGCCCGTTGCCTTTTGTCTGTCGCTGGGTCTCGGCGGTTGTGATGATCCTGCGTCCCCCGAGACCTCAGAACCTGTGAAGGAGTCTGCGATGAATCTTGCAAAACCAGATGACAATGCAGTACCCGAGATCGCCAAGGGCGGTCTGCGCGAAGCCAAAGCCGGAGCGGCCACTTTGCAGGACGACAGCGCCCGCATGGCGCAGCTGCTGCAGGAAATCAAACAGCTGGTCGGCACTGCCGCCGCCGATGCGCCGGCTCAGTGTCGTAAGGTCGGTTTTGGCCATAAACCTTGCGGTGGGCCGGCGTCTTATCTGGTGTATTCCGTCAAAGATTTGAATGAAGCCCAGCTGCTCAGCAAAGTGCAGCTGTACAACCAGCTGACGCAGGCCGAGCACGAGCGACTGGGGCTGGTGTCTGACTGCGCTGTGGTGCCGGAGCCCGGCATCGCGCTGGTGGACGGGGTCTGTGTCGCCAGCAGTCAGGGTGACCTGTATTAAGGGATGTTATGGTTGAACAATTTCGCAGTATTTATCAGCGCGCCGCCGACCGCAAAGGCGGCGTCCCGGCGCTGGAAGCTTTATTAAGCGCGCCACTGAGCGCCGCGCAACTCAAGCAATACAGCAGCGCCGACTGGCTGAGTGCTTTTAGCAAAAAAGTGTTTCAGAGCGGTTTTGTCTGGCGGGTGGTCGAACAAAAATGGCCCGGTTTTCGCGAAGTGTTTTTTGATTTTGAGCCGGCCAAAATTTTGTTGTTGTCCGACGAAATGCTGGCGGCGAAAGCCACAGATCCGCGCATTATCCGCAATGGCAGCAAAGTGCTGAGTATTCGCGACAATGCGCTGATGATCCACGATATCGAGCAAACACACGGCCGTTTCAGTGACTTTATCGCCGACTGGCCCGCTGACAACATCACAGGCTTGTGGGCGCTGTTGAAAAAGCAGGGCAGCCGGCTGGGTGGCAACACCGGTGCTTATGCGTTGCGGGCGATGGGCAAAGATACTTTTTTGCTCAGTCAGGATGTGGAGGCGTATTTGCGCGCTTATCAGGTGATTGATGGCGGCCTGACCAGCCAGAGCAACCTGAAAAAAATTCAGGCGCAGTTTAATGACTGGCAGCAACAATCCGGCCGGCCGCTGCAGCAAATCAGCCAGATAGTGTCGATGAGTGTCGGCGATAACAGAGTCGGCTTTGCCGCCATGGCGGACTGATGAGCGAACAGCATCTGGTGCCGGCGACGGCTCTGTTAACCCAAGGGCTCAGCGCTGAACTGCAGCAATTGTTAGCACCCTTTCAACTGCCGCTGACAGACGAGCCGGCCGGCTGGCATTTGTGTCAGCAACAGGACGCGCTGGTGCTGCGCTGCGCTGAACTACCCAAACAAGGTGACATTCTGGTCGATTTTGCCAGCGGCGCCGCAACCTACCGGCGTAAATTCGGCGGTGGTAAAAACGAAGATATCG
Organism: uncultured Rheinheimera sp.; assembly: GCA_966252055.1. Classification (GTDB taxonomy): domain Bacteria; phylum Pseudomonadota; class Gammaproteobacteria; order Enterobacterales; family Alteromonadaceae; genus Pararheinheimera. Next base: position 3,539 of record CBINNO010000204.1, on the reverse strand, counting down.
CCAAGGCGGTAGGCCTGACCAAAAAAGCCGGCCTGACGGTGCTGGATGCGACGGCGGGCCTTGGCCGCGACGCTTTTGTGCTGGCCAGTCTGGGCGCCAGCGTCACTTTAGTCGAGCGCAATCCGGCGGTGGCGGCTTTGCTGGCGGATGGTTTGCGCCGGGCGGCCCGGCATCCGCTGCTGGCCGACTGGCTGCCGGCGCGCATGCAGCTGGTGCATCTGAGCGCCTGGCAGGCGCTGGCGACTTTACCGGCGCCTGATGTGGTGTTTCTCGACCCGATGTTTCCGGCGCGCGAAAAATCGGCGCTGGTGAAAAAAGAGATGCAGGCCTTTCATCAGGTGGTCGGTGCTGACGAGGATGCCGACGCGTTACTGGCGCCGGCTCTACAACTGGCCCGTCACCGCGTGGTGGTGAAAAGACCCGGTTATGCCGGCGATTTAGCCGCTCAGCCGCCCACCATGCGGATTGAAGGCAAAAACAACAGATTTGACGTCTATATCAACGCCGGCTTTTGAGCCGCACGGAGAGCTTCAACATGATCCAGACCGGACAACCTTTGCCGGCGCAGAGTTTTCAGCGCCTGACAGACAATGGCATTGTCACCCTGACGACCGACCAGCTGTTTAGCGGCGATACTGTGGTGCTGTTTGCACTGCCGGGCGCTTTTACGCCAACCTGCAGCGCCGCCCATTTGCCGGGTTTTATCGAACTGGCGCCGCAGTTTTTTGCGCTGGGGGTCGACCGGATTTTATGTACCGCCGTCAACGACGCTTATGTGCTGGATGCCTGGGGCAAACAGCAGCAGGCTGGTGATATTCAGTTTATTGCCGATGGTGCCGGCAAATTTGCCCAGTCGGTTGGGCTGGCGGTCGACAGCGGCGATTTCGGCGGGCTGCGCTCGATGCGTTACAGCATGCTGGTCGAAGACGGTGTGGTGCAAATCCTCAATCTGGATGCGCCCAAAACCTTTGAAGTCAGCAAGGCCGAAGTGCTGTTGGCACAACTGCAACAACGGCAATCGTAACGCTATTGACCGCAGGCGGGCGGACGCCTGCGCCGACCCCACAACGGGGCTAAAAACCGCGTGGCGGCACAGGCTGAAGGGGCTATACTCAGACATCTTGTTGTAACCCTTTGGAAAATCTCAGAGTGCCGCTTTTTTCCACCGGATCCGGCCTGCCCTGGCTGCTGCGTCACCGCTGGCTGACTTTGTTGCTGGCGAGTGCCTGCCACATCCTGTTGAGCTGGCTCGGCTTGCAGGTGCCCTTTTTTAATCATCATATCAGCCTGATTTGGCCGGCTATTGGCTTTGCGATCGCGCTGATCTGGCGGCTGGGATATTTCTATGCGCTGGCGGTGGTGATCAGTGTGGTGGTGGTGACGACAGCGCAGGGTTTGCCGCTGGCCACGTCAATCGGCATGGCGCTTGGCAATGCGCTGGGGCCGGTCGCCGCCGTGCGATTGCTGCAATGGCGTAACACCCGTTTTCAGCTGGACACACCACGGGACCTTGGCTGGTTTTTGCTCTGTGCCTGTGGCGTTGGCGGCCTGATCACGTCGGTCAATGGCGCCGGCCAGCTGTGGGTGAATGGCCTGATCCCGGACCCTCGCTGGTGGTCGACCCAGCTTGCCTGGTGGTTTGGCGACAGCTTCGGCATTCTGGTGTTTGGTATTCCGCTGTTGTGTTTTCAGCGCCGCATCTGGCGTCAGTTACCGCTGCTGCCTTTTGCGCTGGCGCAGACGCTGGCGGTGCTGACCGCATTGCTGCTGTTCTGGTTTCCGGTTGCCAACGACTGGCCCGTTAGTTTGCTGTTTTTGCCCTGGCTGGTGTTGTCCTGGACAGTGTTAAAGCTGGGCCAATGGGCCGGCTCAGTGACGGCCGCGGTGATTGCCTCGCTGGCCGTGCTGGGCACAGTGCAGGGGCTTGGCATGTTCGCCGGGCAGGAACCGCTGGCGGCTTTGCTCAGTATCAGCACGTATATCCTCTGCATCTGTGCGTTCAGTTATCTGCTGGCGTTTTTACATCAGGCCGGCGAGCAGACCCGCCAGCAGGTCAATCATGCGCTGGAAGGCTCCGGCCTTGGCATCTGGCAGTTGCAGCTGCAACTGGACCAGATCCGCTTTTATGGCCAGGCGGAGGCGATGCTGGGTTATCAGCCCGGTGAGCTGGGGATTGGTTTTGAGCGGCTACGTGATTTGCTGCACCCTGATGATATTCAGCCGACCCGGCAGGCGCTGATTGGCCACCTCAAAGGCGATTCACCGCGTTATCAGACCGAGTTCCGGCTGCGTCACAAAGCGGGTCACTGGGTCTGGGTGCTCAGTCAGGGTCAGGTGGTGGAATGGGACGCGGACGGCCGGGCGACCTTGTTGCTGGGCAGCAACACTGACATCAGCGCGCTGAAGCAGGCCGATTTGGCCGTCACCGAGCTGAAAGATTTTTACGCCACAGTGCTCAGTAAAGTGGTGACCGGCGTCTGGGTGGCTGACAGTCAGCACAAGCTGCGTTACGTCAATCAGGGCCTGTGCCGGCTGATGCAACTGAGCGACAAAGATTTGCTGGGCCGCCATTTATTGACCGATTTTCCTGAGCAAAGCCTGCAGCATTTCCGGCCTCATTATTACCGCGCATTACATGGCCTGACGCCGGTACGGTTTGAAGGCATGCCGGTGCAGACCTTGTCCGAGCGTCAGCTGTTTTTCAGTGGCTGGCTGGTGCCGTTGCTGCGTGGCAATCAGTTTGACGGCATGATTGGCACTGTCGATGACAACACGCAACAACGTCAGTACGAACAACAAATCCTGCAGCTGGCGTTTGTCGACCAGCTGACCGGCTTGCCGAACCGGGCCGCTTTGCAGGACAAGGCGCGCGACTTGCTGGCTGGCGCTTTGCAACAGCAGCAGCAACTGGCGGTCTACCATATCGACCTCGACCATTTTCAGCATATCAACGACACGATGGGCCACGAAACCGGCGACCAGTTGCTGGTGCTGGTGTCTGAACGCCTGAAGATGCTGGCGACCGGCCAGGACTTACTAAGCCGCCCCGGTGGCGACGAGTTCTTTCTGATCCGCGCCTGTCGCACTGAACATGATGTACTGCAAACCGCGCATCAGCTGATGTTGCTGATGGCCGAAACTTTTCAGGTGGAAGAGCGGCAGCTGCAGGTCAGCCCCAGCATTGGCATTGCGTTGTTTCCGCAGCATGGCCTCAGTTTTGCCGAGCTGCAGCGCATGGCTGATATTGCGCTGTACGCCGCCAAAGCCGGCGGTCGCAACAGATACAGCCTGTACAACGCACAGATGTCGGTTCTGCTGCACGACCGCTTACAACTGGAGCATGGCATGCGCAGTGGTTTGTATGCCGGCCAGTTCAGTTTGCATTACCAGCCGGTACTGTCGTTGCAGCAGGATCAGATTGTCAGTGTCGAAGCGTTGCTGCGCTGGCAGCATCCACAGCTCGGTGCTGTCAGCCCGGCCCGATTTATTCCGTTGGCCGAGCAGTCCGGTTTTATCAGTGAACTGGGTGACTGGGTGCT
>CBINNO010000203.1:0-7326 GCA_966252055.1 uncultured Rheinheimera sp. | reverse complement strand
CAGCGGTTGCTGGGTTAATTGCTGTTGGCTCAGCGCTGGCAGCTGCGTCGCATCAGCCAGCAGCAAAGTTTTTTGTGGTGGCAGCATTTCCCACAGCGCGTTGCTGACCTCGGTGTAAGACGGCTGATGGGTCAGCACTTTCAGCAGGTTGCCGGCGTCCGCGGGCAACTGTGCTTGTCCTTGTACCAGCAAACTGGCAACTGCTGCTTTGTCGAGTAACTGGGAGACATCGGTTTTGGCTTCAGTCACGGCCAGTTCGGCCAGATTGGCCGGTGCTTTATCCTGATTGGCACTGAGCAGCGCAGCATACCAGGCGGTTGATAACGCATTCAGTTGCAGCGGCTGACTGGCTGATGGGATGGCCAGATCGGGAACCAAAGCGTGGTAACTCAGTGCCGGCTGGCCAGCTTTGGCCGCCGTGACTAAGGTCAGTAAATTGCTCTCGTCGTCATCGGCTGTGATGGTCAGGCTGTATTGACCATTATTATCTGCGACAGCGGAAAACTGCTGTCCGGCGGTGCTGGCGGTCAGGCTGGCCCCAGCCATGGCTTTGTCCGTCAGTTGTCCTTTCAGTTCAAAGGTTTGCAGCAGTTGCTGCAGCTGCAGCGTTTGCTCAATGCTGTGACTGTCGCCATCATCGTCAGTTGCCGTGATCAGAAAGCTGACCTGGCTGTTGGCGGACAGTGCAGGGACAGTGAAACTGATGGTGTCTGTTGTGGTGCCGCTGAGGCTCAGCGGCTGGCCTTTGGTCTGAACCCAGCGAATGGCACTGATTTGGCCATCTGTATCGCTGGCCTGGACTTTTAACTGTGCCGTGGTTTTTTCCCGGACCGGTGCAAAATTTGCGCTGAGCTGAGGCGGCAAATTGTTTTTAATGGCGACAGTGACCTGTTGACTCACCGCTTTATTGTCAGCGGTCGTCAGGCTGATCTGCAGCACAGCAGTGCTGTCGGCATCGACCGCTGGTGCTGTCAGGGTCAGAGCCGCGCTGTTCTGGCCGCTCAGCTGCAATTGCGGGCCGGAAAGCTGCGTCCAGCTGTAGGTGCCGGCAGGTCCAGTCGCTGTCACAGTATTGCTGCGTTTTTCTTTTACAGTGAGGTTGTTGACCACGCTGAGCTGAGGCTGATTGGGGGTAGGCTCGCCCTCTGAACCACCTGAACCACAGGCGCTCAGCAGGCTGCATGCTGTCAGCCAGAGGGCTGGCTGCAACAGACTGTTTTTAAACATGAAAACTCCGTTAACTCGATGGATATGCGGCAACGCATGTATTGTTCAGCGTTCCCCGGCGGGGGCGTACGGCCGTATTATCCTTTAGTCAGACGTGAGTTTTCAATGTATTTACATTTATTCCTTTTTTGATTCCACCTTAATTCAATACCTTTGACGCACCGCGTCCACGCGGGTCGCTGACCGCTTCGGTGCCGGCCGGAGTGACATAAATCAGCTGAATGTCGCCCAAATCCCAGCTTTGTGGCCGCACTGAATAACCCCGCTCACGCAGTTGTTGCTGGACCTGTTGTGGCAACGGCTGGTAGGGGTCGAGGCTGATCAGGTTTTCCGGATACAACTGGTGATGAAAACGGGGCGCCGCCACCGCCTGATAAGGGCTCAGGCCATAGTCGTACAGATTGTTGATCACCTGAAAGATGCTGGTAAAAATAGTCGAGCCGCCGGGCGTGCCAATGATCAGCTCCACTTTGTTGTCCCGTAACAAGATACTCGGCGTCATCGACGACAACATGCGTTTGCCGGGCGCTATCGCATTGGCGTGGCTGCCAATCACGCCAAAGGCATTGGGGACTCCGGCTTTGGCGGAAAAGTCATCCATTTGATTATTCAGCAAAAAGCCGGCGCCGGTTACCACCACACCACTGCCATAATCCAGATTCAGCGTGTAAGTGTTGGACACTGCATTGCCGTGTCGGTCCAGCACCGAAAAATGGGTGGTCTGGTGCGATTCAAGGCCCGGTTTGATGCCTGGTGTTGGCGAAATGGCCTTGGCATTAATTTCGCCGGCCCGTCGTTGCAGGTAGTTGGCGGCAGTCAGTTGTGCCACCGGCACCTGCGTAAAAGCCGGATCGCCCAGATAGTCGGCACGGTCGGCAAACACCCGCTTGGCAATTTCCGCCAGCAGATGCACATATTGGGCGCTGTTGAGTGGGACGTCTTTAAAATGGCTGGCATTGAGCGCTTTTAGCTGCAACAACTGATAGAGCGCAATACCGCCAGAGCTGGGCGGCGGCGCTGTCAGCAGTTGCATGCCGCGCCATTGCAGCAGCAAAGGCTCGCGCCAGAGCGCCTGATAAGCCGCCAAATCGGCTTTGCTGATAAGGCCTTTGCCGCGCTGCATCTCGGCGACCAGCAGATCGGCAGTTTTGCCCTGATAAAAGTCGGCCGGGCCTTCGGTGGCTATCCGGCCAAGCGTGGCGGCCAGTTCCGGCTGGCGGAATGTGCTGCCGGCTTTCATGGCAGCAAAATAGTGGGCGAAATTGGTTTTGCCGGCAAACTGACCGAGCGAATCGGCGGTGTACTGATACTGACGGTCGGCCACCTGATAACCGTCGCGCGCCAGCCTGATGGCAGGTTGCAGCAGGCTGGCCCAGGGCAGGCTGCCAAAACGCTGATGGGCCTGCCACAGCCCCATCACGGTGCCCGGTACACCAGAAGCCAGGTGGCCAATCAGGCTTTGGTCCGCCACCAGCTCGCCTTCTTTGTTCAGATACATATCGCGCTGCGCTTTGGCCGGCGCCATTTCGCGGTAATCCAGAAAATAGGCTTTGCCGTCAAACCACAGCGTCATAAAGCCGCCACCGCCGATGTTGCCGGCTTCCGGATAAGTCACCGCCAGCGTAAAAGCGACGGCCACGGCCGCATCGACCGCATTGCCGCCTTGCTGCATGATGGCGGCGGCGGTGTCGGCACCGTATTTGTCCGGACTGGCCACTGCGGCCTGGCCAGCCTGCAACGGCAGGTGCCAGACACACAGAGTCAGCAACAGGTAAATCATTCCAGCGCGCATCAGGACTCCGGTTTGGTCAGTCAATAAGATGAACTCTGATACTACCGGTAGTCCGGTGTCATTGCAGCTGGTTTGTCATCTGTGCCGGGTTGTGCTGCTGTCAGATGCCCGGTGTCAGACGCTTTGTGCCAAAAGCCTTGTGTCAGGGGGCGCCGCAAATTAAGCTGCAGCTCTCATCATTTTCGTGGCTTTGTCCGCGGTAACTGGAGCGGATATGGCGATACTGACCAGGCAACACAAGGAATTGTTCGACCAGCAGGGATTCCTGATCGCCCCTTTTGAAATTGATGCGGCGCTGATTGACCAGATCATCGCGCAGACCACGCCCCATTATCAGGTTGATCAGCGGCGCGGCGCTGTCTACGCCGGCCAGCGCATTCAGGATGCCTGGCGCAGCAGCAGTGCGGTCCGTCAGCTGGCGCTGGAGCCGCGGGTGCTCCAGCTGTTGCGGGAGTTATTTGGCCGTCAGGCATTTGCCTTTCAGACGCTGAATTTTCAAACCGGCACGGAGCAGCGCACTCACTCAGATACCATTCACTTTAACTCAGATCCGGCCGGTTTTATGGCGGGCGTCTGGGTGGCGCTGGAGGATGTTGATCAGGGCAACGGCGCGCTGAAGTATTATCCGGGCACGCATCTTTGGCCTGAGGTGACCATGCAGGATGTCGGCGTGCCGCCAATTGCTGCCCATTATCCGGATTATGAACAGTACATCAGCCGTCAGCTTGAACAAGCCGGTATGGCAGCTGAATACGGTGTGCTGAAAAAAGGCCAGCTGTTTATCTGGCATGCCAATCTGTTGCATGGCGGCGGGCCACATCCGGATAAAAACCGCAGCCGGCACAGCCAGGTCAGTCACTATTTTTTTGAAGGGTGCCAGTACTACACGCCGATGCTGAGCAGCACTGACAAACGCCATCAGCGCAAACCTTACCGCATCCGGCCTGACCTGCCTTATGGCCCGCTGGACCGTTATGATTTTTTGCCACCGCCGGCGCGGAGCTGGCAGCAGCGGTTGGTGTCGCTGCTACGCAGGCCCATGAAGCCGAAAGCCTGAAGTTTATTAAAACCACAGGCCGGCGCTGGCGTTAATCTGTTCTGATGATCCGGTCAAAGGGCGCCGGGCTCAGGCCCGGGTTGGCTTGCAGATAAGCTTCCAGTTGGTCCAGATCAACGCTGCCGGTCAGTGCGTCGGTTGCTTCGCGCAGCAGGGTAAAACCATCTGAGCCTGAGGCCAGAAAGCTGTTAACCGTCACGCGGTACTGCTGGCTGGCGAGGATGGGCTGGCCATTGAGCCGCAGGCTGCCGGGCACGATTTTCTGCCCAAGCGGCGCGCGGTCATCCCACTGATAACTAAAGCCGGCGGACACCTGCAGAATTTCCTGATCCTGACCGGCCGGTCTGAACTGCTGTTCCAGCACTTGTTGCAGCAATGCGCCGCTTAAGCTCAGCGTGACCAGATTATTGCCAAAAGGCTGCACCGCATAAATGTCGCCATAACTGATTGGGCCCTTGCGCTCGAGGCCGGCGCGGATACTGCCGATATTGGTCAGCGCAATCTGCGCGCCGCCTTTTTCAGGCGCACGGGTGGCCGCCAGATAAGCGTCGGACAGCAGCTGGCCCATGGCAGTAGCGCCGCTGGCAACAGGTTCACGGCTGAACGGCGCGGCAATGCTGCCGACCGGGCGCTGGCGCAGCGGCGCGCTCAGCGCTTCATAGTGTTGGATCAGCGCGGTCTGCGCCGGTTCGGCACGAAACTCTGAGTGGCGCACCAGCAGGTTACCGGCGCGGGCGCTTTTCACATCACGGCTTTGTTTGTCCAGCTCCAGGTCGATTTCGGTCAGCATAGTGCCGTAGCGATGTCCGCTGGTGACCAGCCGGCCGTCAATCTGGCAGGTATAAGCGTGATGCGTGTGGCCGCTGACAATCAGGTCGACCGCTTTATCCAGTTGCTGCACGATTTGGACTATCGGGCCCGAGATGCCGTCGCAGCCGTCGATACCTTTGGCCGGCGTGCCGCCTTCATGGATCAGCACCACAATGGCTTCAATGCCCTGGGCGCGCAGCTGCGGCACCAGCCGGTTGACCGTTTCGACTTCATTGCCAAAGGTAAGGCCGGCAATACCGTCGGCCGACACCAAGCGATGGGTGTCCTGTAAGGTCAGGCCGATAAACGCCACCGGTACCTGATCGAATCTTTTGACCTGATAGGCCGGCAACACAGTGCGGCCGGTCTTGTCGTCGACCGTGCTGGCGGCCAGATACTGGAAGCGGGCGCCTTTAAATTCATGGCCACCGGTGCAACCCTGTTTCGGGTGACAGCCGCCGTTCTGGCGGCGCAGCAGCTCAGCAAGCCCCTGATCAAATTCATGGTTGCCAACCGCAGCCAGCTCCAGCCCCATCAGATTCAGCGATTCAATAGTCGGTTCGTCGTGAAACAGCGCCGATAACAGCGGCGACGCGCCAATCAGGTCGCCGGCGGCCACAAATACATGATGCGGGTTTTTCGCTTTCAGTGTCGCGACGGCGCTGTGCAGATATTCAGTACCACCGGCTGCGACGGCGCTGGCAGCGCCCGCAGGTTGATAACCACCGGATGGCGGCTGCAGATTGCCGTGCAAATCGTTGATGGCAATCACTTTGACCTGGACTGTGTCGGCGCTGGAAGGGCCGGCTGGTGTCTGGCTGCAGCTGGCCAGCAGACCAGCCGCCAGCAGTGCATAAAGGCGGGAGGGTAAATGCATGAGAGATCCTGAAAAAACCAACAGGCGACAGGTTATCAGCAAAGCTGGCGGACTGTCAGCCTTCTGCGCTGACCAGTGGGCTGTCGCCGATCAGTCGTCTGGCGCCGCTCATTGGGCTGGCACCGCTCAGCCAGCCTGTTGATACGCGGCTGCCAGCCATTGTTGCAGTTCCGCCGGGAGCGGCTGATCGGGCTGCAAGCGGACGCGGTGGCTGCACATCGCATTAAAGCTGCCGGAAGCTTCCAGCACGCCCTCGGGGGCGACGTTTTTGAGGTTGAGCCCGATATCCAGCCGGCTGGCGGTGGAAGGTTGCAACAGCGCAAATTGTTTGCGCCGGCGCACACTGACATAACTTTTTTTCGGGCTGAGTTCGACATCATCGCCGAGGCTTTGCAGAAACTGACACAACTGCTGATACAGCGGCCATAAAGCCGCTTTGGCGCCGGCGTATTGTGCAGCCAGCAAATCATCGCCGCTGGCCGGACCGCCACTTTGTTGTTCGCGCGCGCGGATCGCAATCAGATTGGCGTAGCCATGGCCCAACTGACAGGTGCTTTTCAGCCAGCTGACCAGTTCACCATGTTTGGCAAAACCTTGCGCATTGGCGAGTGCCAGCCATTCTTCGCGGCTTTTGCCGCTTTGCGTTGCCAGATTCTGCCACTGGCTTTGTTCGGCTTGTTCCGGGGTGCTCATCGTGATGTCTCCTGCCTGGGGTTGTCAGAGCTTGCTGCAAGCAAAGCACAAAAACTACCACACGCCAAAGCGGGTTTTGCTGACAGAGCATTTTTGGCGCCAAAGCCGCAGCGCCGCGGCTTAGTCGCTGTGTTTGCCGGTCACCGCAGCAGCCGCTGGCTTGGCGCTGTGCTGTTTTTGCTGCTCGGTTTTGACATAAACCATGATGTCGACAAAGGGGGCGGTCCAGATTTGTGCGCGATGGCTGGCCAGATAATCCAGCAGCTGCTGATGGGCTTCGCGGCTGACTGCCAGATGATCGCCGCCGATGCCGTGGAAGGTGAAATTGACCATAGTGCCGGCCGCCACCGCCTGTTCGACCTGCGCAATCAGTTCAGCCCCGCTGCTGCCGACCGGCGCAATGATCGGCACCGCATAAGGGTCCAGCGTGTGCATATCCGTAACTACACCGCCGACCACCGCTTTGATGGCGACAAAATCGGCTTTGAGCAGCGGCAGGTAAGGAGTGCCACTGGCAAGCTGATCGGTGCAGGGCGCAGTAAAAGTGCGGCGGGTCTTGCCGTCAATCGCCTGCAATAACGTATTGCCGAGCCGCACTTCATCCAACAGCCGCGGCAGCGGCGTGGTTTCGAGGTCGCGCTCCGGGCTCACCCAGTCCCGGTTTGGCAAGGATTTGGCACATTGATGAAACAGACTGTGATTGCCCAGCTCATGGCCGGCGGCCGCGGCCTGACGCCAGTCAGCCATCCGCTGTTGCACTGTTGGGGCTGACAGGGCCAGATAAAAACTGCCTTTGAGATTGGCCTTATCCAGCTGTGGGATCGCCACATCCAGCTGGCTGGGCAGGGCGTCGTCATAAGCCAGACTGAC
>CBINNO010000202.1:0-7354 GCA_966252055.1 uncultured Rheinheimera sp. | reverse complement strand
CGGCCAGCGCTATTGCGCTGAGCAGCCTGCCGCTGCTGTCGGCACAAGAGCAGCACAACCTGTTGTGGCAACACAACAACCGCTGGGTCGATTATCAGCCAGAGGTCTGCCTGCAGCAGGATTTTGCCGCCATTGCAGCGGCTACGCCGCAGCGTATTGCGCTGTATTGCGGTGCTGAGCAGCTTAGTTATGGCGAACTCAATGCCCGTGCCAACCAGCTGGCGCATCACCTGGTGACGCAATGTGCGGTCAAACCCGGCATGCTGGTTGGCCTGTGTACTGAACGGTCGGTCGAGATGGTGGCCGGTATTCTGGCCATTTTAAAAGCCGGTGCTGCTTATGTGCCGCTGGACCCGGCTTACCCGGCCGAGCGGCTGCGCTACATCATGCAGGACGCCGGCCTCAGCACTGTGCTGCGGCCATCGCATCTGCATGGGCTCTTTGCCGGCACGACGCTACAGCAGGTCGGTTTCGACGCGCTGTCCGGTCAGCCGGTGACGGATTTACCGCTGCTGTTTGACGGCGACCCGGCGCAGCAGCCGGCTTATGTGATTTACACCTCGGGTTCGACCGGCCGGCCCAAAGGCGTTTGTCAGAGCCACGGCACGCTGAAGTCCTTCAAAGTCGAATTTGCCGAACAGTTAGAACTGCTGCAGGACCCGATCGACGCGCCCTGGTTGTGGCTGTCGTCTTTTGCCTTTGACGCTTCATTAAAAGGGCTGGTGTGCCTGGCCTCCGGCAAACCTGTGGTGGTGGCAACCGCCGCCGACATGGGTGACCTGCAACAGCTGGCCGGCCTCGTGGTCCGCCACGGTGTGCAAGTGTTAAACGCCGTGCCGCACTTGCTGGAACTGGTGGTGGACGCCCTCGGTGACCATCCGGTGCAGCTGATCTCAAGCGGCGACGATATTGCGCCGGCCACGCTGGCCAAACTGCTGCGTTATACCCGCAAACACGGCACCCGGCTGCTCAATGCCTATGGCCCGACCGAAACCGGCGTCAACAGTGCCTTTGCCCTCATCGGGGACAACCTGATGATTGGCAAAGCCTGCCGCAACACCAGCCTGCTGGTGCTGGATGCGCAGCAGCGTCTGTTGCCGCCCGGTGCGGTCGGCGAACTTTATATCGGCGGTGTGGGCCTCGCGCTCGGTTATCTCAATGCGCCGGCGCTGACCGCCGAGCGTTTTGTGCCAAACCCCTACCACGACCCGGCACGGCCCGGCAGCAGTGCGCGGCTGTACCGTTCCGGTGACCTGGTGCGCCAGCTCGATGACGGCAATCTGGTGTTTGTCGGCCGCGCCGACAATCAGCTCAAGATCCGTGGTCTGCGGATTGAGCCGGGTGAAATAGAAACTGAACTGTGCAGCCTGCCGGCCGTTGATGGCGCCTTGGTGCTGTGTCATGCCCGGCCCGGCCAAATGGCACGACTGATCGCTTTTGTCCGGCTCAAAACCGCCGAAACGGCCAGCCCGGCTAACCTGACACAGGCGCTGGCAGCGCGCCTGCCGGCCTACATGGTGCCGGAGGTGCAGCTGATTGACCACTGGCCGCTGACGCCAACCGGCAAACTGGACCGGCGCGCGTTACTGGAGCAACTCAGCGCGCAGGCTGAAGGCAGCTTTCATGCGCCTGAGAGCGCCACTGAGCTGCAACTACAGCAGATTTGGGCACAATTGCTGGATCTGCCGGCCGCCACTCTCAGCACCAGCGCCGACTTCTTCGGGCTGGGCGGACACTCGTTGCTGGCCGTGCAGCTGGCAACCCGCATCCGCCAGACCTTTGCGGTGGATTTACCGCTGTCAGCCTGGTTCCAGACCACCACACTGGCGAGCCAGGCCGCGCGGATCAGCGCAGCCGCCAGCGCCGGGACCTCTGACACTGAGACTGCCCAAACCGGAACGACCGGCACTGCGGCGTCCGGCACCGCACCAGCCAGCGCTCAGCCTATTCCTGCGGCAATCGGTGCGGCAATCCCTGCCATCCGGCCGCAGCAGTCCGGCCAGGGCCTGTATCCGCTGTCCAGCGCGCAGCAAAGGTTATGGACCATTGACGCGCTGCAGCAGGGCTCGCCGGAGTACAACATCACGCTGGCCTTGCAGGTTGACGGCGACATCAGGCTGGATGCCGCCAATACTGCACTGCAGCAAATAGTCCGGCGGCATCAGATTTTGCGCACGGTTTATGTCCGGACCGAACAAGGCCCCCGCCAGCAAGTGCAGGACGCGCCGGCTCTGACTATCCGCCATCAGGACTTGTCCGCACTGCCACCAGAGCGCCGGCAAGCGGCGGTGCAGCAGCTGCTAAATACCGAAAGCGTGACGTCCTTTGATTTGGCCCAAGACCTGATGATCCGCTGCAGCTATCTGCAGACTGCCGGTGCTGAGGGCGTGCTGATCTTCAGCTTCCACCATATCGCGATGGATGGCTGGTCGATGGCCATCTTCCGGCAGGAATTTTTCCGGCTGTATCAGGCGGCGGTGCATGGGGAACCCGACGGCTTGCCGGCGCTGGCGCTGCAATACCGTGATTACGCCTGCTGGCAGCAAGACTGGTTGCAAAGCCCGGCCCGGCACAGTCAGCTGGCATACTGGCAACAGCAACTGAGCGGCATGCCGCTGGAACATCAGTTGCCGCTGCGCCAGCCAAGGCCAGCCCGGCCGTCAAAAAGCGCTGCCAGTGTGTCAGGTACGCTCGATGTGGCCAGTGGTGAGGGCCTGCTGCGGCTGGCCCGCCAGCACCAGATGACGCCTTTTATGCTGGCGCACGCCGCACTCGCGCTGGCGCTGTCCCGCTGCAGCCAGAGCGACGATATCGTGATTGGCACACCGGTGGCCGGCCGCACCCAGGCCGGGCTTGAGCCTTTGCTCGGCTTTTTCGTCAATACACTGGTGCTGCGCTGTCAGACCGGCTTTGCCACGCTGGACGCTTATCTGGCACATATCCGCAGCGTCAATCTGGCCGCGCTGGGGCAGCAGGAATTGCCGTTCGACACTTTGGTCGACGCGCTGAAAGTGCCGCGCAAAACGGCCGTGACGCCGCTGTTCCAGATCATGCTGACGGTGCATCAAAACGCCGACAGCACCACCACCGATGCACTGGCGGCGCAGACCGGGTTGCAGCTCACTCCGCTGTCTGCTGACACGGCCAGCTGCAAATTTGATCTGGACGTCAGCATTCGCCTTGCTGGCGCCCAAAGCGAAGTGGCGCTGGTGTATGACAGTGCCCTGTTTGAACCCGGCCTGATGCAGCAGCTCTGCCAGCAGTTGTGTCAGTTGCTCAACGGCATGGCGGCGCTGGCCGCTCAACAGACAGCTGCCATCCCTCTGCAGCAACTGGGGCCGCCTGTCGCCGGGCAACAGTCACCACAACAGCCGGCACAGCACCGGCAGTTGCAGCAGTCCGCCGTGCAGCCGCCGCGCCTGCTGCTGGCAGAGATCCACACGGACTATCAGCCGGCCAGCACAGCGCTGCAGCAACAACTGGTAGCGATCTGGACCGAGGTGCTGGCGCTTGCTGCCACGCCCGCGCTCAGTTGCCAGGCCAATTTCTTCGAAAGCGGCGGCAATTCGCTGCTGGCCTTGCTGCTGGCCAGCCGTATTCAGCAGCAACTGGCCGTGCCCTTTCCGGCGGCGCAGGTGTTTGCCTGCCAGACGATTGCAGCGCAGGCGGCAGCTATCGAAGCTTTACAGCGCAGCCCGGCGGCGCTGGTTGCTGAGCAAAGCGGCACGCTGACCCGCTTACAACAAGGCCAGGCCGGCATGCCGGTGCTGTTTTTGCTGCATCCGGTGGGTGGTCAGCTGTTTTGTTATCGCCATCTGCTGCAGGCGCTGAAGCCACAACTGCCGGTGTTTGGCCTGCAATGCGACGGACGACGCTGGCCAGATCTGACCACAATGGCCAGCGACTATCTGGCGCTTGCCCGTCAGGCGGCGCCCGGTCAGCCGATTTGTCTGGTCGGCTGGTCGATGGGCGGCGTGATCGCCCATGAAATGCAGCGTCTGGCGGCCACGCAGGGCGACGAGACCATTCAGGTGGTGATGATCGATGCGTATCCCAGCCAGCCGGCGACAGCAACCACCTCAGAGCAAAACAATGGGTTGGCGTTGATAGCGTCGATGGCGGCCGAGCTCGGCATCCGGCTGCCGGACAACGCGCAACAGCTGGGTGCAGGCATGACAGAACAGCAGGCGCTGCAACGCTTCAGTGAACTGGCGGCTGAGCAACACCCTCAGTTTGCCGGCCTCAGCCTGGCCCACTGGCAGCATCAGCTGGCGGTGCTCAAACACAATCATCAGCTGCTGCGCCGGCACCCGATGCAACAGAGTGCGCGCCCTTGCCTGCTGATCGCCGCAGCCAACCACGCAAAAACGGCCTTGTGGTCGTCTTATTGCGAGGCGCTGACGCTGCTGCGCATGCCGGACAGCGACCACTTCAGTATCGTCGGCCCGGCGCTGAGCCCCGCAATCGCCGCGGCGGTCGAACAAAGCCTGCAGTTATCAGAAAACAATTTAATCAACAGTATCAACTAGTTAAATAATGAGGATTTTACCATGACAGATTTTTCGACCGGCCAGGATTTTCAAACCAGCCACAGCTTTGACGCAGGCCTGACGTTTGACACCAAAGCAATGACCCGCCAGCCACAGGTCCGCATCGCGCCATTATTTGCCGACAAGCCGCTGCCCCTGCTGATTGAAGCGGCCGAGCCAAACCTGGACGCCGCTGCCTGGATCAGCAACCACAGCACTGAACTGACCGGCTATTTACAGCGTGACGGCGCGCTGTTACTGCGTGGTTTCGCCATCAACGACGAAGACAGCTTCAGAGCAGCGGCGGCCCGGTTTATTCCGGTGCTGGCCAAATACATGGAAGGCGCCACGCCCAGAACGGACCTCGGCAAAGGCGCTTACACTTCGACCGAATTCCCGTCCGAACTCAGCATTGCCCAGCACAATGAGCTGTCGTACATCACCCAATGGCCGATGAAGATTGCCTTTTGCTGCCTGATTGCCGCCGAAGAAGGCGGTGCCACCCCGATCGCCGACGTGCGGCAGGTGCTGAGCTTTATCGACCCGGACATCAGAGCCAAATTTGAGCAGTTGGGCTGGATGCTGGTGCGCAACTACGGCAATGGCCTTGGCCCTTCATGGCAAAAAGCCTTTAACACCGACGACATCAATGTGGTGAAAGCCTATTGCCAGCAGGCGGCGATTGAGCTGCAAATTCTCGACGAACATCATATCCGCACCCGCCAGGTGCGGCCGGCGATTCGCCGCCATGTGCAGACCGGCGAACCAGTCTGGTTTAACCACGCCGCGTTCTGGCATCCGTCCAGTCTCTGCCCGGTGATCCGCAAGGAACTGGTATCGCAGTTCGGCGAAGAAGCGCTGACTTACAACACTTTGTACGGCGACGGCAGCCCTATCCCGGACGACGTCATCGCCCACATCAACGCCGCCTACCAAAAAGCCATGGTGGCCTTTGCCTGGCAACCGGGTGATTTGCTGCTGATGGACAACATGCTGGTGTCGCACGGCCGGGCGCCATTTAAAGGCAAACGCCGGGTGCTGGTCTCGATGGGCGACCCGGTCGAGCGCGACCCTATCAACAGCCGCGCTTACAACCACCTGCCGGAGTAAACCTTATGCTGTTTTCCTTCGCGAAAAAATTTAAATGGATCCTGCTGTTGTCCGGCAGCCTCAGTCTGCTGACGGCACTGGCATCGCTGGGTTTGTTTCACCTGATCGGCAGCAGTGGTGAGCAGGGTTTTAACCTGACAACGGGATTGCAATACGCCGGCTTATGGCTGTTTCTGTTCGTCAGTTCGATGCTGACCAGCTATGCGTTGTCGTTTTTTACCTCCAAATCGATTTTGGCGGTGCGCTTGTCGCTGATCCAGCGGATCTTACAAAGCGACTTTACCACGCTGGAGAAGGCCGGCCGGCCAAGGCTGTACAATGTGCTGACCAATGACGTCAATGCGATTGCGAGCGCTTTGGCTGAAATGCCGGCGTTTATTTACAACAGCATTTTGCTGTTAGCTTGTTTTGGTTATCTGTTTTATCTGTCGCCTATGGTGTTTGCGGTGCTGATGACCATCATCGTCCTGGCCGGTTTGTTCGCCAATGCCATCATGCGGCGGATCAGCAAAGATGCAGCGGCGATGCGGGCCCGGCAGGATGAGATGTTCGAGAGCTACAAAGGCATGCTGGAAGGTGCCAAACAGCTGGCGCTGAACAGCAAGCGCAAACAGCATTATCTCGATCATAATCTGCGCCCACAGCTGGACCAGCTGAAAGACAGTGAGCGTCGTTATGGTTTTTCCTGGGACATTAACCGCAATATCAGTCAGTCGCTGATTTTCCTGGTTATCGGCGGCGTCATTGTCGTCAGTCAGTTGTTACAAACCAGCCATTTGCTGATGAGTTATCTGCTGATCCTGACCTATCTGACCGGCCCTTTCAGCTATGTGATGGGGTTGTGGCAGGCGATTGTCCGGGCCAATGTTTCGCTGAAAAAAATCGAAGGCCTGAACCTGCAGCCAGTGGCCGCTCCCGGCAAGACTGAAACACCTGTTGTGACCACGGCGCAGCGCAGCTGGCAGCACATCCACTTTCATCAGGTTGGCTTTCGTTACGGCGGCGCCGGGCAGACGTTTTCGTTAAATGCGCTCGATCTGCAGCTCAACAGAGGAGAAGTAGTGTTTATCACTGGCGGCAACGGCAGCGGCAAATCCACCTTTATCCATACCCTGCTGGGTTTGTATCAGCCAACCAGCGGCCATATTGCACTGGATGATTGCCCGCTTGATCAGCACAATATCACTGCATATCGCGACAAGTTTGCCATAGTTCTGCCTGATTTCTACCTGTATCACGCTCTGCTGGACCAACAGGCGGCTGCAGTCCCGCCGGCAGCGGCTTATGACCTGCTGGCCCGCTTCGACCTGCTGGACCGGGTGGAATGTGACGAGCACGGCTTTAAATCGGTGCAGTACTCGATGGGACAGCGCAAACGTCTGGCGTTGGTGTCTGCCATTCTGGAAGACAAAGAGATTTATGTGCTGGATGAATGGGCCGCCGATCAGGACCCGCACTTCCGCCATGTGTTTTACACCGAAATCATTCCCTGGTTAAAAGCCAAGGGCAAAACGGTGATCGCGGTCACGCATGACGACAAGTACTTCGATTGTGCCGACCGCCAGCTGAAGTTTGATTTAGGCACTTTGCAGCAAGCGCAGACTGGCCAGACGGCGGCGGCGGCCTGAGCCTGTTGATTTGACTGGGTTGGCTTGTCCATAAAAAACCGCCCGTCAGCTGACGGGCGGTTTTTGTTCATGGGATCTGGCTTTACT
>CBINNO010000201.1:0-7356 GCA_966252055.1 uncultured Rheinheimera sp. | reverse complement strand
TCGGTCTGCTGGCGCTGATGTTCTATAACAGCTGGCAGTTGTCGGCCATTTTTATAGTGATCACGCCGCTGATTGCGGTGATTGTCTCTGAAGTGTCCAAACGTTTTCGCCGGCTTAGCAACAATATGCAGTCGGCGATGGGCGATGTGACCTCGAGCGCCGAGCAGATGCTGAATGGCCATAAAGTCATTCTGGCGTTTGGTGGCGAGCGGTTGGAGTTTGACCGATTTTCCAGGGTCAATAACCGCAACCGTCAGTTGGATGTCAAACTGGAGGCGACCCGAGCAATTTCGGTGTCGGTGATCCAGCTGATAGCCTCGTTTGCGTTGGCGTTTGTCATTTATCTGGCCAGTTTTCCTGAGATGCTGGCGACACTGACACCCGGTAAGTTCAGTGAAATTCTGACGTCAATGTTGTTGCTGTTAAAACCGCTGAAACAGCTGACCACGGTAAATGGCGAGTTTCAGAAGGGCATGGCTGCTGCAAAAACGGTGTTTGCCGTGCTCGATGAACCGACAGAACAGGATACCGGCACAGTGGTCTTGCAGCAGGTCAAAGGCGAGTTGTCAGTCCGCAACCTGACATTCAGTTATCCGGGCCATGACAAAACGGTGTTGCATGACATCAGCTTCGAAGTGCCGGCTGGTAAAACCGTCGCCTTGGTCGGACGCTCCGGCAGTGGCAAAACCACAATTTCGAGCTTGTTACCGCGTTTTTACGAACATACTCAGGGCGAAATTTTGCTGGATGGCCACAATGTGCAGCAGTGCACGCTGGCGAGTTTACGCCGGCAGGTGGCTGTGGTTTCACAGCAGGTGGTGTTGTTTAACGACACTATCGCCAACAACATTGCTTATGCCTATCAGGGGGAGTTGAGCCGTGAGCAACTCGAGCTGGTAGCCGAGAAAGCCCATGTGCTCGAATTTGCCCGCCAGTTGCCGCATGGTCTTGATACTGTCATTGGCGAAAATGGCGTGATGTTGTCCGGTGGTCAGCGTCAACGGATCGCCATTGCGCGGGCTTTGCTCAAACAAGCACCAGTGCTGATCCTCGATGAAGCCACTTCTGCGCTTGATACCGAATCAGAGCGCAAAATTCAGGGCGCGCTGGATGAACTGCTGAAAAACCGCACCAGCGTGGTCATTGCGCACCGGTTGTCGACCATCGAAAAAGCCGACCAAATTCTGGTGATGGACAATGGCCGCATTGTCGAACGTGGCGACCACAAATCGCTGCTGGCGCTCGATGGTTATTATGCCAGTCTGTACAAAATGCAGTTCGGAGAAGAGGCTTGAATGCACTGGAGCGCAGCTGGTATCGCCGTTTCGGCTGGTCCTGGCTGTTACTGCCACTGAGCGCGCTGTTTGCGCTGCTGAGCGGGCTGCGCCGGCGGGCATTTGCCAGTGGTTTGCTGACCCGTTCCAGCTTGCCGGCGCCGGTGATTGTGGTCGGTAATATCAGTGTCGGTGGCACCGGCAAAACGCCGGTGACTTTGCGGTTATGTGAGCTGTTAAAAGCGCACGGCTGGCGGCCCGGCATTATCAGCCGGGGTTATGGCGTGCAATTAGACGCGCCGCGGCGGGTGAGTCCACAAGATGCGGCAACAGATTGTGGCGATGAGCCGCTGTTGCTGGCGCAGCGCAGTGGTTGCCCGGTGGTGATTTTCCCCGACCGGGTCCAGGCTGGCCAGTTTCTGCTGGCAACAACGGATTGTAATATTGTGATCTGTGATGATGGCTTGCAGCATTACCGCTTGCAGCGGGACCTGGAGATAGTCCTGATAGACGCCAGCCGCGGTCTTGGCAATGGCTTGTTGTTGCCGGCCGGCCCGCTGCGCGAAGGCCGCTGGCGGCTCTCCCTGGCCGATGTGGTGCTCAGTAACGGCATCCTGCGTGACGCCAGCCTGGTGCGACAGACCCATGGCAGTTTTGTGCTCGCAGCAGAAGGTGCTGAGCCTTTGTGCGTCGGTGCGGCGCCATTGCGTGCTGGTGAGGCCGTGCATCTGGTCAGTGGCATTGGCAATCCGCAGCGTTTCGCCGCCACCGCGCAAAGCCTTGGTTATCAGGTGGTGGATTGTCACTGGTTTGCCGATCATCATCCGTTTGTTGCCGCAGATCTCAGTGAGATAGCCGGCCCGGTACTGATGACCGAAAAAGATGCGGTTAAATGTCGCGCTTTTGCCAGACCCGACTGGTATTACCTGCCGGTACAAGCGGTACTGCCGCCGGCGGTGGAACAACAAATTCTGCAGCGTCTTGCTGCACTTGATCAATTCCGCAGTCATTGACTGCGGCAGGGAGTTCTGATGGCTTTTAATATCGCGTTACTGGACATTATTGCCTGTCCGCTGTGTAAGGGACGGCTGAAGCTCGATAAAGAGCAGCGACGGCTGATTTGTACTTTTGACCGGCTGGCTTACCCCATAGCGCAGGACATTCCGGTGCTGCTGGCGACAGAAAGCACTGAATTGTCAGCAGACGAGGCAGAACAATGGCGTTCGTAGTGGTGATCCCGGCGCGTTACGCCAGCAGTCGCCTGCCGGGCAAGCCGCTGGCCGATATTGAAGGCCAGAGTATGCTGGAACGGGTCTGGCGCCAGGCGATGCAATCAGGTGCCAGCCAAGTGGTGATCGCCACTGATGATGAACGGGTACTACAGGCCGGCCGCGCTTTTGGCGCCGACGTGCTGATGACGGCTACCAGTCACAATTCCGGTACTGAGCGGCTGGCCGAAGTGGTCAGTGCGCTGGGGCTCAGTGCGGACACTGTGGTGGTCAATGTGCAGGGCGACGAGCCTTTTATTCCGCCGGCGATTATCCGCCAGGTTGCGAATAACCTCAGTCAGCAGCAAAAAGCGCGGATGGCTACTTTAGCGGTGCCGCTTGGCGCCGCTGAAGAGCTGCATAATCCGAATATTGTCAAAGTGGTGACCGACCATCAGGGTTATGCCTTGTATTTCAGCCGTGCCGCGGTGCCGTTTGACCGCGACGATAAATTCAGTGATGAGATAGCCAGGCTGTACCGCCGTCATATTGGTATTTATGCTTATCGTGCTGGTTTTATTCAGGATTATGTCCGCTGGCCGGTGTCACAACTTGAGCAGATTGAATGTCTTGAGCAGTTGCGGGTGCTGTGGCAGGGTGAAGCCATTCATGTGGCGGATGCCCGCGAAGTACCAGCTGCAGGCGTCGACACACCGGCTGATCTGGAAAAAGCCCGTCTTTATGCCCGCAGTTTACAGGCCTGAGTACAAATGACGGCAGATCCCGCTTCGCCAAGCGCCGCCTTTTTGCTTGTTGCGCGTCACGCTGATTTTGTGGTGCTGGATAAAGCACCTGGCATCAGTTTTCACTCAGAGCAAGGTCCGGGTCTGGTGGTGTTGGCCGAAAAAGCACTGGGGCAGCCGCTCTATCCGGTGCACCGGCTGGACAAAGTGACCTCGGGTTTGCTGCTGCTCGCGACCCATGCCGCTGCGGCCGCCGCGCTGACCGAACTGTTTCGCCAGCGCCAGGTGGAAAAATTCTATCTGGCGTTGTCGTTGCAAAAGCCAAAACAGAAACAAGGCTGGGTCAAAGGGGACATGGTGCCGGCCCGGCGTGGCGCCTATAAACTGTTGACGACGGTGGGCAATCCGGCACTGACTTATTTTATTTCGGCGGGTTTTGACCCGGTGCCGGCGGATCTGCCAGCCGGTGCGCGCTTGTTTTTGCTCAAGCCTTTGACCGGCAAGACCCATCAACTGCGGGTTGCATTGAAATCACAAGGCGCGCCTATTGCCGGTGATTTGTTATATCAGGGCGATACTGCCGACCGCGTCTATCTGCATGCCTGTGCGCTACGCTTTGACTGGCAGGGCGAAAGCATGCAGTTTTTTTGCCCGCCCACGGCGGGCCAGTGGTTTGCTCATCCGCGGGTGGTCAGGCAACTCGATGAACACTGGGCACAGCCTTGGCTGCTGTCATGGCCGCAGCCGAAAAATATGGCAGCCTTTGCTGCCGGTGAGGAAGATGATGTCTGAGTATTTGCAACGGTTTGCCGGCATTGGCCGCCTGTATGGGATCAAAGCGCTGGACGCTTTTGCCGCTGCCCATGTCTGCGTGATTGGCATTGGTGGGGTGGGCAGCTGGGCCGCTGAAGCGCTGGCGCGCTCCGGGATTGGCCAGATCACGCTGATTGACCTCGACGATGTCTGTATCAGCAACACCAATCGCCAGCTGCATGCCATGCAATCGACTATTGGTCAGGACAAAGTTGCGGTGATGGCCGCCCGTATTCGCGACATCAATCCGGATTGTGTGGTGTCGCAAGTCGAAGATTTTGTCACGACTGACAACCTGGCCCAGTTGCTGACGACAGAATTCAGCTATGTGGTTGATTGTATCGACTCAGTGAAAGCAAAAACGGCATTGATCGCGCACTGTAAACGGCAAAAAATTCCGCTGGTGACTATTGGCGGCGCCGGTGGTCAGTTGGATCCGACTCAAATTCAGCTGGCTGATTTGTCGCAGACGGTCTACGACCCTTTGCTGGCCAAGGTGCGCAATAACCTGCGACGCGACTACAACTACAGCCGCAATCCGAAACGGCGTTTTGGTATCGATGCGGTGTTTTCTACCGAACAGCTGAAGTACCCGAAAGCGGACGGCTCAGTCTGTCAGGCCAAACCTGAAGCTGCTGAAGGCAGCGCTGGCATGCGGCTTGATTGTAGCGGTGGCTTTGGGGCTGTGACTGTGGTGACTGCCAGCTTTGCTTTTGTCGCGGTCGGCCGCTTGCTGAAAAAACTGGCGGATAAAGCCCAGGCTCAAGCGCCCGCAGCGTCGGCGGATTAACACAACGCTTGCTATGAAAACCGGCAGGATCAGCCGTGCAGCTGGGCGCCGATGCGTGCCAGTACCGCCGCCACGCCATTGTTGCGCGACGGCGACAGGCCCTGATTAAGCCCGAGCTGGCCAAAAAGAGCACTGAGATCAAGCGCCTGCAGCTCGGTGGCGGTTTTGCCGTTGAGCTTGCAAAGGAGGGCGCTGACAATGCCTTTGATGATCCGGGCGTCGCTGTCAAAGCCCCAATAGTGGCAACCCTGTTCCTGCAGATGTACCAGCCAGGCGGCTGATTCGCAGCCTTCTACCCGCAGCTCATCCCGTTTAAGCCCAGCGGGCAGCGGCGGTAATTCTTTGCCTGCCAGCATCAGGGTGCGGTACTTCGTCTGCCAGTCCCGGCTTTGGCTGACTTGAGCGTATAAATCCGCCCGGCCAGCCAGATAGGCGCGTTGTTCAGCAAATCCAGTCATCAGTTAAACAGCTCCACTGCCTGGCGTAATGCGGCCAATGCGCGGTCCACTTCATCGCTTGTATTGTAAGGCGCCAGCGACAACCGCACGGTGCCCCGCTGGCCAATAGCCGCAAACAAAGGCATGGCGCAATGTGTGCCGGCGCGCACGGCTACTTGTTGCTGACTGAGCAGCTGCGCGACATCGGCCGGGTGTTCGCCAGGTAACACCAGACTGACAATGCCGGCGTTGTCGGCAAGGCCGGACAGCAGTTGCAATGGTTCGATTGCCTGGCATCCCAGCCAGAGCCGGTGTAGCAGCTGCTGCTTATGTTGCCACAGCATCGCGGCGTCAAATTGCTGCAGATACCGGACGGCAGCAGCAAGGCCAATCGCACCGGCGATATGCGGCGTGCCGGCTTCGAGCCGGTAAGGCAGCTGATTGAGGCTGGTGCCGGTGAAACTGACGGTTTTAATCATCTCACCGCCGTATCTGAGTGGGGTCAGCAGCTCCAGTGCTGCAGTTTTGCCACAAAGCCCGCCGATGCCGGTTGGGCCATAGAGTTTATGGCCGGAAAACAGATAAAAATCGCAGTCAAGCGCTGCCACTGCAGGGCTGCCGATGGTGATGCCCTGCGCGCCGTCAATGATGGTCAGTGCGCCGGCCGCTTTGGCCTGCCGGACCATTTGCTGCACCGGCTGGATATGACCCAGGCCATTGCTGACATGGCTGACGCTGACCACTTTGGGTTTTCGTGCCAGCCACTGTTCAAATACGGTCAGGTCGAGCCGGTTGTCGCTGGTCAGCGGCACCACGTCGAGAATAATGCCGGCTTTTTCTGCGTAAAATTGCCAGGGCACTATGTTGGCATGATGCTCCAGTGCCGTCAGCAACACGCGGTCGCCGGCTTTGAGCACAGAGCCCAGCAGGCCGTGCGCCAGCAGATTAAAAGCTTCAGTGGCACCGGATGTCCAAATCAGCTGATGCTGGCTGTCAGCGCCCAAATAAGCCAACACAGTGTGGCGCGCCGCTTCAAACGCAGCGGTGGCTTGGTCGGCCAGGCCATGGCCGGAGCGGTGCACATTGCTGTTAAAGCCCTGATAAAACGCCGTCATTGCCTCAATCATCGCATCGGGCTTATGGGTGGTGGCGGCGTTATCCAGATAGACCCAGTCCGGTGTTTGGCGGAAAAAGGCAAAACCTGCGCGAAAATCAGCGGCGACCATCGCCGGGCTGTGCGCTGCTGCGGATGTGGCTGGGAGCTGGGCGGCTGACAAACGATGTACTCAGGTTGGCAGAAAAGGGCGCAATTTTGCCCTGTTTTCATCGATGCGACAAGGGGATGGGGTGACAGTGCTATCTGGACAGAGCCTGCCTGAATGCTTGCGTAAATAAAAAAGCGGCCGCAGCCGCTTTTTTGCTTTGCGTCACCGACAGCGTGACGCTGTCGGCGTGGCGTTTTTAATTAACGTGCTGATTTCTTCACGAAATCACGTTTGGTATAGCCGGTGTACATCTGACGTGGACGGCCAATTTTGTGACCTTTGTCTGACAGCATTTCATCCCAGTGCGAGATCCAGCCAACAGTGCGTGACATGGCGAAAATCACCGTGAACATGCTGGTTGGGATGCCAATCGCTTTGAGGATGATGCCTGAGTAGAAATCGACGTTCGGGTACAGTTTCTTCTCGATGAAGTACGGATCTGACAGTGCGATACGCTCCAGCTCCATGGCGACATCCAGCAGTGGATCTTTGATGTTCAGCTCTTTCAACACTTCATGGCAGGTTTCACGCATCACTTTGGCGCGTGGGTCAAAGTTTTTGTAGACGCGATGACCAAAACCCATCAGACGGAATGAATCATTTTTGTCTTTGGCGCGGGCGACGAACTCCGGAATACGCTCAACAGAGCCGATTTCCTGCAGCATCACCAGACAGGCTTCGTTGGCACCGCCGTGCGCAGGGCCCCACAGTGACGCGATACCGGCAGCGATACAGGCGTAAGGGTTCGCGCCAGAAGAGCCGGCCAGACGCACGGTTGATGTTGAAGCGTTTTGCTCGTGGTCAGCATGCAGCATGAAGATCCGGT
>CBINNO010000200.1:0-7372 GCA_966252055.1 uncultured Rheinheimera sp. | reverse complement strand
TGATGTCAGGCCGGACGCAGCATTGGATGTGCGCTGAGCCGGCTGCGCAAAAAATCAAACAGCAGCCGGATTCGCAGCGGCACCGGCCCACGCTGCGGCCGGTACAGACTGACCGGCCAGGGCGCGGGTTCCAGCTCAGGCAACAGCCTCACCAGCCGGCCATCGGCCAGATAAGGCGCCAGCAAAAAATACGGCTGCTGGCTGATGCCAATCCCGGCCAGACAACCATGTAACTCACTGAACGCATCATTGGCCAGCCAATGGATAGCCGGCGGCTGCCAGACTTTGTCCTGCTCTGTATAAAACAGCCAGGGCCGGCCCGTGGCCTCGTCGAGCAAACCGGTAAACCGGTGCTGTGCCAGCGCCGCCTGGCTGTCAGGCTGCCCCTGCGCCGCCAGATATGCCGGGCTGGCGACCAGCAGCAGCGACATCACGCCCACTTCGGCCGCGACAAAACTCTGGTCGCGCAGCACGCCAATCCGCAGGCCTAAATCAATTTGCTCGTCGACCAGGGCGCTGTGCTGATCGGCAAAGCGTAAATCCAGCCGGATCTCAGGGTACTGGCAGCAAAATTCACTGAGCAGTGGCAACAGTACTTCGCGAAAGGCATGGGGAGCGGTCAGCCGCACCACGCCACTGGCCTGCTCTTTGGGCTGGCTGATCGGGCGCAGCAACTTGTCCAGTTGCTCCAGTTGCTGACGCCCCTGCTCCGCCAGCTGTTCGCCAAACTGCGTCAGCCTTACCTGACGGGTATTGCGATGAAACAGCAACTCGCCGGTCAGCTGTTCCAGCTGCTGCACAGCGCGGGTCACCGTCTGCGGCGACACCGCCTGCAAACGGGCCGCTTCTTTAAAATTGCTGACCTCAGCCGCGCTGCAGAACAGCCGTAACAGTTCCAGTTTATTCATGGGATTATTCCAATTTAAGGAATTCTGATGTCAATTTAATTCCATTTTCAGGCGAAGTACAGCACGGCAGAATGGCTCTCAACGACCGGCCTGCGACCCGCAACAGCCAGTCCTTGTCCACCAACCAAAGGAGCGAAACGATGTCTGTAGAAAATAAAGTGATTCTGATCACCGGCGCCAGCAGTGGCCTGGGTGAAGCCACCGCTGAACTGCTGGCCAGCCGTGGTGCCCGACTGGTGCTGGTGGCCCGCCGGCAGGACCGGCTGGCGCAATTGCAACAACGGATCACAGCTGCCGGCGGCCAGGCCGTGGTGCAGCTGGCGGATGTCACCCAGGCAGCACAGCTGCAGGCCGCGGTGGCGCTGGCGGTCAGTACCTACGGCCGGCTGGATGTGATGATCAACAACGCCGGTCTGATGGCGATTGCGCCGATGCGCGAAGGGCGGACCGACGAATGGGACCGCATGATCGACATCAACATCAAAGGGGTGTTGTACGGCATCGCCGCCGCACTGCCGGTGTTTGAAGCGCAGCAAAGCGGCCACTTTATCAATATCTCGTCCGTGGCCGGCACTAAGGTATTCAGCCCGGGCGGCACTGTGTACAGCGGTACTAAGTTTGCGGTGCGCGCCATCAGCGAAGGGCTGCGCCACGAAGTAGGCGGCATCATCCGCACCACTGTCATCTCCCCCGGTGCGGTGGAATCTGAGCTCAAACACGGCAGTCAGCACGGCGACAGCAAAGCTTTTGTTGAAGCCTTTTACCAGAACAACCAGATCCCGGCCGACTCGGTGGCCCGTGCTATCGCGTATGCGGTGGAACAGCCGGCGGACGTCGACATCAACGAAATCGTGTTGCGTCCGGCAGTCCAGGAGTTCTGAAGCAGCGCCTTTCGGCCCGCAATGGACCCGAAAGGCGCTGAAGCCCGGCTGCTCGACCATCCCTGACTTGCCCCCGCTGGTCACGGCCAACGCCGGTTTAACGTGTTGGCTGTTACTGTGATCCGCTGAGAAATCAACGGAGATCAGCCGGATGCACCCAATCACCCCTGTTTTATGGCTCGGTTTTGTCCTGCTTTGCGGCTGCGGTGGCAGCGCACAAAGCCCGACACCGCAGCTGCCGCCCACCGCAGGCAACCCAACAACACCGGTGCCGCCCCCGGCATGGGCGCTGGAAAATCTGCCGGTGCCAGACAATCGCACTGTGGCACCACCAACCATCCTGCTGTTTGGCAACAGCCATTCCGCCGGCGATTTGCCCCGTATGCTGCAGCTGCTGCTGCAAACAGGCACCGGCCAGCCGGCAACAACAACGCTGGCCCGTGGCGCCACCTATCTCGATGAGCGTCTGGGCGACAGCGTCAGCCAGCAGCAGCTCGCATCTCAGCCCTGGAGCCACTTAATCCTGCAGGCACAAAAATATTCAACCAGCGGGCTCTACCATTACTCCACGGAGGCCGCGCAACAATGGATTGCACTGGCCAAAGCCAAAGGCGTCACGCCTGTGCTGTATCCGGAGCATCCACGCGCCGGTAACCGGGAAGAAGGCAGCCGGGTCTTTCAGCTGCACCGGCAAATCGCGGCGGTACAGGCGGCCTGTGTCGCCCCAATCGGGCCAGTCTGGGATGCGGTGATTGCGCAGTGGCCGGACATCCGGCTGTACAGCAGCGACGGCAATCATGCGGCGCCAGCCGGCGTGCTGCTGACCAGTTATCTGCTGTACGAAGTGATCAGCGGCAACCCGGCCGATGCCTTGCCCGATTTGCCGGCGCTGCCAGTGCCGGTCGCAAGCCAGCGCCTGTTGCGCCAGGCCGCTTCTGCCGGTATCCGCCAATACCAGCCATGTCCCTTTTAATAAAACAGTGACAGACACTTGATATTGTTTTGATTTCTGCAAAGGCCGGATGTTCGGCGAGCGGTGATGGCTGTAGCGTCTTTGGCAGCCGGTTAAAAAACCGGCAATTCAACTGACCAAGGACTTTGTCATGAAAAAATCAACACTTATCGCTTTATTGTTACTGGCTGGCCTGAGCAGCGGCGCTCAGGCCGCCAATCTGGAATGTCGTCTGCAGACCCCGCAAAACAACAGCTGGACGCAACACTGTTTTGGCATGCGCTTTACGCTGGACAATAAACCCGCCAATGTCAGCATCCGCATTCAGAATCTGGCGACTTCGGTCAGTCAGGTAATTTGGCAGTTACCGGCCGGCCAGAGCTGCTCCGCCACCAGCACCACTTGTACCATTCAGATTTGGCCGTACAGCGAACACAACATTGGTGCGACTGTGTTGTACAGCAACGGCACTTACGAAATCGTCTCCGGCACTGCCTGGTTCGAGACGGGTTTTTAACGGCCGACGCCGGTTCAGCGCGGCTTTACAGAAAAAATGCCTGAACCGGCAATTTTTTGCTCAAGTTATGGCAATTTCCTGCCGATAACGCAGCTATAGTCTGACTGCCATCGCCAAAGGAACGCCACCATGAGTATCCAACCCAGCCAAAATGCTGTCGCCAGTCGTTATCAAAGCAACAGCCCACAGACCAGCCCAACGCAACAAAGCACGGCCCAGCAAGCCGCCACCCAAAAAACCGAAGAAAGCAAAAAACCGAGCGCCAGCGAGCTGTCGGCCGCTAACCGGCAACAACTGAACCAGACCATTCTGGACAACCAGCTGTCGCTCAGCGTCAAATCCGACAACAAAGCCATGTCGCTGCTGTATCGCTCCGTCTCAGACGCGGTAGAAAAACGGCTGGCCGAGCAAAAGCCCGCCACGGACAGCGCGAGCGTGGAAAGCCCGTCAAACAATAATCCTTACGCCAGTGAAGACACCTCGCCGCAGGCCACCGCAGACCGCATCGTCGGTTTTGCCACCAACTTCTACAGCGCTTTTCGTGAGCGCAACCCAGGCCTTAGCGACGAAGACAGCATGGATCAGTTTCTGACGCACATCGGCGGCGGTATCGACAAAGGGTTTGAAGATGCACGCAATATTCTGAAAAGCCTGCAAAAACTCGACGGCAAAGTCGCTGACGATATCGACGAGACTTATCAGTTGATCCAAAAAGGCCTGCAGGATTTCAAAGAGCGCACGCTGAATCCAAAACCGGCTGAACCGGCGGCCTGAGCGGGCATTGGCTGAATACGGGCTGGCATCAGCCGCCATCGGCTGCCGCCGTCAGCCTGTGGATCAGCTGCTGCAGCGCCGGTAATTGCTGATTCGCCGGCGGATAACAAATCCACAGCTGGCGCCACAACGGCGCCGGCAGGCTGATTTCCGCCACTTCCTGCCGCGCCAACGCGCCCTGACAAGCAAGCGCAGACACCAAAGACAAGCCGGCGCCGGCCGCCACCGCCGCGACTATGGCTTCCAGACTGGTCAGTTCAAACGCCAGCTGATAACCCCTCAGATGCGGCGCCAGTTGCTGGTCAAACTGCTCACGGCTGCCGGAAAACACCTCACGCAACACAAAGGCACTGCCGCTCAGCGCCGCCCAGTCGGCCTGCTGGCCGGCCAGCGGATGGCCGGGCGGGCAAATCAGCTTCATCTGGTCGCGGCGCCATAGCAGACGGCTCAGGCCCGGCAGCAGGCTGTCACTCTCAATCAGCGCCACATCCAGCTCGTAACTCAGTAGTTTCTGCTGCAATAAATGGCTGTTCTGCTGTTCGATTTGCGCGGCGATCAGCCCTTGCAGTTGCGTCGCCAGCAGCGCCGGCAGCAGGTAGTTGCCGATGGTGCGGCTGGCGCCGAGCCGCAGCGGCGTCAGCACGGAGTCCTGCCGAAACAGCTGCTGGATTTGCTGCTGACGGGCCAGCATTTCGTGCGCCAGCGGCAACAGCTGACGGCCGGCGCTGTTGAGCTGCAGCCGCTGCGCCTGACGGTCAAACAACAACATGCCCAGGCTGTCTTCCAGCGCTTTCAGCGCCTGCGACACCGCGCCCCGGCTCAGATACAACTGCGCCGCCGCCAGCCCGAGATTTTGCGTTGCCGCCACCACCACAAAGACTTTCAGCTGGCGCAGGCTGATTTCATACATAACCCACCATTTAGTTTATCTAAACAAATGCAAATGAATTACTCGATATTACTGAACGAAGAAAGCGCCGACAATAGCCGCATCTGATGTCGGGCAGCGCATGTCTGCAGGAGTTTGTGATGTTTCAGTTATTACGCCAGTCGCTTGCCACTTTGCCAGTCCCGCTGGCCGGCCTGACGTTAGGGCTGGCGAGCCTCGCTCAGCTGGTGCAACAAATCAGCGGCGCTGCCGGCCTGTTCAGCCTGAGCCTGAGCCTGCTGGCGGGCGCACTCTGGTTATTGTTACCGCTGAAATTGCTGGCCGACCCGAAACTGTGCTGGCAACAACTGCAGGACCCGCTGGCCGGCAGTGTCGCCCCAACCATGGCGATGGCGTTGCTGGTGCTCAGTCAGTCGACTGGCGGCACAGTCCGGCTGGTGCTGTGGTCGGCCGGTGTGGCGCTGCACCTGTTGCTGTTGCTGATTTTTCTGCGGGCGCGGCTGCGTCACTGGCAGCTCAGCCAGATGTTGCCGAGCTGGTTTGTGCCACCGGTTGGTATTCTGGTGGCCGTGGTCAGTGCGCCGGCGCAGGTCCCCACTCCGTTCGCCACCGGCTTGTTTGGCTTTGGCGCGCTGATGTTTGCCCTGCTGCTGCCGCTGATGCTGTACCGGCTGATCCTGCTGCCGGCCCCGGCGGCGGCGCAGCAAAGTACGCTGGCGATTCTGGCAGCGCCGGCCAGTCTGACCTTAGTCGCGTATCTGGCCTATTGCCGCCAGCTGCAACAGATGCCAGACCTGCTGCTCTGCGCCGGCCTTTATATGCTGGCGATGCTGCTGAATCTGCTGGTCTGGCTGTTGCTGATACGGTTGCTGCGCGCATCCTTCCATCCGGGTTTTGCTGCGCTGACCTTTCCGCTGGTGATTGGCAGTCTGGCCAGCCTGCAGTTCAGTCAGCTGTGCAGCCAGCACGCCGGGCTGGCCGATTTGGCGCTGGTCAGCCATCAGTTGGCGCTGGGTCAGTTGACGCTCGCCAGCCTGGTCTTGTTGTATGTAACTGGCGGCTTTGCGCTGCAGCTGGGCCGCCAGCTGAGTGCGCCGTTCAGAATGACAGCCAGCGTCCGCTGAAGGCTGTACGGCCACTGAGGTTCAGCGTCGGCACTGGCCGCTGCTGCAACGCGCCTGACCGGTCAGCCAGCGGGACACCCGGTAACGGTTGGCAGCAAACCAACGGTAAGCCAGATCAGCCAAAGGCCGGATCAGCGGCCAGCGCAGCCAGGCGGTCCGATAACCCAAACCAATCGCCGACCAGGCGGCATGAGTGGAATCGAGCCCGCGCAGCAACCGGCCATCGGCAGTCAGCGCCAGCAGCACCTGACTGGCCAGTGCCAGATCAATCTGCGCAAATAACTGCGCTGTTTCCGGCTGCTGAATATCGACCAGCTGCAAGACATGCTGCCGGTCCAGCCGGCGCAGCTGCTGCATTTCCCGCACACAAAGCGGACAATCTCCGTCGTAAAACAAGGTCAGCTTGTGCTTCGTTTCCCCGCCTGCCCATTTCACCATCTGTACTCCACCCTCATTGCGCGGGTTCTGCTTTGGCTTGCCGACCGTGTCGTGGCGACCACGTCGCGCCGACCGTGTCACGGCGACCACACGCCAGTCGTTCAATGGCCTGTCGATACGGCCCGAACCCACTGCCGGACCAGCTGACAACATGCTGACAGACAGAAAAAAGCCGTGCCTTGAGGGCACGGCCTGACGACGCAGCACAACACAGCGCGGCACGCTTAACCTGAGTTGCGCATCCCGGCGGCGATACCGGCAATAGTCACCATCAGCGCCCGCTTGATATTGTCGTTGACGGTTTCCGGCGCATGCCGCACCCGCGCCAACAGTTCGACCTGCAGAATATGCAGCGGGTCGACATAAGTGTTTCTGAGCATAATGGATTCGCGGATCCAGGCTTCGTTCGCCATCAAATCGTCGCGGCCAATCAGCTGCAGCAACAGCGCGGTATCGGCATTGAGCTGCGTGCGCAGCTGCTCACCGAGGCCCAGCAAATGCTCAGGCACCAGCTTTTCGTCGTAATACTCAGCGATTTGCGGATCAGCCTTCAGGTAGACCATTTCCAGCATCGACAACCGGGTGGCAAAGAACGGCCACTGCGCGCGCATTTCATGCAGCTGCGCGGTTTTGCCCTGCGCCACCGCTTCAGCCAGTGCACTGCCGGCACCGAGCCAGGCCGGCAACATCAGCCGGTTTTGTGACCAGGCAAAAATCCACGGAATAGCGCGCAGACTCTCGACGCCGCCATTCGGATTGCGCTTTGGCGGCCGGCTGCCGAGCGGCAACTGGCCCAGTTCCAGCTCTGGCGTGGCCGCGCGGAAATAAGGCACAAATTCCGGATGGTGCCTGACAACTGCACGATAGGCCTCGCAGGAGGTGGTGGCCA
>CBINNO010000199.1:0-7417 GCA_966252055.1 uncultured Rheinheimera sp. | reverse complement strand
ATTATGCGTATTTGCTCAAACAACACACCACCACCGATTTGACGCCGGAGCAAATCCACCAGCTGGGGCTCGCCGAAGTGGCGCGTATTCAGCAACAGATGCTGGAGATTTTGCATGCGCAGGGGCTTGCAGGCGACAACGTGGCACACATGATGGCGGCACTGGGCGATGAGCCCCGTTTTCTTTATCCGGAAAACGCAGAGTCGCGGCCACAGATTCTGGCGGACTATAAAGCGATATTGGCCGATGTCGAAAAGTTGCTGGCGCCTGCTTTTAACATCAG
This sequence comes from uncultured Rheinheimera sp., assembly GCA_966252055.1. Lineage (GTDB taxonomy): Bacteria > Pseudomonadota > Gammaproteobacteria > Enterobacterales > Alteromonadaceae > Pararheinheimera. The sequence goes on along the minus strand of CBINNO010000199.1, from coordinate 7,134 downwards.
ACCAAAAGCCGCAATGGATGTGCAGCGGGTGCCTGAGTTCGCGGAAAAGACTTCACCGGGCGCTTATTACAACGCTCCGGCGATGGATGGTTCCAGACCCGGGGTGTTTTTTGCCAACCTGTACGACCTCAAAGCGACACCGAAATTTTCGATGAAAACACTGGCGGTACACGAGGGGATCCCAGGGCATCACTTTCAAATTGCTATCCAGCAGGAACTGCAAGGGTTGCCGACATTTCGCAAGATTCTGCCTTTTACTGTTTATGCCGAAGGCTGGGCGCTGTATACCGAGCAACTGATGGCAGAGCTGGGTTTGTATCAGGATGACCCATATGGCGATTTAGGCCGGCTGCAGGACGAGTTGTTCCGCGCCATCCGCTTAGTCGTAGATACCGGCATCCACCACAAACGCTGGACGCGCGAGCAGGCGATTGCTTATATGTCCGGTAATTCGGGCATGGCCAAATCCGATGTGGAAGCCGAAATTGAGCGCTATATTGTGATGCCGGGGCAGGCGTGTTCCTACAAAGTGGGTATGCTGAAAATTCTCGAATTGCGTCAACGTGCACAGCAGCAGCTGGGGGAGCGGTTCAAATTGACCGACTTCCACGACGTGGTGCTGAAAAACGGTTCGATGCCGTTGGCCATTCTGGAGCGGGTGGTTGACCAGTATATTGCTGATAAAAAAGCTATTTGACGGGGATGGCTTCGCTGTAGGCAACGGTGCCAACTGGCTCTTTGCTGGAGGCGGGAAGTAAAAAGGCGCCATTGGCGCCTTTTGATTGTCACTTTAAACCCACCTGCTGTTGAGGTGGGTTTCTACGTTGGTCCGGATGGATCAGGACCAACGCAGCTTATTGAGGCTTGTGACGGTTTTCCAGCAGGTCCAGCCGGACAGTCCGCACGCCTTTGATTTGCTCCAGTTTGCCTTTGAGCGCAACCAGATCTGTTTCAGCTGTGGCTTGCAGCATTTGCAGCTTGCCATTTTTAATGCTCTTAACAGACTTCAGGCCCAGCGCGCTGATGGCGGCATTGAGTGCTGCCACATCATTGGTCAGCACGCTGACACGGCCGGTCAATACAGCCAGTTCGCCTGTGACCAGATTGCGCACCACTGAGTGCTCGCGAATGACATTGGACGCTGCAGCGGCCGAGTCCGCCACAATGCGCTGCGAACCCAGAGTGGCAACGGCCTGGCTGCTACTGGCAGTTGCGGCATTCACCACTTTCACGCCGCTGACCGCGACATAAGTGCCAAATACAGGTTCAGCCGTCAGGTCTGCAGCGGCTTGCTGCGCAGTCGTTGTCGGTTTTTGTCCTGTCACGTCTGCCAGCGTCTGTGCGTTGGCCTGAGCAGTGAACAGCGCCGCCATCGCCAGAGTCAATACAGTTTTATTCATCACATCATACTCCCGGATTAATGACCAAAGACACGGATTGAGACACCCTCAACCGTCGACAGGACTTTGTTGTTCAACAGTCCGCGGGTATTCAGCACACCGCCGGTCATATTGATATTGTTTGCGTTGACGTCCAGCACTTTGAATTTCCAGCTGCCTTTGGCTGACTCGCCATAAAATGCATTCGACAGGAATACAGAGTCTTTCAGAATATAACCTGTGTACCACTGTGCGCCCACTGCGGGTAACAACAAGGCTTGTTTTGAACTGAGCAGTACACTGCGGGTTCCGGCCGGAGAAGTCACTTCGATCGCAAGGTCGGCACCGGCCGTTGAGTTAAACTGGCCAGAACTCAGCACCATTTCCGGGTTTGCGACTGAGAAGCGGAACTGTGCGCCTTCCAGCTTGATGTTGTCTGCCACGTCAATAGTGAACTCCACACCTTTGGCCGAGTTGTCTGGTACGGCATTATTGCTCAGTTTGGCCGGCTCAGCGGCGTACTCACCAACACCAATCCATTCTGAGAATTTGGCTTCGCCCAGATTCACTTTGTAGTTTTTCGCCATTTCAACGGCTTTACCGGCGTTGACGCGACCAAAACCGAACATATTGTTGTGCTCAAAGCCGGCTTTGTTTTTGACCCAGCCAGGGTGAGCGACAAACTCGCCGTCGGCGGTATTGAGTTTCACAGCTGCATTTTGTGGGTCAACTTTGGTGGAGGTGCTGGCCAGAATATGGCGCACATCACGGTAAGTCAGGGCCGGATTGGCGGACAGGATCAAAGACACGACGCCGGCGGTATTCGGTGCTGCCGAGCTGGTACCGTTGAAGGTATTGGTGTAGTTACAGCTCAGGTTTTCGTCATGCCCTGGATTGTTAAAGGGATAGACGGCTTCGAAATATCCTGGGCCGAAAAATTCGTCGTACAGATCAGCAGACGGGAAGCTGGCATAACCGCGCAGACAGGTCATCTGATCCGTTGTCACCATGGCTGGCGCCGTATCACCGTACTCACCGGCGGGGGCGGACACTAACAGGCTGGCACCGGCGGTTGAATAACTGGTGTGTTTGCCGTCAGAGTTTACAGCACCAACACCGAAGTAATAAGGTGTTGCCTGCGAAGATTCCATGTTGGCGTTGTAACAGCTCAGGCCTGCAGCCCGTGCGCCGCTGGCAGCACAGAAGTTGCCTTCCAGTGACGACGAGCCGGAGCGGAATGAATTGCCGCTGCTTTTGGTGTTGACTGCACCTTTACCGCCACGCAATTCCAGCGCGGTGAACGAGTGCAATTCTTCTTCAATCTCGTCGTAGCTGATAAAGGTTGGATAAGTAATACCGTAGCTGCGGTTAAAGACGGCAACTGGTTCATTACTGCCGATGCCGCTGCCAGGCGCTCCATGTGACAAGAAGGCGGCCAGATCGGATTGCTCTTCCAGATAGTTCATCCCGATTAACTTAGTTTCCGGCGATACACCTTGTCCGCCTTTACCATTCCAGCCAACTGCCGCAATCAGACCGGCGACGCTGGTGCCATGGTCGCCATCCAGCGCTGCGTTGGTTGGATCTGTCGGGTTCAACGCGCCGGCAACAAAGTTCAGTGAACGGTTTGGTAACACGTTGGCTTGCAGATCTTCATGAGCGATCTCGAGACCTGAGTCGACGACGACTGCGATGGTGTTCTGGCCGGTTACGCCTTGTTGGTAAGCGGAGATGACATTCATGTCTTCACCTGGCACCAGCACTTTCTCCCACTCGGCGAAGCGGGCATCAACCAGTTTTTTTGCATCGGCCTCGGTCATGCCAGCAGCAATCGCGTCTTCCAGTAAATATTCATAGAGGCCTTCGCTCAGCGCATGAGCTTTTTGGCCCGTGTTGCGCAAATGCCATTGGTGTTTGAGCAGTGGGTCTCCGATGATGCCTTGTACCGACACTGTCGCCGAAGACTCGGCCTGGCCGTCTGACACTGAGTAACCGAATTTCACATCGTCAACCGACAGCGGGACCAGAGTGAAATTCATGCCATTGATCGTGAGGAGCGCATTGGAAAGCTGATAAGTGCCGTTGACAGGCGTGATGGTCTTGCCATCCTGAGTGATATTTTTAATCTCCAACATGTCATAATTTGGATCCGTGGCGGCGAATTTGCCACTGACGGGTAACCAGGCTTTGGCACCGGTTGTGGTCACGTTTGTAGCGACTGGCGCGGAGTTCACCGGGGTTGTCGGTTTAGCGTTAGAGTTGTCGCTGCCGCCGCCACATGCGCTGAGCGCCAGCAAGACAGCAGTGCAGACGGCTGAAGTTTTCAGAATGTGCATAGGTATCCTTGGATTCTTGTCGTTTAAATTTCGGAGGCAGTTCAGCTTCCGATATTTTGGATATTATCATTTTGTTCACCAATTACTAGCCTTTGGTGTTATGTGTATTTATTTGTTTAAAAACTGTACAGGCGATTGACGGGGCTGTCGCTGACAGTTGTCTGTGTTTCGATTGGGGTTTACAGATTGACAGCTGCTGCGGAAGGATTTGACACCAGTCTGCGATGTTTGAGATTCAGCAGGATTGGCAATAAAAAAGGTCCCGGAGCGGGACCTTGTGTGATCATGGCGATTTGCAGGCTTGGCTGCAATCAGACGGCGGGTTGTTGCTGGGTAATACAGTGAATATTGCCGCCACCGAGCAGAATTTCGCGGCCAGGCACTGTCACCACCTGATGCTGCGGGAAGACCTTGGCGAGGATGTCAGCAGCAACCTGGTCCATCGGGTCGTCAAAGGTCGGCAGGATCAGACCGCCGTTACACAGATAAAAATTGATATAAGAACCGGCCAGACGGGCTTCTGCTTCCCGCGGCACCGCAGCGCCGGTCAAATCGACGGTGGCATACTCATCGGCTTTGGCCAGCAGCGGGCCCGGTACTGGTAATTTGTGCACGATAAATTTGCGTCCTTTGGCGTCGGTGCTTTGTTGCAGCACTTCCAGTGCGGCGCGCGAGCGGGCATATTGCGGGTCGTTTTCATCGTCAGTCCAGGCCAGCAACACTTCACCCGGGCGCACAAAACAGCACATATTGTCGACATGACCGTCGGTCTCGTCGTTAAAAATGCCCTCTTCGAGCCAAATCACTTTGTCGATACTTAAGTAATCGCTCAGCATCTGCTCGATTTGCGCTTTGGTTAAATGCGGATTGCGGTTTGGATTGAGCAGACACTCGGCTGTCGTCAGCAAAGTGCCTTCACCGTCGCTGTGAATAGCACCGCCTTCAAGCACAAAACCTTCAGTGCGATAGCGTGGCAGCCCTTCAATATTCAGCACCTTTTGCGCCACCTGGTCGTCTTTATCCCATGGGAAGTACAAGCCACCGTTAAGGCCACCCCAGGCGTTAAAAGTCCAGTCAACCCCGCGGATTTCTTTGCCGTTGGTGACAAAAGTCGGGCCTGTGTCGCGGCACCAGGCGTCGTTGTTGGACACTTCCAGCACCCGGATTGGATGATTGGTGGCTTCCTGACTGAGCTGCGCCTGGGCATTGGCAAACTGCTGGCTTGAGGCCATCACAGTGACAGGTTCGAAGCGGGCAATTGCACGAATCACGGCGCAGAATGCCTGTTGCGCCGGTTTGGCGCCTAACCGCCAGTTGTCAGTGCGCTCCGGCCACACCAGCCAGGTTTGTTGGTGGCGTGCCCATTCGGCCGGCATGTAAAAACCGTCAGCACGCGGTGTACTGGTTAAAGTCCGGTCAGAGATAAATCCGCTCACTTAGGGTTATCCTTCTGAAAATGCAGCGATTTTAAATAACTGCTGGGCGCATGGCCCGGTGAAAGCGAATCAGGCCAGAATGTTCTGGCCTGAAGTGTGTTCGACGCTTTGCCGCCCAGGCTTATTCAGCGCTGTTGCGTGGCACTGTTTTGCCGTCTTTGGTCAGTAGCGTGTCAAACAGGTCGATGCGACGGTCACGGTAAACGCCCCAGCTGCGGCGGATGTGCGCCAGCTCGTCGAGGTCAAAAGTGTGAATCAGCACGGCTTCGCTGGTTTCGTCGGCTTCGGCCACTTTGGCGCCAAACTGGTCGGCGATAAAAGAGCTGCCATAGAAAGTGATAGAAAAATCACCTTCGGTTTCAGTGCCGATGCGGTTAGACGCAATCAGCGGTACCAGGTTGGCAGCGGCGTGGCCTTGCTGGGTGCGTTGCCAGTGATCACGCGAAGAAATGGTTGGGTCGTGTGGTTCGCTGCCAATCGCGGTTGGATAGAACAACAGTTCAGCGCCCATCAGCGCCATGCTGCGGGCACATTCCGGGAACCACTGATCCCAGCAAATACCGATACCGATTTTGGCATATTGGGTATCCCACACTTTAAAGCCGCTGTCGCCAGGCGTGAAATAGTATTTCTCGCTATAACCCGGGCCGTCCGGGATATGGCTTTTGCGGTAAGTGCCAAGGTATGAACCATCGGCATCGATCACGGCCACGCTGTTATACAGGCAGTTGCCAGCGCGCTCATAAAAACTGATCGGCAGCACCACGTTCAGTTCTTTGGCGATTTTCTGGAAATGGGCAAAAGCGGCGTTTTCTTCCAGCGGCGTGGCAAAGTTCAGGTATTCTGGTTTTTGCTTCTGGCAGAAATAGTTACGTTCAAAAAGCTCCTGCAGCAGAATGATTTGGGCGCCACGGCTTGCCGCATCACGCACCAGTTTTTCACCGCGGGCAATATTTTCTTCGACATTCCAGCCACCGATCATCTGAGTGGCTGCCACTGTAACCTTACGCATGCAAAGCATCTCCTGGCAAAAGACAAACAAGACACCTAACTGTAGCCAGTTTCTGTGACAGCAGCAAAGCTGTGTCAGGTTGCCGGCAACCAGCGGTTTGGCCGCGCAAAATGCCGCAATTTTGTGCTTTGGTCAATCAAATTCTGTTGAATCTTCCGGGCCTTGCAGTCGGTGCACTTATCCGGGATTTCTATGCAAAAATCCCGGATAAAGATGTAGTTTTTATGCGGTTCAGCTTTGCGGACTGACAGCCAGTTCCGCCGCCAGCAACAGCAAGCGCGGCTGCAGCCGGGTTTTGTAATTGATGTGGCTGTAACTGAATTGCACGGTGCCGCTGCGGTCGAGGATGAACACCGCCGGCACCGGCAACACCGCCTGACCGCTGGTATCGTAGGTCAGCTTGATGCCGTAGCTGTTTTTATAAGTCTGCTCGGTTTTGCCGTCCATATAATAAGCAACACCAAAAGCCTGCATCGCCTGCAGGCTGTCGTCGGAGTACAGCTGATAATTCAGCGCTGCATCTTGTGTACTCTGTTCAGACTTTGCTGCTGCTTCAGGAGCCTGCGGACTGATAGCGATGACGCGATAGCCGAGCTTTTGCAGCGCTGGCGTGATGTCCCTGAGGCCCGCCAGCTGCAGATTGCAGTATGGGCACCAGCCGCCGCGATAAAACACCAGCACGGTATTTTGCTCTGCGAGCAACGCATTGAGCGATTGTGGCTTGCCGGCGCTGTCTTTTAGCATCAGCCCCGCCGGCACTGTCTGGCCATTCAGCAGCGGCTGGACTTGCTCAGGGCCGGTAGCGACAGCGGCTGCCTGAATGGTCAGTGAAGCGGTCAGCAGCAGGCTGCTCAGCAGAAAACGAGACCCAACAGTAAAAAGACGGATCATGGACATAAATGCTCCTTCATGAAGGTGTTAAAGGGAGAGGCAGGCATGCATTTGCGCAAATAGTTGCTGGATACATGGGC
>CBINNO010000198.1:0-7458 GCA_966252055.1 uncultured Rheinheimera sp. | reverse complement strand
GCGCCAGCCGGCAAGGCATTTTGTTTATGCTGACCCAGTGTTATCTGCAGCTGCGTGCCCTGAGCGCCAACCAGTGGCGGCCGCAGCGTTTATGCCTGAAACAAGCGCCGCCGCGCCAGCACGCGCAGCTCAGAGCGATGTTTGAGCTGACCATCCAGTTTAATGCCGACTTTGACGGTTATATTTTTGATACGGCGCAGCTTGGCCTGACGCTGCCCCGGCAAGACCGGCGGGCCTTTGCGCTTGTGCAGGATTATCTGAAGTTGTCCGGTCAATGCCCAAGCGGCAATAAACTCAGCCAAATCAAAGCCGCCATTCGCGCTGCGCTGCTGCTGCGGCAAAGTTGTCCGCTGCCCTCGCTCGCCAGCGGCCTGCATATGAGCGTGCGTGCGTTGCAGTATTATCTGGCGCAGCATCAGCTGAAGTTTCAGCAACTGCTGGCTGAGGTACGTTTTGAACTGGCCGCCGACTTGCTGTGTAACAGCGAACAGCCGATTTCTGCCATTGCTGAGCAAGTGGGTTTTGCCGACATTGCGGTGTTTTCCCGCAGTTTTAAAAAATACACCGGCCTGACGCCCAGCCAGTACCGCCGGCCGGCCCGCCCTGACATGCGCTGATCTGAAGCACAGGGTTCTGCAGCGTTCTGAACTGAAGAGCCTGCTGAAATCAGCCGCGCTGACCTGAGCAGCACCGCTTGCTGCAATGCTCCTCAGTACTTTTCAACCCTTTGCAGCACTTTTAAGCACCTTTCGGCACTTTTCGGCACTTTGCAACCCTTTGCAGCCCGTTCAGAACTGATAAAAAAAGCCGGTAAACCAGACATCATGCTGGCGGCTGCGGAAAAACAGGCTTTGCTGATACGCGTCAGGTAAAAATTCCCGCTTCCAGTTCAGGACCAGGCTCAGTTGCGTCGTCAGCTGGCTGCTGGCTGCCAGTTTGACAAAATGCACCGTCCTGGCGCCCGGCTGATACAGATACAGCTGGCCTGTGCTGTCTTGCGGCTTCACGGCGAAATAGTAGTTGCTGTAAGCACGACTAAGCTGGCGCCAGCCGGCTGACAACTGTATCGCGCTGTCCACCGGCAAACCGGGCAGCGCCAACCGCTGGCGATAGCTCAGTTCGTTCAGCCACTGCGCGCCGTGATGCACACCGCTGATGTCCTGCTGCCAGGCCGACGTCAGTTGCCAGTGCTTTGTCTGATAATAAGCCGTCAGCCCGCCGAGATAACTCAGATGGCGCCGTTTTGGGGTCAACAAAGTCGCCGGATCGGCGTCAAACGGCAGCGGCAAAGGCACCGGGCTATTTAGAATGCCGCCCAGCAGCGCGGCTTTGAGGCCGCTTGGGCGCAGCAACAGCGCGTCCAGACTTTGTTGGGTGGTCAGGTCCAGCGCAAAACCACCGTTGCTCAGCAGATTAAAACCCAAATCGAGGTTTTCGACATAAAACCGGCCGCTATACAGCTGCCAGCGTGGCAGCAAAAACAATGGGCTGGGCGCACCGCCATGCAGGATGTTGCCATACTGGCCATAACCAAACCCCAGCCGCAGCACGCTGTGCAGTGCCGGCCCGGCCGATGGCGTGGTGTCAGCGGTAGTTTCAGCGTTGGTTACAGCTGTGGCTGCAGGCGCAGCCGGCGTTTCGGCCGCGGCTTTAGTTGCAGGCAGCGTTTCAGTCGTCGTTTCGGGCGCAAGCCTGGCTGTCGCGACAACAGGCGGAGAAAAGGCAACTAAAGCGGCAGCCGCCAGCAGCAGCGCCCGGGTGGTGATATGCATCGGTGTGATTCAGACCGGTAAAGATTGCCAAGCTATATACCAGAACAACAGGTGCCGACCTACCAAAGTCAGCGGTTTTGTACACAATGCTACAAATCGCCTGCCGGGCGCGGGCTGCCCGCCTGTTGTTTGCCGTCTGTCGTTTGCTGCGCACCTGCGCCATTTTGCGTGTTTTATCAAATATTCGGCGTGAATAGTCAAACGCGCCGCGGGTGTTTTACGGCAGATTAAAACGACAGGCTGCGTGGCGACAGTTTCTCACTGTCCAACCGCCAGCACTGATTTTTGCCAAGCGTGGCACTGCTGCTCATGCCCGGAAAATCACGGGCAGCAGCGCCCTGCTGAACACAATCCAACCGGCCCCACCAGACTGACACGCATGCTGGTGCAGTCGCACCCAGCTGGCTTTTGACGAAGCCGGCTTTTTCTTTTGCCAAACACATCACGTTCCTCTTATTTTCACCACTTTTATCTGCACAATTGCCGAATTTACCGCAAATACTTGCACATTTTTGTACAGTTCCGCTTATCCCCAGCCGGTATAACCAATGCTTTCCGGGCACACAAACAACAACAGCAACAAGATAAAGTCCCCGGAGGCTCCAGTGAAACTGAATACCCTGACTCTTGCGATCATCGCGGCGTGCGCCAGTGCCGGCGTGGCATCGGCCGCTCCGCCAAACGTCTCGCCGAGCGATCAGTCGGCTTTTAAAGCGATGCCGATCCCGCCCGCTCAGGTGCGGGCAACCTTGCAACAAGGCGCCAAATCCCGTCAGCTGGCTGTGAAACAAAATGGCGGCAAAAACCTGACGTTGGCCAACCGCGACCCGGCCAGCAAATACCAGCTGGCCAGCGACAAAACCAGCAAAACCAACAAATCAGCGAAGGCCGGTCAATCTGCCGACGGCAAACACAGTTACATCGTCGAGTTGCACGGCCAGACCGTACTGGCCGCTCAGGCGGCCCAGCTGGCGCAGCAACAGCCAGATCCGACCGACCCCAGCCTGCAGCAAAACGCCCGCCTGAGCGGCACCGCGCTGCAAAGCCCAACCGCCGCCGCCCGCCAGTTTCAGCTTGAACAGCAGCAACAACAGCTGCTGCAACAGGCCGCCAGCCTGCTGGGACGTACGCTGGCCGTCGAAAGCCGCTACCAGACCGTGCTGAACGGCTTCAGCACCCAGCTGGACGACGACGAAGTGCGCGCGCTGGCCACACTGGGCCAGGTCAAACGCATTACGCCGGTGCAGATTTATCAGCTGCACACGGATGTGGGCCCGGCCCAGATCAGCGCGGACAAAGTCTGGACCGGCCAGAGCGTAGTCAGCAAAGGCCTGCAGGGCGAAGGCAAAGTGGTCGGTATCCTCGACACCGGCATCAACACCGACCACGCGGCATTTCAGCCGGTTGGCGCCGATGGTTACGCCGTGCAAAACCCGCTCGGCGCCGGCAACTATCTGGGCGACTGCCTTAAAAGCGACTTTGCCGACCGCTGTAATGACAAACTGATTGGCGTCTACAGCTACAAAAAAATCACCGACGCTTACAAAGCCGACGAATTTCAGGACCCGGCCAAGCCCTGGTATGAACCCAATCTGGTGATCCGGCCGGCCTTTGGCGAAGACTACAACGGCCACGGCTCCCATGTGGCCAGCACCGCCGCCGGTAACGTGCTGACCGACGTGCCGCTGCAAGGCGCTGCCGGTGCAGTCGGCGACGGTGTAAACACCGGGTTTAGCTTCGCGCAAATCTCCGGGGTGGCGCCGCACGCCAACGTCGTCGCCTTTCAGGTGTGCTGGCCAGGCAGTTCAGGCGACCCCTGGGCCGGCTGTCCGGGTGACGTGTTAGTGCAGGCAGTGGAAGATGCCGTCAAAGCCGGCGTCGATGTGATCAACTTCTCGATTGGCGGCGCTGAAGATTCTCCCTGGCAATCGCCGCTGGAACAGGCCTTTTTGGCCGCCAATACCGCCGGCATTAACGTGGCAGCAGCAGCCGGCAACTCCGGCACCGACGGCAACGGCGAACTGCTCGGCTATGCCGACCACAGCTCGCCCTGGCTGATGAACGTGGCGGCGTCCACCCACAGCCGCTCGATTGACATCAGCGGCAAAAGCCTGACCGGCTTCAGCGGCGGTGTCAGTGCGCCCGAAACGCTGAGCGGCAGCAGTATTTCCGGCGAAGTGACAGGCCCGGTGGTGCTGGCCGCTGATTTTGGCGACGCGCTTTGTCTGGAAGCTTTCCCGGCCGGCACTTTCAGCAACGGCGAAATCGTGATCTGTGAACGCGGCAACAATGCCCGCATCAGCAAAGCCGCCAACGTGCTGGCCGGCGGTGCTGGCGGTTTTGTGCTGTACAACACCAACTGGGACAGCAGCAGCCCGGACGGCATGACCTTTAACGACGTCTACCCGCTGCCCGGTATTCATGTCGACGCCAACAGCGGCGAGCAACTGAAAAACTGGCTGGCCGAAGGCACAGATCATCAGGCGACTATCACCGCCGCCATTATCGAGCGCAAAATCGACCCGGCGGCCGCCGACCTGCTGGCGAATTTCTCGTCGCGTGGCCCCAGCACTTATGCGCCGGAACACCTGATCCCGATGGTGTCAGCGCCCGGTGTCGATATTTTTGCCGCCAACTCGGACGACCAACCTTTTACCGCGGCGCCCAATGCCAGTGATTTCACCATGATGAGCGGCACCTCGATGGCGTCGCCGCATGTGGCCGGTGCTATGGCGCTGGTGCAGCAGGCCCATCCGGCCTGGTCGGCCAGCCAGGTGCAAAACGCGCTGCAAATGACGGCGCTGCAAACCCTGACATACAAACCCAATGACTGGAGCGACCCGCTCGACGCCGGCATTTACCGCGCCGGCTCTGGCCGCATCGACGTGCAACGCGCCATCAACAGCGGCCTGCTGCTGCATGAAACCGAAGCCAATTTCCAGGCAGCCAACCCGGCCAACGGCGGCGCTATCCGCCAGCTGAACCTGCCAGAACTGGTCAATATGCAGTGCCGCGAAACCTGCAGTTGGGTGCGCACTTTCACCGCAGCGCGTGACGGCGACTGGAAAGTCGAGTCGGCCACTGGGGAAGTGTCGTTTGAGCTGTCCGCTACACCGGCCCGCTTCAGCCTGAAAAAAGGCGAAACCCAAACTGTGGTGTTTAGCGCGAAAATCCTCGACAGCCAGTCCAATTCACACAACTCCGAGCAGGAGATCCACGGCTCAGTGCGGCTGGTGGCCGATCAGCCGAATATCCCGTCCGTGTATTTACCTGTGGCGGTGAAATATAACCACGGCGCTTTGCCGGAAAACCTGCAGGTGACCGCCAACCGCAATACCGGCAAGCATCAGATGAACGGCTGGCAGTTGCCGGAGCTGAAAAATGGCAGCTTCAGCGCCTCAGCACCGGTCAAAGCCAGTCTGCGCATTGTGACTTTGCCGCAGGATACTGATTTCTGTGGTTTTGCCTGTGACCATCAGATCAGCGATGCCGAAGATGTGCAAATCATTGAAGTCCCGGCCAATACTGACCGGCTGATTGTCGAAGTGTTAAAACGCACCGCGACCACCGCCGACGCCGATACGCCATGGGATGCCGGTGATGCCGACGTCTACATTGGCCTGGACGTCAACGGCGACGGTATCCCGCAGTGGGAGACTGAAGCCATTTGTATGTCGATTTCCGAAGAAGTGACCGACTACTGCAACATCAACAAACCGGCCGCCGGCAAATATTGGGTGCTGGTGCATAACTTTATCCACAGCACCAATGCCCGCATCACCGACAGCTATCAAGTGGCGACTGCGATAGTCAAAAACGACAGTTCAACCAGCCTGTCGCTGCAAGGCCCGGCGCAGCACGACGGCCTGTCGGCGGCTAATCTGACGCTGAACTGGCAACTGGACAATGCCAAAGCCGGTGAGCTGTATTACAGCATGCTCAAAGTGGGCAGCAGCGCCAGCCAGCCGGACAATCTGGCCAAAGTGCCGCTGAAGCTGGTCCGTGGTGCCGACGAGGTGACGCTGAGCGGTTCGCAGTCCGCCGCCCGCCCCGGTCAGCTGGTCAACCTGACCCTGAACGTGCAGGCCAACCTGGACGGTTATGACCGCAACTTCAAACTGCAGTCGAAGCTGCCAGCCAACGTCACGCTGGTACCAGGCTCAGTCAAAGTGCCGAAGGCAATGCAGGACAAATTAAAGGTTGAAGGCAATCAGTTCAGTCTGGCGGGTGTGCAGGAAAATACGCTCAATAAAGCCCGCGAGTATGTGCTCAGCACCAACCAAACCGACGCCAGCTGTAAAGTACCGGATTTTGGCCAAAGCAAAGCGGGTGGTTATGTCGACCTGGCACAATTTGGTTTCTACCCGCAATACGGCGGCCAGTGGAGCGAAAATCTGGTGCTTGACCTGCAGTGGTATTACGGCGAAGGCGTTAAAACCGCGCTGTATAACAACTTCGACGGCGGCGCCAGCAACCTGTTGACCTTAAGCCCGATGGGTTATATGCAGCTCGACCAGATGCCACTGTTCTTCCCTGAGCACCTCCCGCTGCCGTTTGACGGCTTCCCGGACAGTCTGGTGGCACCGCTGTGGCGTGGTTTGGGCCTCAGTGATGCCGGTATCGACTGGTCGATGCTGTATACCCCGCTCAATATCGACCCCTGGACACCGGGCAATCACTCGGGCCTGAGTATGGGCTTCACCGCCGATGGTCAGATGATTATCGAGTGGGACAATGCGCGCAGCACCGAACAAAGCTACGACATGGAGTCCAATACCACCGTTAACATCGACCGCGACGACCTGTACGACTTTGAAATCATCTACAACCTGAACTATCGCCATGGCGCCGGTGAACATGAAATCATCATGGCCTATGACAACATTCAGTTTGGCAGTGAAGTGGGTTTGGGTTCTATTGGCGTCAAAGGTTACGACGGCTTTCGCGGCTCTTTTGGTCCGGCCACCGGCTACCTCGGCACTCAGTACGCGCTCAACAACCTGCGCGACAAAGTGCAGAGCGGCTTAGTGCTTTGTTACGACTATCAGGGCCCGGAAAGCAGCACTTTTGCCGTTGATTTCCAGGTAAGGGTCAACAGTGACGCGGCAGGCACAGTGCAGCATATCGGCCTGACCATGGACAGAGATGGTCTGCCGGCCACCCAGCTTAATCATGCGCTGACGGTGCACGGCGACCTGAAAATTGGCGCGATGAAAGACCTGACAGTCAATGAAGATGCCAGCATCAAAGACATTCTGGTGTTGTACTCGGACGACAACACCGTCGCCAATACCGTGTCGGTCAGCGGCGAGCATGTCAGTGCCAAAGTGAACGGCCATCACAGCGGTGCCAGTTTTGAGCTGACCCCGGCGAAAGACTTCCACGGCGAAACTGTGGTGACAGTGACGGTGGCGGACAATCAGACGCCGTCGGACCAGGCCAGCACCAGCTTTAAGCTCAAAGTGTTGCCGGTGGAAGACGCACCTGTGGCCGCGGTGGCGCAAAACGCAGTGAGTGTGGTCGCAGGCAGCAGTGTCACGCTGGACGCCAGCCCATCCAAAGATGCGGACGGTGATGCGCTGAGCTACAGCTGGAGTGGGCCTGGCACCATCGCCGGCGCCAACAGCGCCAAAGCGACAGTGACCGGCCTGGCGGCTGGCAGCCACAGCTTCACAGTGACGGTCAG
>CBINNO010000197.1:0-7466 GCA_966252055.1 uncultured Rheinheimera sp. | reverse complement strand
GACATTCTGATGGATCATTCTGTTCATCGGGCAGAGCAAAGAAAATCTCTCCACGCCTAAGCATTGATAAGGCTAAAGGTGTTGCAGGAAAGTATTTGAACAGAAGCATTTTTTAGATTTTTACCTTTATATCGTGCTAGTCAAAATAGCTGAATATAGTTTACCCAAAATAGCTTCTGATATAAAACATGCTTACGACATACTGAAGATCGCATCGTCGCTGTAATAAATGGTTCGGTATCTGATTACGTGGAATTTTTCAAACCGAGTCATGAAGGATACCTCAAGATAATTACGACAGTTCTACATGGTAAACAACAACGCACCCGATCACTTTAACTCAACCGTTGAATTTGCAATGAGTTTTTTGCTGAACGACCGGGCCTGATTCGGACTTAAAAAAAGAGGCGAACCTAAGTTCGCCTCTATTCATCAGTGTTTCACACGAGTTTCCAACTACATTTGTCGGTTTCCAACTAGATTGGCTCGGTTACCAACTAGAATTGTCGTGATCAAACAATCAACTCTTACCGATAATCTTCCGGACTAGGGCAAGCGCAGATCAAATTCCGGTCGCCGTACACGTCATCAATCCGGGTAACCGTTGGCCAGAACTTGTTCTCGGCCACGTATTGCGCCGGGAAGGCGGCGTATTGACGGTCGTAGGCGCGGTCCCAGTTGGCGTCGAAGATGTCTTCCATCGTGTGTGGCGCAAAGTGCAGCGGGCTGTTGTCTGCGGTCCACTCGCCGGCTTCAACGCGGGCAATTTCGTTACGGATAGACGTCATCGCTTCGATAAAGCGGTCCAGCTCAGCTTTGGATTCTGACTCTGTCGGCTCAATCATCAGCGTACCCGCTACCGGGAACGACATAGTTGGCGCGTGGAAACCGTAGTCCATCAGGCGCTTGGCAATGTCCATCTCAGTAACACCGGTTTTTTCCTTCAGCGGACGCATGTCGATAATACATTCGTGCGCCACACGGCCGTTGGTGCCGACGTACAGCACCGGGAACAGCTCGCCCAGTTTTTTCGCCATGTAGTTGGCGTTCAGAATGGCCATTTCCGTAGCCTGACGCAGGCCGTCGCCGCCCATCATTTTGATGTACATCCAGCTGATTGGCAGAATGCCGGCACTGCCAAATGGTGCCGCAGAAACCGCGCCATTGCCTTTGTTCGGGCCATTCAGTTCAACCACTGCGTGGTTTGGCACAAACGGCGCCAGGTGGCTCTTCACGCCAATTGGGCCCATGCCCGGGCCGCCACCGCCGTGTGGGATACAGAAGGTTTTGTGCAGGTTTAAGTGCGACACGTCTGAACCGATAAAGCCAGGTGCTGTGACACCCACTTGCGCGTTCATGTTGGCGCCGTCCATATAAACCTGGCCGCCGTGGCTGTGGATGATGTCGCACAGTTCGCGGATAGATTCTTCAAACACACCGTGGGTCGACGGGTAAGTCACCATGATGGCGGCTAAGCGCTCAGACACCGCTTCGGCTTTGGCTTTTAAATCGGCCATGTCGATGTTGCCTGACTTGTCACAGTCCACCAGCACCACTTCATAGTTACACATCGCAGCGGTAGCCGGGTTGGTACCGTGTGCAGACACCGGAATTAAACAGACGTTACGATGTGAATCGCCACGGCTTTCGTGGTAACGACGAATGGCAATCAGGCCCGCGTATTCGCCTTGCGCGCCAGAGTTTGGCTGCATTGACACATTGTCATAACCTGTGATGTTGACCAGCCAGTCGGCCAGCTCTTCAATCATCTGGTAATAACCTTCGGCCTGGTCGCGTGGCACGAATGGGTGCAGCGCGCCAAATTCTGGCCAGGTCACCGGGATCATTTCAGCGGTGGCGTTTAACTTCATGGTGCAGGAACCGAGCGAAATCATCGAATGATTCAGCGCTAAGTCTTTGTTTTCCAGCTTTTTGATATAACGCAGCATCTCAGTTTCGCTGTGATACTTATTAAAGACCGGGTGCGTCAGGTACTTGGACGTCCGCACTAAATCTGCCGGAATTGAATCTGAACCGTTGGCAACAATGGCGCCGTCCAGCGTGTTGACGTCCAGGCCATGGCCGGCGCCTAACACGATATCAAACAGCTCTGCGACATCAGCTGCTGTGGTGGCTTCGCTGATGCTGACGCTTAAGCTTTTCGCGATGTCGGTACGCAGGTTAACACCAGCAGCGACGGCGCGGGCAACCACCGCAGCGCGGTCTGCCACTTCAAAAGTGACAGTATCAAACCAGCTGTTGTGGATAAGCTTCACGCCTTTGGCTTTGATACCGGCAGCAAAGACGTCAGCTAAGCGGTGGATACGCTCAGCGATGTTTTTAAGGCCGGCCGGGCCGTGGTAAACGGCGTAGAAAGACGCCATGTTGGCCAAGAGCACCTGCGCAGTACAGATGTTGGAGTTGGCTTTTTCGCGGCGGATATGCTGTTCACGGGTTTGCATCGCCATGCGAAGCGCCTGATTGCCACGGCGATCTTTCGACACCCCGATGATACGGCCTGGCATAGAACGTTTGTAATCGTCACGGGTGGCGAAAAACGCTGAGTGTGGGCCACCAAAGGCCATTGGCACACCAAAACGTTGGGCTGAGCCCAGCACGACGTCGGCGCCCAGTTCACCTGGTGATTTTAACAGCAGCAGTGCCATTGGGTCGGTCGCGACCGCGACTACTGCTTTTTTCGCTTTCAGCGCAGCAATCAATTCAGCGTCGTTACGCACTTCGCCAGTGGTGGACGGGTATTGAATGAGCGCACCAAATACGTCGTGGTTGACGGCATCAGCGGCCGGGCCTGTCACGATGTCAAAACCAAACATTTCTGCGCGGGTTTTTACCACGTCGATGGTTTGTGGATGCACGTCGTCGGCAATAAAGTACAGGTTGGCTTTGGATTTGCTGACGCGCTTGGCCAGCGCCATCGCTTCAGCAGCGGCGGTGGCTTCGTCCAGCAGAGAAGCTGAAGCCAGCTCCATGCCAGTTAAATCTAAGGTGACTTGTTGGAAATTCAGCAGCGCTTCTAAACGGCCCTGGGCAATTTCTGGCTGGTATGGCGTGTACGCTGTGTACCAGCCCGGGTTTTCCAGCACGTTACGCAAAATCACGTTGGGCGTATGCGTTGGGTGATAACCCATCCCGATATAAGATTTAAAAATCTTATTTTTGCCGGCCACCGCTTTTAAATAAGCCAGCGCATCGACTTCAGTAGTCGCGTCGCCGGTTGCCAGCGGTTGGTCCAGCCGGATTGACGCCGGCACTGTTTGCGCGATCAGCTCTTCCACGCTGGTCAGGCCCAGCTCTTGTAACATTGCTGCAGTTTCAGCACTGTCCGGGCCAATGTGACGACCGATAAACTCCTGGTGATTAGCCAGTTGCGACAGGGTTTTGACAGAAGTAGTCATGCCAGAAATTTCCTAAAGGTTTAAAAACAGAAACCTGCGAGCGCCGGCGGTGGCGCTGGTTGACTGACGGGCAACAACCAATGTTGCGCCAGACAACCTGTAAACAGCTTTTTTGCGCGGTCCTGAAAAAATAAAACTACTTTTTGCCGGACCGCTAAATCAAAGCCCCGTATTCACGGGGCTTTGCGGTGGCTCGTTGCCGAGCAGCGATTATTCGTCGATGGAGGCCTTGTAGCCAGCAGCGTCTAACAGACCTGCCACTTCGCTCTCATCAGCGGCTTTGATTTTGAACATCCAGCCGTCGGTGTATGGCGCGCTGTTCACCAGTTCTGGTGAGTCGGTCAGTGCTTCGTTGATAGCAACGATTTCGCCGGCGATTGGTGCGTAGATGTCAGAAGCGGCTTTGACCGATTCTGCTACGGCAACGTCGTCGCCCTGGCCAACAGTGTCACCCACTTCTGGCAGCTCAACAAATACCATGTCGCCTAACAGGTCTTGTGCGTGTTCAGTGATGCCGACTGTGTAAACACCGTTGCCTTCACTGCGCAGCCACTCGTGAGAAGATGCATATTTTAATTCGGTAGGGATATTGCTCATTGTTATTTCCTCAGACCAGCCCGATGCAGTGATCGGTCATTGTTTTTCGTTTTAACTTGTTGAAAAAAACGGCAACTGCCAGGTTAGATGCCAGTTTAGACGACTTTTTTACCCATGCGGACAAAAGCTGGTTTAACCACTTTGACCGGCACTAATTTACCACGGATGTCCACTTCGGCTGTGTCACCAGTCGAAGCCGGCACGCGGGCCATCGCAATCGAATAACCCAGCGTTGGTGAGAAAGTACCAGAGGTGATGACACCTTCGCCACCTTCAACCACCACGCGCTGACCATGACGCAGCACGCCTTTTTGTTCCATCACCAGACCGACCAGCTTGTCGGTGCCAGCAGCTTTTTGCTGCTCAAGCGCAGCGCGGCCGATGAAGTTGCGATCGCTCGGTTCCCAGGCGATGGTCCAGCCCATGTTGGCCGCCAGTGGTGACACGGTTTCGTCCATGTCCTGGCCGTATAAGTTCATGCCGGCTTCTAAGCGCAGCGTGTCGCGGGCACCTAAACCAGCCGGTTTAACACCAGCGTCCAGCAGTTGCTGCCACAAATCAGCCGCTTGTGCTGCCGGCACAGAGATTTCGTAACCGTCTTCGCCGGTATAACCTGTTGTTGCGATAAACAAGTCACCCGCCTGTACACCAAAAAATGGCTTCATGCCGGCCACTGCAGCCTGTTGCTCGCCTGACAGCAGAGTGGCGACTTTGGCTTTGGCATTCGGGCCCTGCACCGCAATCATGGCAAACTCCGGGCGTTCAGTCACAGTGACGTCAAAAGCTTTGGCTTGTGCGTTGATCCAGGCCAGGTCTTTTTCGCGGGTGGCGCTGTTAACCACTAAACGGAAATATTCTTCGCTCAGGAAGTAGACAATCAGGTCGTCGATGACGCCGCCATCTTCGTTCAGCATGCCGGTGTACAGCGCTTTGCCTGGGACTGTCAGCTTGGCGACGTCGTTGGCGACTAAATAACGGAGGAATTCGCGGGTACGGGCACCGGTTAAATCGACGATGGTCATGTGGGAGACATCAAACATGCCGGCGTCCTGGCGCACGGCGTGGTGCTCTTCAATCTGAGAGCCGTAGTGCAGTGGCATGTCCCAGCCGTGGAAGTCGACAATTTTTGCACCAGCTTCGCCATGTTTGGCAAATAACACTGTTTGTTGGGCCATCAGAACCATCCTCAGTTTGACCGGTACATTGCCGGCTGATTTGTAGGGCAGAGAGTGACACAGCGGTGCGGGCGGATGCCGTTATAACCGACTGGCCACCAAAATTTGCGCCGGATTATAACTGATGGGTTTAGCGGCCAACAGCCTCTTTTCCATTAGATTTAATAATCCGAAAATCAAGCTGGCCGCAGCCCACTGCCGCACTAGCAGGCAGCAGAGGCTGACAACAGCGGGGTTCAGTTGCGGCCAGGCCGCGCCGTTGCTGGCAAGTCGCCGCTGTTGCCAAGCGCAGCATTCAGCAGTTTCTGTTTGATAAAAGGCAGTTTGTCGGTGCCGGCCATGCCGACAGCTCGTACCAGCTTGGCCAGCGGATGGGGCTGCATAAAGCCGCGTTTAAAGGCTTCCATCAACGCAATCATTTGTTGTGCTTCAGCTTTTCGCCAGCGCTCGTAACGGCGCAACATGCGGGATTCAGAACAGGTCTGACCAGAGCTTATATTTTGTACTATTAGCTCAGCTAATGCTGCAACATCCATCAGCCCGAGGTTCATGCCCTGCCCGGCCAGCGGATGAATAGTGTGCGCCGCGTCGGCCACCAGCACGGCATGATGGCGCAGCCACTGGCTGGCATAACGCATTTTGAGCGGGTAACTGTGCCGGTTGCTTTCAACTGTCAATAAACCCAGCACGGCCTGACTGGCGGCGCTGAGCCGCTGGTTAAACTCGGTGGCTGACACTGTACAAAGTTCAGTTGCCTGCTCCGGCGGTAAACTCCAGACGATAGAGACCAAATGCGGATCTTTGAGCGGCAACAGCGCCAGCGGACCGGGTGGCAGAAACACCTGGCGGGCAGTCGCCTGATGCGGCTCGCTGGTGCGGATGGTGGCGACCAGCGCGTGGTGGTCGTAATCCCAGAACGCCAGCGGCAGTTTCAGCACGTCGCGCACCATCGAATTGGCGCCGTCGGCGCCGACCAGCAGTTTGCTGATAAACACGGTGCCATCGGCAAGCGTCAGCAGATTCTGCCGCTCGCCGGCATTGAGCTGGCTGATTTGGGCATCAAACACCAGCTGCAGCCGGTCGCTGTATTGCAGCGCCTGCTGATACAAAGCGCCGCGCAGCTCTTCGTTATCGACAATCCAGCCAAGCGCGGCAGCGCCGCCATCCGCCAGCGCCAACTGACTGATGGCCGGCAGATCGGCGCCCGAAAAGCCAATACGGGCAAAGCTGTCGGCTTCCCACACCTGCATCTGCTGGTAAGCGGCGGCAGACTGCAGCGCCGGCCAGACGCCAAGGCCCGCCAGCAAACGCTGTGAAGCGTGATTCAGCGCGCTGACCCGCTGCAAAGTGGCAGGCCCGGTTTGCGGCGCCGGCCCCTGCTCCACCACTGCGACCCGCAGGGACGGACAATCGCGCGCCAGCAACAGCGCCAACGTCAGGCCGGCACTGCCGGCGCCTATGATCAGAATATCGGTTTCCTGCATCAGTCTGCCTTCTCGCGGATGAGGGAGATGGGACGCGGCGCCAGTGCCGCCAGCGTCTGTTGTTGAGTCAAAAGTGGCGAGAGCCCCATGCTCTGGCTGGCAAACGCCTGTTTCAGCGGTGCGCAGTGGTCGAGCAAAGTCAGGCCCAACGTGCGGCCTAAAGCCAGCAGCTTGCTGTCGTTGGAAAAGAGCCGCACCAAAGAGTCGGTCATCGTCACGACTTGCTGCATGTCGGCCGTGCGGACCTGCTGATAAGCGCGGGTCAGCGCGTAGCAGCCAACATCGCCTGTGACACTGTGATCCAAAGCGGCGCTGTGATCAGAAGCGGCGCGGAGCTCCGAGACCGCGCTGTCACTATTCTGGCCGCCACTGGCCGGTGCATGCAGCGCCAGCAGGCTCAGCACTGCGTCGAGGTCGCGCAGCGCCAGATTAAAGCCCTGCCCGGCAATCGGATGCAGATTGTGCAGGCTGTTGCCACACAAGAGTAATCGGTGCGCCGCCGCTGTTTCAGCGGTTTTAAGCCTGAGCGGATACAGCACCCTGTTGCCGGCCGTGCTGAATTCGCCGGCGCGATAGCCAAAAAATTGCTGCAGCTCGGCTAAAAAGGCCGGTTCATCCAGCGCGGCCAGCCGGGCCGCTTCGGCTGCGTTGGTGGTCCAGACCAGCGAATAACGCTGCCGGGTCAGCGGTAACAAGGCCAGTGGTCCTTCGCTGGTGAAACGCTCAAACGCCTGTTGCTGGTGAGGTTGTTTCACGCCGATATTGGCGATCAGCGCCGTTTGCTGATAATCATG
>CBINNO010000196.1:0-7503 GCA_966252055.1 uncultured Rheinheimera sp. | reverse complement strand
GGCCCGCTTAATCACTGCCAAACAAATCCCGCGTATAGATTTTGTCTTTGACATCATCAAGTTCAGGCACCATCCGGTTGGTCACTATCACATCGCTGATGGCTTTAAATTCGTCGAGGTCGCGGATCACGCGGGAATTGTAGAAACTGTCCTCGGTCAACACAGGTTCGTACACCACTACTTCAACGCCTTTGGCTTTGATGCGCTTCATAATGCCCTGAATGCTGGACGCGCGGAAGTTGTCCGAACCGGCTTTCATAATGAGCCGGTAAACGCCCACCACTTTGGGCTGGCGGTTCAGAATAGCAAAAGCGATATGGTCTTTACGGGTAGTATTGGCGTCGACAATGGCCTGGATCAGGTTGTTTGGCACGTCGTCAAAGTTACGCAACAGCTGCTTGGTGTCTTTGGGCAGGCAATAACCGCCATAACCAAACGACGGATTGTTGTAATGATTGCCAATGCGCGGGTCCAGCCCCACCCCTTCAATAATTTGCCGGCTGTTCAGGCCATGCGTTTCGGCGTAAGTGTCCAGTTCGTTAAAAAATGACACCCGCATCGCCAGATAAGTGTTGGAAAACAACTTGACCGCTTCGGCTTCGGTGCTGTCGACCAGCAAAGTCGGAATATTCTGCTTAATCGCGCCCTGGGCCAGCAAATCTGCAAACTGCTGCGCCCGCGCCGATTTTTCGCCAACGATAATGCGCGACGGGTGCAGGTTGTCGTACAGCGCTTTGCCTTCGCGCAAAAACTCTGGCGAAAACATCAGGTTATTGCAGCAAAGCTTCTGTTTGATTTTTTTGGTATAGCCGACCGGCACTGTGGATTTGATCACCATCACTGCCGTCGGGTTGAGCGCCATCACGTCGTGGATCACCGCTTCGACCGAACTGGTGTCAAACCTGTTGGTGTCGGGGTCGTAGTCAGTCGGCGTGGCTATCACGACAAAATCGGCGCCGGCATAAGCGTCTTGTTTATCGGTCGTCGCGCGGAAATTCAGCGGTTTGTGCTGCAGATAATGCTCTATTTCAGCATCGGCAATCGGCGATATCTTTTGATTAAGCTTGTCGACTTTGGCTTGCAGGATATCGAGCGCCACCACTTCATTGTGCTGGGCCAGCAGCACAGCGTTCGACAAACCGACATAACCGGTTCCGGCAATTGCAATTTTCATTTTTGCAGACACCTTGATAGGACTTTGGGGCCGGGCTTAATCGGCCAACAACTGTTTCAGCCGGGCTTTATATTCGGCGCTAAAAGAGGCCCGCAGCGCATACTCGGCATTGGCCAGCGCGTAACCAAGCTTGCTGCCACAGTCGTGCGACTTGCCTTTGATGTGGTAGGCCTCGATGGTTTCGAGCAACCTTAACTGGTGCAATCCGTCTGTCAGCTGAATCTCATCACCGGCGCCTGGTGGCGTAAATTCCAGTAATTGCCATATCGCCGGCGACAACACATAACGACCGGTGATGGCAAAGTTGCTTGGCGCTTCATCGACATCTGGCTTTTCCACCATGTCCTGCACCGGCAAGCTTTGCCCTTCCACCAGCGCAGCGCCTGCCAGGTCGACGATGCCGTATTGATTCACCATGTTCGCCGGTACCGGCTCCACCATGATTTGACTGTGACCGGTCTGCTCAAAACGACGGATCATTTCGGCCAGGTTGTCTTTTTTCAGGTTGGACTGGTACTGGTCGATGATCACATCCGGCAATAACACAGCAAAAGGATGATTACGCACCACGGGCCGCGCACACAGGATGGCATGACCAAGCCCCAGCGCCTGTGGCTGGCGCACTGAAATCACCGTGACATTTTTCGGTGTGATATTGCGCACTTCGTCCAGTAATTGGCGTTTGACGCGTTTTTCCAGCGTCGCTTCCAGTTCAAATGAGGTGTCAAAGTGGTTTTCGATGCTGTTTTTTGACGAGTGCGTCACCAGCACAATTTCGGTGATGCCGGCGGCGACCGCTTCCTGCACCACGTATTGGATCAAGGGCTTATCGACGATGGGCAGCATTTCTTTTGGCATGGCTTTGGTGGCCGGTAACATGCGGGTCCCCAGGCCTGCGACCGGGATCACCGCACGCGTGACCTGATTTTCAGACTGCGGCGGCGTCGCGCGCGACAACATCTTTTTTGCTTCCATCACTGATATACATTCCTCATTTGACTGACTTTCGGCCTGCAAGCGCTTGGTTTTTTCTAAAGCCAGGGCCAGACCGGTCAGTGGATTTTATAACGCACTTTGAGCGGCCTGAGCAATAAAGCCCTGAGCGCAAGCGGATTTATGTTGGCATCATAGGGCATTTTTTTGCTGAACTCACTGATTCTGTGCTGCCAGTTTCCCGAACTGGCGAAATTGCCGGCAACATGCCGCGCCGAGGCACTGCTGCAAGGTTGCAATTTCCGGGCGCCAGTTTGCCGCTGTTGAACCCTCTGTGATAGGCTTCTGATCTATTGCCTATCTGCGCTCGCCGGTCGAAAAGGACTTTATTATCAGTCGCTCAGCCCTCTGGTTGCCCTTAGTCTTCACGACGCTGTTACCACCAGCTCCGGCCGGAGAAACAGTGCTGCCTGAGCGCACCTTGCAGCAAGCCCGCCAGCAGTATGGCGACGGCGCCTATGACCGCCTGTTGGCGCTTCGTGAACTCATCGCCCGCAACAAAACCGCCTCCGACTGGGAAAAACTGCACCTGACCAATCAGTTCGCCAACCGGCAGCTGCGCTTTGTCTCCGATCAGCAGCAATACAACAAAGCAGATTATTGGGCGACGCCAGTGGAAGCACTCGGTAATGCTGCCGGCGACTGCGAAGATTTTGCCATTCTGAAGTACTTTACCCTGCGGGCCATGGGTGTGCCCGATGAAAAACTGCGCCTGATGTACGTGCGGGCGCTGCGGCAAAACGAACCGCATATGGTGCTGATTTACTTCGAGGCGCCGGATCAATACCCATTGGTGCTGGACAATCTCGAACCGGAGATCCGCTCCGCCCGCGAGCGCACCGACCTCAAACCTATCTACAGCTTTAACGCCAGCGGGTTATGGCTGGCCAAAGCCGGTGGGCTTGGTCACAAAGTACAAAACAGCAAAGGCAACAGCCTGTGGCAGGCGGTCTTACAAAAAATTGAACGCGGCGAGTAAGCCGCAGAAATAGATATTCAGAATCTGAAGTTGTTGATATAACAAATAAATAAGCAGGCGAAGCCGACCGGAGTGTTCATCAGATGACCAGTACAGACCATTCTTCAGGACCCAGTTTATCGCTGTCCAGCCAGCTCAGCATTTTTCTGTTGGTGCTGGCCGCGCTGACGTTTGTCTCCTCGGTACTGGTCAGCACCAGCAATATGCGCAGTTATCTGGACGCGCAGCTGGCACAGTCTGCGCAGGACACTGCCAACAGCCTGGGGCTGTCGATTTCGCCTTATGTCGGCGCTGATTTGACCGTGGCTGAAACCATGATTGCTGCGATTTTCGATTCAGGCGCTTATCTGAGCATGAATTACACCGACACCAGCCAGCAAGTGGTGTTTGACCGCAGTAACAACAAACAAACCGACGCAGTGCCGGACTGGTTTATCAGCATGTTTGCGCTGGAACCGCCGGTGATGCAGTCAGAAATCAACGATGGCTGGAAAATTGCCGGCACATTGCGCGTGCAAGCCCATCCCGGTCATGCCTACACCAGCTTGTGGAACCACACCAAAGCGGTGTTCTGGAACAGTCTGCTGCTGTGTCTGCTCGCACTGGTCGCCGTGCATTTGTTGCTGATGGTGGTATTAAAACCGCTGAAAGATATTGAAAAACAAGCCCGCCTGCTGGCGGAAAAGCGCTTTGAACTGCTCGATTACATGCCGCTGACCACTGAGCTTCGCACTGTGGTGCAGGCACTCAATCATATGGTCAGCCATGTACGGCGCAACTTCAGTGAGCTCAATGACCGCGCCGAGCAGCTCAATCAGCAGGTCTATCTGGACGCGCTGACTGCACTGCCCAACCGGCGCGCGCTGGTGCAGTCGTTCAGCGCTTTGCAGCAATCGCCCGCCGATGCCGGCCACAACTATCTGGCGCTGGTGTCGCTCAGCTCACTGAAGCACATCAACGATCAGCAAGGCTACGCCAGCGGCGATCAGTATGTGCAAAAAGCGGCGGAATTGCTGGCTTCGCAGGTACGGCAACGTGAAGGCGCTCAGTTGTTCCGGCTGTCAGGCTCAGAATTTGCCGTGCTGGCGCGGTTTGGTGAAAACAGCGCAGCCGAATTTGCCCTGACACTGCAACAAACTTTTGCCATTGCCGACGGCAGCGCCTATCCACAAGGTTTTGCCACCCTGAGCCTGTTGCAGCTGATGCCGGATGAAGAACTCAGTCATGCGATGGCCCGGGCCGACGGTGCGCTGGCGCAACAAGCCAATCTGCCATCGCCGGCTACGCCACAGTCGGCAGCCGACCCGCTCGGGCTTATCAATCCGCTCAGCCGCAGCCACTGGCAGGACATTTTGCATACATTCACCCGCTCCGTGGTGTCGGACACCGCCGCTGGCAACAGCGACACCCGGCTGGGCCTGACCGCTGACATGCAAGCGATGTTCGCGCTGGAGCTGCAGCCGGTTTTTGCCGGGCAGCAACTGGTTTACACCGAGACTTTTGTGCGTTTTCGTGCTGATCAGCAGCAGCTGCCGTCGGCCGATGTATTCGCGATGGCTGAACGCCTCGGCGTGTCGCTGCTGCTGGATAAAGCTTTGGTGACCTATATCCTGAGCCAGCTGCGCGGCCTGACCAGTCAGAAATTTGCCATCAACCTCAGTAAAAGCGCGCTGCACGACGAGCAGTTTGTGCGCTGGCTGGTACGTCTGATTGAAAACAACCGGGCCGAATTGCCGCAACTGGTGTTTGAAGTCAACGAGCAGGCGACGCTGGGTGCTATCAGTTCTGCGCAGTATTTCTTCGACAGTATCAAACAGGCCGGCGCTGCCATCACCATTGAAAGATTCGGCGCGAGTTTTAGCTCATTCCGGTATTTGCAAGGCTTGAAGGTTGATTTTATTAAGATTGATGGCAGCTACATTCGCGCTTTGCATGAAGCAGATACCCGCTTCTTTGTCGATACCATGACGCATATCTGCCACGGTATTGGCATCCGGGTGATTGCCGCGCAAGTGGAAAATGCCATGCAGGTAGAGCACTGTCAGGCACTGCACCTGGATGGCCTGCAAGGGAATGCACTGCATCCGGCGATAAAATTCAGCGAGTTTCAACAAAAAGTGGCTGCATTTTCGCCACTGGTCGGTTAAACTCCAAAGAATTCTGTGAGTTGTTGTTTTGATGTTGTATGGAGTACTGTCGATGAAAAAGCTGGTTGGAGTTGCTGCAATTGCTGTGATGTTGCCGTTAGCCGCCTTTCAGGCCTCCGCGCAACAAACCGAAACCCCGCAAACAGATGTCAGCGCCATGTTCGCATCGGCGCAGGCAGAAGGTCAGACGATGCCTGAGTTCGTCGCCAAAATGACCGAATTAAAAACCTGTAATCCAAAGCTGGCTGAGCAAGTGGTGGAGTACGCCCTCGCCCAGGCCGCTAACGATCCGGTGTTAACCGAGCAAGTGTTACGTGCGGTCAACACTGCCTGTGTGGACGAAGACACCGTCACCACGCTGGCGATCGCTAATAACATCGACCCTGCGTTGATTAGCAATGCACTGCAAACAGCGACTGCGGCTGGCCCCGGAGCCGGTAACAACGCAGGCCCGGCGATTGCTGCAGCCCCAGGTGGTGTCGGCGCTGGCGGTGGCACCGGCAGCGGTGACGGCAGCCTGGCCTCAGGCAACTAAAGTCCTGCCGCTCCTGCTGGTCCATGGATTGAACCCAGAAAGCCCCGATGGGGCTTTTTTGTTATCTGCAGAGTGCCGAATATGCCCGCTTTGACCCTGAACCGCGTTATTTTTCTGCTGTTGTGCCTGATCCTGTTGTGGGCGCCGGTCCCGCTTGGCTCTAACCGTCCATGGGCCTGGTCCTTGTTGCAACTGCTGATTGGCGGGACTTTTTTGCTGCATCTGATCCACTGCGTCCGCCAGCCGCTTCCGTTGTTATTCAGCCTTCGCCATTGGCTTTGGTTAAGCCCGCTGTGGCTGCTGCAGTGCTGGTTGCTGCTGCAAATCAGCGCTGTCGTGCCAGGGTTTGGCTCGGCTGACCCTTATCAAAGCAAAGTGATGCTGCTCAAAGGCCTGTTCTTTCTACTCTGGTGCAGCCTGCTGCTGAATTATTGCCAAACCGCGTCCAGAAGACAGCAGCTGGCGGTCGCCATCGTTTTATCCGGTGCTTTACAGGCATTTTATGGCGTCGTGCTACAGCTGACCGGCGCCGACGTCAGCCCGGTGATCGGTCTTGACGAGCAAAACCGCGCGCGCGGCTCTTTTGTCTATCAGAACCACTTTGCCAATTACCTGGCGCTCTGTCTGTCGGTTGCGCTCGGGCTGCTGCTGTCACAGCTGTCTGGCAAACGCAGTCACCGCAGCTGGCGGCAACTGGCGCGCGACACGCTTGCCACTATTCTGAGCAGCAAAATGTTGCTGCGTCTGGCGATGATCCTGATGGTGATAGCATTGGTGATGAGCCGCTCCCGAATGGGCAATGCCGCTTTTTTCACCGCGCTGGTGCTGGTGACCCTGCTCGCGTTGTGGTGCTACAAAAGACCACCCGCCCTGCTCAAACCGCTGGTGATCAGCATTCTGCTGCTGGACATGGTGCTGGTCAGTTCGATGTTTGGGCTGGAAAAACTGCAGCAGCGTTATCAGGACACTTCTTTTGCCAGTGAAGCGCGCGACAATGTCGTGCGTGACTCGCTGCCACTTTTAACCCAACATGGCTGGACCGGCAGTGGCGGCGGCAGTTTTTATACGGTGTTTCCGGCAGTGCAGCCACAGCCATACAACGGTTTTTATGACCATGCCCATAATGACTATCTGCAGTTTGCTATTGAGATCGGCATCCCACTGACCGTGTTGCTGGCGCTGTGGTTAGCACTTATTGGCTGGCGGGCGTTACAGCTGATGCGTCGCCACGACGACAAACTGACACGCGGTCTCAGTTTTGCGGCTTTGATGGTGCTCTGTCATATGGCTTTGCATTGCAGCGTTGATTTTAACCTGCAGGCACCGGCGAATGCGCTGCTGTTCCTGACCGTATTAATGCTGGTGCTGTCGGCAAAAATACCCGGCAACCCCCGCAAGCAGGCGCTCAACGCTGATTAAACTGGTGGAATAATTGCCAGAGCTGCCCGGCTTCTGCCATAGCGCCGCAATATTGCCATAACAAAGCCACCGTTTCTGCCGTACACCAACCCCCCGACCGCTGATTACGACGCAGACAGAACACCGACTGGTAATCAGCCTGTCCCTGCCAGTGTGGCAATTGCTGCAAATATGGGCTTTGGTTGTACATTTTGCGCGCCTGTTGCCAGGTGGCGTCAAGCAGAATAAAACCGGCCGGCAATGGCGGTTCACTGAC
>CBINNO010000195.1:0-7508 GCA_966252055.1 uncultured Rheinheimera sp. | reverse complement strand
GCCCTGGAAGAAAGGCTCGTTGATGGTGACGTTTTTTACAGCGGTCAGGGTTTCACCCGGCACAAAATCCAGCACTCTGTCGATCAGCAAAAACGGATAACGGTGCGGCAATAAGGCCATGATTTCCTGAATTTGCAGGGTATTTAATGAATTCGCCAAAATGATTCCTCAGTATTGAAAAGAAGCGTTGGCAGGATGCTCAGACATCCTGCCCAGGCTCGCTGGCCTGTGTCTGTTGCTGCAGGCTGACGACCTGTTGCTCCAGTTCACGTAAACGCTGATACATCTGATCCAGTTGCCGGTAACGGGCGCTGTTTTTGCGCCACTCAAGGTTGGTGGCCGCTGGCATTCCCGATGAGTAAACACCTTTTTCGGTGATTGATTTGATGATCATCGACATGCCGGTGATATGGACACCATCGCAGATCTCCATATGGCCATTGATGGCACAGGCGCCGCCGATCACGCAATACCTGCCAATCTTAGTACTGCCGGCAACCACAGTACAACCCGCGATAGCGGTATGGTCGCCAATCTGCACGTTATGGGCAATCTGCACCTGGTTGTCGATGATGCAGTTCGTTCCAATCACGGTGTCTTCCAGCGCACCGCGATCTATGGTGGTACTGGCGCCAATTTCTGTGCGTGCACCGATGATAACAGTACCGACCTGCGGAATTTTCAACCAGTTGCCACGTTGATTAGCAAAGCCGAAACCGTCAGCACCGATCACTGCACCGCTGTGAATAATACAATCGGCGCCAATTTGCACCCGATGGTAAACCGTCACATTCGGCCAGACTTTACAGCCAGCGCCAATCTGTGCACCTTCACCGATAAAAGTGCCTGCGCCCAGTTGCACGCCGTCGCCTATCACAGCGCCAGCGCTGACCACCACATTAGGACCTATGGCCACATCGGCACCCAGCTGCGCTGTCGGGTCGACCTGCGCGGAAGGCGCCACACCCGTCGCCGCACGTGGCGTGTTGTCCAACAGCTGCGCCACTTTGGCAAATGCAACATAAGGGTCTGGCACGACCAAAGCGGCCACCGGACAAAACTCCAGCTCAGACTGTTGGATTAACACCACAGAGGCTTTGGTTTGTTGCAGAAACTTACGGTATTTGCTGTTGGAGAGAAAACTGATCTGGCCTTGTGAGGCGTTTTCTAATGTAGCAACGGCGCTGATTGTCTCAGCGCCGCTTCCGTGCAGCTCAGCCGAAAGCAGCTGAGCCAGTTGTTCCAGGGTATAAGCCGGCATTATTTCGCTTTGCTGACCTGGGCAACCACAGCTGATGAAATATCGTGCTCTGGTTTGGCAAATACCGCAGCTTCAGCATTCAGCACGACGTCGTACTGATCTTTGGCAGCAATTTGGTCGATCGCTGTTTTGATCAGCGCTTGCAGCTTATTGCGCTCTTCCATCTCACGCTGACGAATTTGTTCAGACAACGGACGAGCCAGTTGCTCATACTGCTGCTGTTGTTTGTTGATATCGTCCTGCAGTTTTTTCTTCTGATCTTCGCTCATCGTCGAACCGTCACGTTTGAATTTTTCAACGTTGAACGCGATGTCTTTTTCCAGCTTCTGAATTTCAGCGATTTTGGTGCCGAACTCAGTTTTCATGGTTTCCTGCAGCTTCGCGGCCTGAGGCAGCTGGCTGAATACAGCACGGACATCAACAAACGCGATTTTCATTTCCTTTGCAGTGACGGCACCAGCCATCATCACACCAGCCACTAACAGAGCTGTCTTGGATAAAGCAGACTTGAACATGTTACCTATTACCTCAAATAATTTTTAGAATGTCGTGCCGATGTTGAAACTGAAGTTTTCCTGATCATCACCCTCATACTTCCGGATGATTTTCGCCAAGCTGAAGGTTAATGGCCCCATGGGTGAAATCCATTGTACTGATACACCCGCAGAGACCCGCATCATACCTGCATCTGAGTAATCCAGCAAACCTGGCTGCTCGTAACCGACTTCTGAATCAGCCACCGGAATCAGCTTGGTGTAACGGCTGACATCAAATTCGGTATCCCAGACGTTCCCCGCATCGACAAACAAGCTGGTGCGCACTGAGTTGGCATAATCTTCTTTCAGGAAAGGGGTCGGCGTAATGAGCTCCAAGGTCCCGATTGCCATCGCGTTACCGCCAAACGAGCGGCGCGAAACGACATATCGATCGTAATCCGGCGAGTTTGGCAGCGTCACCAGACCACTGGCCCCGCCAAATGGATCTGGTAAACCCGGAATGGTGCTGATGCTGCGGTAAATAGCTCTGGGGCCTATGACCCGGTTTTCAAAACCGCGGAAGTTCTGACCACCAGCGTAGAAGCTGTCATTAAACGGCAGCGTATAATCATAACCGTTGCGATCGCCATAACCATTGCCGTAGCCAAGCTCCAGCTTGCTGAGGAATGACCAGCCGTGATCTGCACTCAAAGGCCAATAATGACGTGCTTCAAAGTTGGTTTTGAAGTAGGTCAGGTCTGAATTCGGCGTGGTCACTTTCAGGTTAGCACCGAGGTAGGTCCCCGCTGTCGGGAAAGTCCCGCGGTTCAGCGTACTCATCACCCAACCTGCCAACAGCTCATAGTTGGTAAATTTGTAAGCCGCATCAGGGTTTGCCGAATCAATCAGCACGCCACGGAAATGACGAATTTGGTCAAATTCCTGAATCGAATTGATTTCGTTCCACACCACGTTGACGCCAAAGTTCAGGCGGTTATAGTCATTCAGCGGATAACCAAAATTGACACCTGTGCCGTAGCTCTTCTGGTTATAAGCTTCCAGACCCGCTCTACTGCCGTCGAAATCGGAATAGAACACCGAACCGCCGAGGCTCACGCCATCCAGCGTAAAGTAAGGATCGGTGAAGGACAGGTTGACAGATTTCTGATATTTATTGGTATTGAAGCTGATACCGGCCGAATTCCCCGAACCGAGGAAACTCTGCTGCTCAACGCCAAACTGGAAGGCCAGGCCCTGATAGCTGCCAAAAGACACGCCGGCATTAAAGCTGCCCGACGGCCGCTCTTTGATTTTAAAAGTCACATCGACTTTGTCATCGACACCCGGCACTTCTTTGGTTTCAAACTCAACTTTCTCAATATACGGCAGGCGCTGGATGAAGAGTTTGGACATTTCCAGCCGGTCGTTGGACAACCAGGAGCCTTCCATCTGGCGCATTTCTCGGCGAATAACTTCATCTTTGGTCGAGGCATTCCCTGTTACACTGATCCGGTTGACGTACACTCGTTTACCGGGGCTGACGTTGATGGTCAGCGCCACTTCTTTGGTGTCATCATTGATGTTGGTCGAAGTCCGGACTTTTGAGTTGGCGTAACCGAAACTGGCCAGAAACTTGGCGATACTCTCTTCCGTGTAAGTGACCAAAGCACCGTTATACAGCTGACCATCTTTTAACGGCAGCATGGCTTTGATCAGTTCGTCCTGACCAATTAAATCACCGACAAATTCGATGCCTTTGATGGTGTATTGCACACCTTCTTTGACCTGCAACGTAATGTAAACAGAATTTTTGTCCGGGCTCACAGCGACGTTGTTTGATTCAATATCAAAACGCAGGTAGCCGCGGTCCAGATAGAAGCTGCGGATTTTTTCCAAATCGCCTTTCAGCGTATCTTTCTGATAGCGGTCTGACGACATAAAACGCCACCAGGGCAAATCCACCAGTGACTCAATGTCTTTCATGATTTCTTCGTCGCTGAACAGCTCATTCCCGACGATATTGATTTGCCGCACAGAAGCCGCATCGCCTTCTTTAAACAGCAGCTTCAGATTGACGCGGTTGCGCGGCAAATAAGTCAGCTTGATTTCCACTTTGGCGTTGTATTTACCCACGCCGTGGAAGAATTCGGTCAGGCCATTTTCCAGCTGACTGATAATGGTTTTATCCAATTGCTCACCGACGATAATATTCTGATTGGTCAGGCTCTCTTGCAGCTGTTATTCTTTGATGTCTTTGTTGCCATCAAACTCGACCGCATTAATGGTCGGTCTTTCTTTCACCCGATAAATGACCGCATTACCGTCACGCAGCACTGTGATTTCGTCAAAGTGACCTGCTGCATACAAGGTTTTGATGCTTTTAGATAAAGTGTAATCTGTGACAGTGTCGCCAATGTTAAATGGCAGGTTATTCAGGGCTGCACCTAAAGCGACGCGTTGTAAGCCTTCCACCTGAATGTCTTGTACAGTAAAAGATTGTTCAGCGAGCACCGAGTGACTGGCTCCAGCCAGCCACATCGCAGCTACTAATCGTTTAATTGTCATTGTTTTGGACTACTTATGATTAGTTATTACAAACGAGAAATATCGTTGAGCAGCGCAATTCCCATTAACATCAGCAGAACGAAGGCGCCTATTTTAAAGCCCAACTCCTGCGCTTTCTCAGAGACCGGTCGGCCACGTATTAGTTCCACGACAAGATACATTAAATGACCGCCGTCCAAAATAGGCAGCGGCAGTAAATTTACCACACCGAGGTTGACGCTAATCAGCGCCAGAAAAGACAAAAACGCAATAAGCCCAAGGTCTGCACTGGTACCAGCGCCCTGTGCAATCGAGATAGGCCCGCTTAAATGTTTCACAGAAATGTCGCCAAATAACAGCTTACCGACCATCGAAAAACTAAGCCGGATCAACTGCCAGGTCTTCTGCACGCCCTGCCAGAGCGCCTCCAGCGGATTGTACTGCAGCTCCTGCAGATACTTCGCATCCACCGGTTTAACCTTAGGCGACACACCCAGATAGCCCTGATGAAAGCCATCTGCGCTCTTCTGCGTGTCCGGCGTCACCGTTACCGGCAGGCTTTTACCATCCCGTTCAATCAGCAGACTGAGCGGTTTGCCCGGATGATTCTGAATCAAAGCCACCAGTTGTTGCCAGTCCCGCACCGCTTCACCTTCGGCGACCAGAAACTTATCACCAACCTGGATCCCGGCGCGTTCAGCGGCACTGTCTTTTTGTACAAAAGCCGCTTCGGTCAGTGCCTGCGCCTGTTGCGGCACTATGCCAAGACTGCCGAATACCGAATCACGCTCCGGGTCAAATTTCCAGTTCGTCAGATCCAGTGTGACTTCCGCCGCCGGGCTGTCCGGCGAGTCCGCCATACTGAGCGTGACGCTGCTGCGGCCTATTTGCTCAAGCAGCAACAGCTGCACGCCTTGCCAGTCCTGCACTGTGTCACCGTTGACCGCGACGATTTGCTGGCTCGGCAGATAAGCGCGCTCAGCAATAGAGCCTGGTGTGACCTGAGCCACCACAGGTTTCAAACTGGGAACGCCAATCACATACATCAGCGCCAGCGCAAAAATAGCGAAAATAAAGTTAGCCACCGGCCCGGCGGCAATCACGGCCATGCGCTGGCGCACGGTTTTATTGTCAAAGGCTAAATCAGCAAACTGCGGCAACACCGGGTCGACCCGGCCATCGAGCATGCGGACATAACCGCCCAGCGGTATGGCTGCTATCACATACTCTGTGCCCTGCCGGTCGCGCCAGCTCAACAACGCTTTGCCAAAGCCGATAGAAAATTTCTTCACCAGGATGCCGTTTTTACGCGCCACCCAGAAATGGCCAAATTCGTGAACTGTGATGAGCAAGCCCAGCGCAATCACAAAACTGAATAAATTCCACAGAAAATCAAACATCAATGCAGGTCCTTTAAAAGCTGCAGCGCCAGTTCACGGGCCATCCGGTCTTGTTGCAACACCTCATCCAGACTGCTGACTAACGGCAGTTCAATCTGCTGCAACACGGCATCGTTGAGCTCGGCAATATGAGGAAAGCGGATTTGGCGTGCAAGAAAAGCGTCGACCGCAATTTCATTGGCGGCGTTGAGCGCAGTCGTCGCTGCCTGGCCGGCCGCGCAGGCCTGTTGCGCCAGATACAGACAAGGATAACGGGCCGGTTCCGGTTGCTCGAAACTAAAGGCCGGCACTTCAAAAAAATTCAGCGGTTTCACCCCGGCATCAATGCGCTCTGGAAACGCCAGCGCATGCGCAATAGGCGTGCGCATATCCGGATTGCCCAGTTGCGCCAGCACAGAACCGTCGCTGTACTGCACCATCGAGTGGATAATGCTCTGCGGATGGATCACCACCTGAATATCGTCGACCGCACAGTTGAACAGCCAGCGCGCTTCGATAAACTCCAGCCCTTTATTCATCATCGTCGCGCTGTCGACCGAGATTTTTCTGCCCATAGTCCAGTTCGGGTGGGCCACCGCCTGCTCAGGCGTGATCTCGGCAAATTCGCTCAGCGGCTTTTGCCGGAACGGCCCACCGCTGCCGGTCAGCAGGATTTTGGCGATGCCGGCGCGCGCCAGCTCGCTTTGATAACATTGCTGCTGCAAAGAAGCCGGCAGGCACTGGAAAATCGCATTGTGCTCACTGTCGATCGGCAACAAAGTGGCACCAGATTGCTGCACCGCACGGATAAACAGCCCGCCACTCATCACCAGCGCTTCTTTGTTGGCCAGCAGCACGGTTTTACCCGCTTTGACAGCCGCCAGCGTCGGCAGCAGCCCAGCGGCGCCAACGATAGCGGCCATTACGATGTCAGCATCCGGATGCGCCGCCAGCGCACTCAGGGCATCAGCGCCTGACAATACTTCCGTCGAAACCTGATGCAGTCTGAGTTCTGAGCGTAGTTCCGCCGCCATCTGTTCATCTGCCAGCGCAGCATAACGCGGCTTAAATTGCAGACACTGCGCGAGCAAAATCTCTTTGCGCTGCCCACCGGTGATGGCCAGCACCTGATACAGGTCCGGGTGCCGCGCTATCACATCCAAAGTATTGCAACCGATAGAGCCGGTCGCACCTAACACCACCACCTGCTTTGGCATCAGAAGCCACCAAACAGCGCGACGAAAATCGCAAACAGTGGCGCCGTTGCCGTCAGGCTGTCGATGCGGTCTAACATACCGCCATGACCCGGGAAAATACTGCCGCTGTCTTTGAGGCCAGCCACACGCTTGAACATACTTTCAGACAAATCACCAAATACCGACAGCAGCGTCAGCACCACAGCCGCACCGAACCACAACAACGTTTGTTCCGGCCAACTTTGCCCTGCCGCCACCGCAGCCACCAGCAACAACACGAACAACAAGCCACCACCGAAACCCTCCAGCGTTTTGCCGGGACTCACATCCGGCATCAGCTTATGGCGACCAAAGGGTTTGCCAATCACATAACCACCAATATCAGCGGCCCAGACCAGCCCCAGCATCAGGCAAATCAGCCAGGCGCCGGTAAAAGTCGATTGTTCATAATTGACCTGGCGAACCAGTAAAATCGCGGTAAAGCTGGGCAGCAGTGTCAGCACGCCCATCAGCGCTTTGAGGCCCTGACTTTTAGCCCACCAATGTTGTGAGCTGCGAAAACTAATCACCAGCAATACGGCCAGCAACCACCAAATGACACCCAGCCAGAGCAAAGTCTGCACTGTGTAATTGGTTTGTACCGGCCAGTGCA
>CBINNO010000194.1:0-7520 GCA_966252055.1 uncultured Rheinheimera sp. | reverse complement strand
GGCATGGCGCTGGGCTCTGCGCTCGGCAGCTGGCTGCTGGTCCGCTTTGACTGGCAGGCGGTGATCCTGCTGGCTACCGGCAGTGCGGCACTGGCCTGGTGGCTGCGCCGGCGTGGCGACTGAGTATAAGCTGCGCTCAGCAAGCCGGCACCTGCCAGCGACCTCACCCCTGTCAGTGAAACAGCACCGGCCAGCGCGCCCCGCTGGCCAAAGACACAACAGCCCTGCGACGCGCTTGTATCGCAGGGCTGTGATCAAGCCAAAGCCGCCAA
Source organism: uncultured Rheinheimera sp. (assembly GCA_966252055.1). GTDB lineage: Bacteria > Pseudomonadota > Gammaproteobacteria > Enterobacterales > Alteromonadaceae > Pararheinheimera. Next base: position 7,248 of record CBINNO010000194.1, on the reverse strand, counting down.
TTGCACAGCGGGCTTTCAGTGCGTAAACTGCGGTTTTTGTTTCGCAGGTCCGCCGTTATGCAACACCTTCCGGGTAATCTGTTTATTCTGTCTGCGCCCAGTGGCGCCGGTAAATCCAGCCTGATCAATGCTTTATTGGCAAAGCACAATGACATGCAACTGAGCGTGTCGCACACCACCCGCGCGCCGCGCGCCGGCGAAACTGACGGTGTGCATTACCATTTTGTCAGCATCGATGAATTCAAACAGCTGATTGCACAAGGTGTTTTTCTGGAATGGGCCGAAGTGTTCGGCAATTTTTATGGCACCTCGCGCCAGGCAATTGAAACAGAACTGGCCAAAGGCCGCGACGTGTTTCTCGACATTGACTGGCAAGGCGCACAGCAAATCCGGCCGCAAGTGCCGGGTGTGCAGTCGGTGTTTATCCTGCCGCCGAGTGTCGCTGAGCTGGAAAAACGGCTCAATGGCCGCGGCACCGACAGCGCTGAGACCATCGCCAAACGGATGCAACAGGCGAAAAGCGAAATCAGCCATTACCCCGAGTATGACTATGTGCTGATCAATGATGATTTCCAGCAATGCCTGCGCGACTTTGAAGCTGTGGTACTCAGCCAGCGCCTGCTGCAGCACAAACAACAGCAGAAGCACCCGCAGTTGTTCGCCAGTCTGCTGGCGGAATGAGTGTCAGGGCCTGTTGGCGGAATGAGCAAAATAGCGTAAACTACCGCGTTTTCATCGTCACAGTATTAATCCGGAGTTCAAGATGGCCCGCGTAACAGTCGAAGATGCCGTAAATATTATTGGGAACCGTTTTGACCTGATCCTGGTCGCTGCCCGCCGTGCCCGTCAGCTGTCGGTTGAAGGCAAAGAAGCCATGGTCGATCAGGAAAACGACAAATGTACTGTTGTTGCCCTGCGTGAAATCGAAAAAGGCCTGATCACTGCGGATATCCTGGATCAACAGGAACGTCGTGACCAGCTGCAACAGGAAGCTTCTGAAATGGCCGCCGTCGCTGCCATCATTGGTTCAGATCACTAATTCCTGCCGCTTTTTCCCTGCCAGCCAACGGGTGCGCCCGTTGGCAAGCCTCTAAAATCGACGTATATTTGAGTCTGTGACCGGATATCGCCCTGATATCCAGATGTGGAGCTCAAAACCGTGTATTTATTTGAAGGTCTGAAACAACAGATCAGCGCGTACTTGCCGCCTGAGCAGGTTGCCCTGGTGCAGCAGGCCTATATTCTGGCGCGTGACGCCCATGCCCCGCAATTTCGCTCCAGTGGTGAACCTTACATTACCCACCCGGTTGCCGTGACCAGCATTCTGGCTGAAATGCGGATGGACCATGAAACCCTGATGGCCGCTTTGTGCCACGACGTCATCGAAGACACCGAATACAGCTACGACGACTTAAAGCAGCGTTTTGGCGAAACGGTTGCCGAACTGGTGCAGGGTGTTTCCAAACTCGACAAAGTAAAATTCAAAGATATCAAAGAGTTTGAAGTCACCAATCTGCAAAAAATGTTTTTGGCGATGACACAGGACATCCGCGTCATTCTGATTAAACTGGCCGACCGCACCCACAATATGCGCACCATCGGCGCGCTGAAGCCGGAAAAACGCCGCCGTATCGCCCGCGAAACCTTAGAACTGTATGCCCCTATCGCCAACCGGCTGGGTATTCACAACATCAAAAATGAGCTGGAAGACTGGGGTTTCCGCGCCCTTTACCCGATGCGCTACCGCGCGCTGGAATCGGCGGTCAAACAAGCCCGTGGCAACCGGCGCGAGATTATCGACAAAATACAAAACGAAATTTCGGCACGCATCCAGGACGCCGGCATCGGTGCTGACGTCAAAGGCCGCGAAAAACACCTGTACAGCATCTACCGCAAGATGAAAAGCAAAGAGCTGATGTTCAACGATGTGATGGACATCTACGGCTTTCGGGTGGTGGTCGACAGCATCGACTCCTGCTATCGGGTGCTCGGCGTGGTGCACAACCTGTATAAGCCGATTGAAAGCCGCTTTAAAGACTACATCGCCATTCCGAAACAAAACGGTTATCAGTCGCTGCACACTTCATTAGTGGGCCCGCATGGCATTCCGGTCGAAATTCAGATGCGCACCCGCGAAATGGAAGACATGGCCAATAACGGCATCGCGGCGCACTGGAAATACAAAAAAAGCGGCGAACAAGGCGACAGCGCCGCGCAGATCCGCGCCCGCCGCTGGATGCAAAGCCTGCTGGAAATTCAGCAAAGTGCCGGCAATACCTACGAATTTGTAGAAAATGTCAAAACCGAGCTGTACCCGGACGAGCTCTATGTCTTTACGCCCAAAGGCAAAATTGTCGAGCTGCCGATTGGCGCCACGCCGGTGGATTTTGCTTATGCGGTACATACCGACATCGGCAACCGCTGTGTTGGCGTGCGGGTGGACCGTAAACCTTATCCGCTGACCAAACCGCTGGAAACCGGCCAGACGGTGGAAATCATCACCAGCCCGGGCGGTAAACCCAACGCCAACTGGCTGAACTACGTGGTGACCAGCCGCGCCATTATGGGCATTCGCAATTACCTGAAAAAACAACAACAAAGCGAAGCAGTCGCACTCGGTAAACGGCTGCTGGGCTCGGCGCTCGGTGAAGTGCGCATTGAAGCGCTGGCGCCAGAACGCATCCAGCAGGTGCTGACGCAGCACAATAAAAAGACGCTGGACGAACTCTATGCCGAAATTGGCCTCGGCAATCAGTTGCCGATTGCGGTGGCGCGCCGGCTGCTCGGTGAATTTGAAGAAGCCGCCAAAGCCGAAGACGCCGGCGCTGTGCTGCCGGCCAAAGCCAAAGCGGTGATTGTCGGCTCCGAAGGCCTGCTGACCACTTTTGCCAAATGCTGCCGGCCTATTCCGGGCGACCCGATTGCCGCCTGCGCCACGCCGGGCAAAGGCCTGAACGTGCACCGCGCGGAATGCCGCAATATCCGCAGCCTGGAAGAAAAACAAGGCAAGTTCTTCCCGGTGAAATGGGACAATGCCGGCGACAAACAATTTTTGGCCGATATCCGTATCTTTATCGTCAACAAACAAGGGATGCTGGCCAAGCTCACGACGGTGATTGCGTCGCAGGATTCGAATATTCAGGACCTGTCGACCGACGACCGCGACTCCGGCGATTATGTGATTAAAATCACGCTGTCGGTGCGCGACCGGGTTCATCTGGCCAACGTGATGCGCAAACTCCGGGTGATGCCGGATGTCATTAAAGTTTACCGAAGGAAATAAGCTGCATGTCTAAAGTGATTATCAGTACTGAGCAGGCCCCTGCTGCGATTGGCACCTACTCCCAGGCCGTTAAAATCGGCACCACTGTGTATTTAAGCGGTCAGATCCCGCTCGACCCGGCAAGCATGCAAATGGTGTCGGAAGATTTTGCCGCCCAGGCCCATCAGGTGTTTAAGAATCTGGCCGCCGTCTGCAGCGCCGCTGGCGGCAGCATCAATGACATGGTCAAAGTGAATATTTTTCTCACTGATTTATCCAAGTTTGCCACCGTCAACGAAATCATGGCGCAGTACTACAGCCAGCCTTATCCGGCGCGGGCTGCGGTGCAGGTCAGCGCATTGCCGCGCGGCGCCCAGATTGAAATCGACGGGGTTATGGAGTTGCCATCAACCCACTGATCCGCAGCAGCCGGCACTTGTGCTGGCTGTGGTGCTTATCCCTGTTGCCGGCACAGGCGGCTGAACCGCTGCCCGTGCTGCGCTGGTGTCTGGACCATTTTCCGCGCTTTCATGAATTCCACCGGCCGGATCAGCCTGTCGGCCCTTCAGTGGATTTGATGCAGGAACTGGCCAAACGCGCCGGTTTTGTACTCGAATACAGCCCCCGCACACCGGCCGCCCGCTGTTTCCGTCAGATGGAAACCGGCGAAGCCGACCTGATGAGCAATCTGAATAAAACGCCGGAACGGGAAGCCAGCATGCAGCTGTTTCCATACAGCGAGCGGGTCGCCGAAACTTTGTATCTGCGCGGTGATGACCCGCGCAATATTCGCCAGCTCAGCCAGCTGGACCGCCTCACGCTGGTCGCCGTCAGAAACTACACCTATCATCCTGATTTGATGGATTTATTGCGCCAACGCCCCGCCGAACAGCGCATTGAGGTCAACAGTATTGCCGACGGTTTCCAGTTGTTGGAAAAAGGCCGCATCGACGGCCTGCTGGTGCCGACCGTCAGCTCGCTGGACTATCTGCACAGCACCCCGAGGCTACATCAGCAATTTAAGCGGGCACCGCTGGAGCTGAAATTTTCGACACCGCAATATATTCATATTGGGTTTTCCAGACACAGCAAACATCCTGAACTGGCCAGCCGTATCGCCGAACAGGTAGCCGCCATGATGGCGGATGGCACTGTTGCCAGACTGTATCAGCAGCACATCGGGCCTGATACGTCGGTTCTGGTCAAACCCTGACACTCAGCCAAGGCTGAGTACAGGAGGTTGCAATGAAGGTTCATACACTGCTCTGCTATGGCGCTTTGACACTGTGGGCAGCCGCGGCGCTGGCTCAGTCCGCGCAGACTGAGCGCACTGCGGTTGCCACCCCGCAAGTACCCACCAACATGACCGAGGCGGCCGGGCCAGCGCAGTCGCCGCCAGATCCGGCGCAGCCTTCGCCCACCACCTGGCCGCCCGACCATCCGGCCCAGACCGGCCACCATGTTGAAGCATCAGCCAGCAAACCCCGCCTGCAATGGTGCCTTGATCATTTGCCGCCACGACACAGTTATCTGCCCGGTCAGCAACCGCAAGGCCCGATGGTTGACATGATGCAGGAGCTGGCCAGGCGCAGTGGTTTTGAGCTGACATTCAGCCCGCCGACCCCTATCCCGCGCTGCCTGAAACTGCTGGAACAGGGCAAAACCGACCTGATGACCGGCCTGGTCTACTCCGAGCAACGCGCCAGCTTTTTGTTTCTGTATCCATTTGACGAAGTGCGGATGGCCAGCCTGTTTGTGCGCCGCGACGGCCCGCAGCTGTATTCTGAAGCAGACCTCAAAGGCAGAACGGTGGCGATGAGCCAGGACCGGGTCTATCCGGCCAGCATTGTCACGATGCTGCAGCACAATGGCGCCCAGATTGTCTGGGGCAAAGATCTCGACACTGCGCTGGCATTGCTGCTGTATCAGCAAACTGATTTTTATGCCGGCCCCCAGCATTACACTGAACTGCAATTGCTGAAAAATCAGCGGTTTGGTGCACTAAAACGCAGTGAATGGCAAATGCCTTTGGATGCGGCGCAGCAAAATAACCTTGGCCTGGCCCGTCAAAGCCGCCATGCCACGCTGGCAGCTGTGATCAGCGAACAGCTGCAGCAAATGCGGCTGGAAGGGAAAACCCGCTTCTATTAAGCCTGTGTTTTTGCAGCATTTCCGTTATGATGCCGGCCAGGAGTAACTGAGGATGGTGATCTGTTGAGCCGCACTTCACTTGCCAATCTGGCGCTGGCTAATCTCAAAGGCGTTGGCGCCAAAACCGCCGCTTTGCTGGAAAAACTGGGTTTGCAGTCGGTGCAGGATTTACTGTTCCACCTGCCGCTGCGTTACGAAGACCGCACCCGCGTCTGCCCCATCGCCGACACCTGGCCGGCGCAGCAAGTCAGCGTACAAGGCGTGGTACAAAGCAGCGAAGTCAGTTTTGGCAAAAGACGCAGCTGGGTGGTCGTGCTCAGAGACGCCAGCGGCAGCATCACGCTGCGGTTTTTCCACTTCAGCGCCGCCCAGAAAAACGCGGTCGAAGCCGGCACTGTGCTGCGCTGTTTCGGCGAAGTGCGCCGTGGCATGCGCGGCGTCGAAATGCTGCATCCCGAATATAAAATCGTCAAAGACGACGAAGGCCCGCTGCTGCAGGAAAGCCTGACGCCGGTCTACCCAACCACCGAAGGGCTCAAACAATCCAGCTGGCGTCAGCTGACCGAACAGGCGCTGCTGGAACTTGCGCGCGCGGCGCCGGAAGAACATCTGGCGCCGGTGCTGCATCTGTGCGGCGCGCCCGCCAGCCAGTGGCGCTTAAGCGACGCGCTGCGTTATCTGCACCGGCCGCCACCGGACGCCTCTTTGCAGCTGCTGGAGCTGGGGCAACACCCGGCGCAGCAGCGGCTGATTTTAGAAGAACTGGTGGCCCAGCAACTGAGCATGCTGCAGCTGCGCAGCCAGTCGCGCGGCCAATGCGCCCGCGCCATAGGCCCGGACCTGCGTTACAGCGCCCAACTGCTGCAAAACCTGCCATTTCGCCCGACCGGCGCCCAGCAACGGGTGCTCCAAGACATTCTGCACGACCTGGCACAAGCTGAACCGATGCTCAGACTGGTGCAAGGTGATGTTGGCTCCGGCAAAACCTTAGTGGCCGCCCTGAGCGCGCTGCCGGTGATAGCTGCAGGCTTCCAGGTGGCGCTCATGGCGCCAACTGAGCTTTTGGCCGAACAACATGCCGCCACCTTCCGCCGCTGGCTGGAACCGCTTGAGATCAGCATCGCCTGGCTGGGCGGCAAGAGTAAAGGCAAGGCGCGTGACGCCCAACTGGCCGCCATTGGCGACGGCACGGCGCAGCTGATCATCGGCACCCATGCGCTGTTTCAGCAGCAGGTGCAGTTTGCCCGGCTGGCCCTGGTCATCATCGACGAACAACACCGCTTTGGTGTGCATCAGCGCCTTGAGCTGCGTGCCAAAGGCGCGGCGCAGGGCTTTCATCCGCATCAACTGGTGATGACGGCCACGCCCATTCCGCGCACGCTGGCGATGACGGCTTATGCCGACCTCGACACTTCCATCATCGACGAACTGCCGCCGGGCCGCACGCCGGTCACGACAGTGGCGGTGCCGGACAGCCGGCGCAGTGAAGTGGTCGGCCGGGTGCGCCAGGTGGTGCTGGAACAAGGCCGCCAGGCGTATTGGGTCTGTACCCTGATTGAAGAATCTGAAGTGCTGCAATGCCAGGCCGCCGAAAATACCGCGCTGCAGCTGGCCGAAGCTTTGCCGGAACTAAAAGTAGGTTTGGTGCACGGCCGGCTAAAATCGGCCGAAAAACAACAAATTATGCAGGATTTTGCCAGCGGCGCCCTGCATTTGCTGGTGGCCACCACAGTGATTGAAGTGGGCGTCGACGTGCCAAACGCCAGCCTGATGATTATCGAAAACCCGGAGCGGCTTGGCCTGGCCCAGCTGCACCAGCTGCGTGGCCGGGTGGG
>CBINNO010000193.1:0-7545 GCA_966252055.1 uncultured Rheinheimera sp. | reverse complement strand
CCCAGCACTGTGGTCAGGATCAGCCCCGCCACCAGCAGGCGGGGCCACAGCGGTTTAGCGGTCGGCAGCAGGGTGTCGGGGGTGGTGGCTTGTGTCATGTCAGTCTCCTCAGGCCAATTAAGCCACTAAAGCCCAGATCCCAAAGACCGCGACCAGCGGAGTCAGCACGGTCAGCAGTGCTCTGCTGCGGCTGAAACCGGCGGCGGTCTGTAAACCGGCGATCAAAATCCAGCACTGCCAGCCTAAAAACAGGTTCAGCTGTTCAGCCCACTGGAACAACGCGTGGCCAACCGGTAAATCCAGCACCAGCTGATTGAGCGAAGCGTAATTCGCCAGCGTCAGGGGCAGGTCGCCAGTACCGGCAAACAGTTTCAGCAGCACCAGACCGAGCAGGCTGATGGTTCCGGGCAGTTGGCTCCAGACGGTCAGTGCAAACCATTGGCTGTAGCTGAGCGCTTTTTGCAGTTTGCCGGTCAGCAGCAGATAACCGGCCAGCACGGCGCAAAACAGCAACGAGCCGACCACGGCACTGACAGCGCCGATGATGGGCGTGCTGCCGGCCATCTGTGCCATCGCGGCGCGGATTTGCTCGGTTTCGGCCGGAGTCAGTTCGCCGGCGTGCATTAATTGCTGCTCAACCAGCCAGCCGGGCGACATACCGGCAAAAAACCAGTACAACACGGCGGCAGAAATCAACAGCTGCAGAGCCAGCAGCCAATAGTGGCGGTGGGTCTGGCCGGGGACTTGCGCCATCGCGGCGCCGGGATTCAGTAACGTTTGCAACACCTGGCCGGCAAAGCTCATGCCGGATTGCGGGGCTGGTGCGGTGGACAGGGTGGATTCGGTCGCTGGGGTCGTCATCATCATTCTCCTTGCTGATTTATTAAGACCGAGCTTAAAAGCTGCAGCGCAACCTCAGCGGCAGAATGTGAACAACGGCACGCAGGCAGGATAAAAGGATGGGAAGCGGGATAAATGGCGCTGTGGCGTGAACAACGGCATGGACTGGCCAGGTTTTGCTGCTCTGGCCGGATTTGGCGGCTCAAGGACCGCTGACTGGCAGTTAACCGGCAAGTCAGCGGCGGTATTTTCGCGGGAAATCAGCGCAAACTGAGTGTGAGTGCGAGCGGCTCAGAGCCGGATCCGCTCGACGCTGCCGTCCTGTTGCATGGTGACATAGAGGAATTGCTGGTCGGGCGACAAGGCCACATTGGTCGGAAACCGGCCATGCAGCTGATATTCGCGCAGCACCTGGCCGGCGGGGCTTAACTTGACCACAGTGCCTTTACCGTAGCGCGCGATATAAAGATTGCCGGCGCTGTCGCAACGCATGCCATCAAGGCCAAAATCGTCAAAGGCGATCAGCAGCTGACGCGGACCAGGCCTTTGCTGGTCATCCAGCGGATACACCCAGACTTTGCGCTGGGCACTTTCATTGAGATAAAGCCAGCGCTGATCGGGGCTGACCGCCACGCCGTTGCTGGTACCGGTTTGTTCAATCAGCTCGGCACTGGCCGCTTTGCCGTGGCTGGCGGCACTGATCCGCCACAGCTGGCCTTTGCCGTTTTTCCAGTCCGGATCTGAGGCAAAAAGAACGCCGCTTTGGGTCACGGCGATGTCATTGGGCTGATGCATGCGCGGTTCATGCACGTGGCTTTGCAGCTGGCCCTGTTGATAACGCCAGATATGATGACCGGTGTAGTCGGCGATATACATCACGCCGTCCCGGTCAAACTGGATACCGTTGCCGGTGCTGCCAGGTGGCAGCCGCAGGAACAGGCTGGCGTTGCCTGCCGGTGTCACTTTGCCAATAGTGCCTTTGTGTTCATCCGCACTGCCGCCGAAATTGACCGCGTATAAATTGCCATCTTTGTCGGTGACCGGGCCTTCAATTTCACTGTGAAAAGTGCCGGCTTTGACAAAAATCTCGCTGTCCGGTCGGGGAGTGCTCTTTGTGGCCGGCGCACCCGACAGAGCTACTGCCGTAACTGGCAGGCTCAGCACGGCCAGCCAAAGCGCGGCCCGCAGGCGTGGCTTTCTGATTGTTTTTACCATGAATGCGTCCTTTATCCTGTTATTTACTAACATCAGACTTTAATGCCTTGTGGCTGCGCAAACAAGTTGGTCGGATCATATTGGCGTTTAATCTGCTGCAGGCGCTGATAATGGCCAGCGTAATAGGCCTTGGCGGGTTGCTTCATCAGCGCGTCGGTGTAATTGAGATAAGCACCGCCGGTGCTGGCGCGGCGCAGCAGATAGCGCATCTGGTGGCACCAGTCAGCACTTTGTGCCAGCACGGCTTCTTCGGTGCCGGCCGGATGAATGGCCAGATACTGGGCACTGAACAGCGCTTTTCGGTGGGCAAAAGCCGAATAATCTTTGGTTTTCTGGCTGATAGCGCCGCCCATCAGCGTCAGTAGCACGGCGCCAACCTGACCTTGCTGCTGACGGCGTCTGAGCGCGGTCAGCAGGGCCTGAACGGCGCTGCGGTCCAGTGCTTTGGCAAACATATCGGAGCTGCCGGCCGTGGCCACCCGGCGCAGTTTGCCTTGTTCATCCTGGCTGGGCAGCTTGCACTGCGGCCGGTCCAGCCCTTTACAGTCACTCAGCATAAAATCCAGATACTGGTGGTCCTGCATATCGACATCGCCCCACAAGCTGGCGAGACGCAATTCCAGTTGCTGCCAGGCGCGGGTGACATCAGCCTGATGACCAATACTGCAGCAGCGGATCTGAATTTCCGGGCTGGCTGACGTCTTGCCATTGACCCAAATCGCCAGCTGAGTCCAGACGGTATCCGGCAAATTGGCGGCCCACAGCTGCCATTCGCGCAGCACCAGCTCACCGTCTTTGAGTGGATAACGGCCGATGTAATTGCGCACCGGCGCGCTGGAAAAGGTTTGCATTCTAAGTGCGGTGATGACGCCAAACTGACCACCGCCACCGCCGCGCAGCGCCCAGAACAGCGCAGCGTGTTCGTTGGCATTGCAGCGCAGCAACTGGCCGTCTGCCGTGACAATTTCGGCTTCCAGCAAGGCGTCGCAGGTCAGGCCATACATGCGGTCGGCGATGCCAAGCCCGCCGCCTTGTAACAAGCCGGCGATGCCGACACTGGCGCAGCTGCCGGCCGGAATGGAGCGCTGCTGTTGGCCGAGCACGGCATAAACGTCACCGAGTTTAGCGCCGGCACCAATGACGGCCACATCCTGCTCCAGCCGGATCTCACTGAGCAGGCTCATATCCAGCAGCACACCGCGGCTGGACGACAAACCGGTATAACTGTGACCACCGCCGCGAATGGCAAAAGGCAGCGCAAAACGACGGATAAAACGGACACAGTTTTGCACGTCGGCGGCGTCGGCCGGGCGCATGATCAGCGCCGGGATCACGTCATCGTAACGGGTATTGGCCGAAGTGGCGCGCCAGCTGAACTGGCTGTGGTCCTGATACAGCAATTCGCCACGCAGGCTTTGTTGCAGGGCTTGCCAGTCTTCAGCCAGCGGCAAAGGCAACACGGACTGGATCTGTGGCAGATGAGTACTGCAGGCGCCGAGCAGGCCGGTTGCCGGCAGCGCAGCGCAAAAAGATAAAAACTGACGACGTTGCACAGGCAAACTCCATCAATGCGGGCGGGCCCGCTGCATCCAATTCTGGGCTTCAGCCTGACCTCGGCGGGCTGAAGCTCTGGTGAACCATAGTCCGCCGGGCGATAGCCGCTGTGGCGACGCTGGTCAGAAGCCGGCCGACAGGGTAGGCTGATTTTCTTTTTTCTGAAAGTAGCAAAATGCTGGATCTGCTGACAAAACCGTTAAACCGCCTGATGGCGCGTTATCTGCCGGACCCTTTTGTGCTGGTGTTGCTGTTAACTGCCATCGCGATGCTGGCGGTGCTGCTATCCGGCAATCTGACCGCGCCACAGATGCTGCGAAGCTGGGGCGACGGGCTGGCAGGATTGCTGAGCTTCAGCATGCAAATGATGCTGGTGCTGACCAGCGGTTATCTGCTGGCAACCACGCCGCTGGTACAACAGGGCTTGACGGCATTGGCCGGGCGCTTGCAAAGCAGGGCACAGGCCATTGTGATGGTGACGCTGGTGGCTATGCTGGCCAGCTATCTGAACTGGGGTTTTGGTCTGGTGGTGGGGGCTTTTCTGGCCAAAGCCATTGCACGCCGGGTGGCGGTCGACTACCGGTTACTGGTGGCCAGTGCCTATTCCGGCTTTGTCATCTGGCATGGCGGATTATCAGGCTCAGTGCCGCTGACAATTGCTACGGCGGGTCATTTCAGTGCCGACAAAATTGGCGTGGTGCCAACAGCACAAACCTTGTTTTCTGGTTTTAACCTGCTGATTGTGTTTGCTTTGTTGCTGATATTGCCCTTGCTGAATCTCGCTCTGTTGCCAAAAAAAGATCAGCAGGTACTGGCCCAACCGGCGGTGGAACCGGATGAACTGGTCCCGCAGGCGCAGACACCTGCGCAGCGGCTGGAACACAGTCGTGTCGCTGGCATCCTCGCCGGCAGCGTGGGGTTGGTCTATCTGGCGCTTTATTTTGCCGGCGGCGGCGGGCTGAACCTGAACAGTATCAGCTGGTGCTTTTTATTCAGCGCCATTGTGTTGCATCAGACGCCATATCGTTTGTTGCAGGCGCTGCAGCAGGGCATCGGCAACTGCAGTGGCATTTTGCTGCAATTTCCGTTTTATGCCGGCCTGATGGCGCTGATGGTGCAATCCGGCCTGGCTGGCCAACTGAGCAGTCTGTTTGTGCAGTGGTCCAATGCCGAAACTTTACCGCTGTGGAGTTTCCTCAGCGCTGGTTTGCTCAACCTGTTTGTGCCGTCTGGTGGCGGTCAGTGGGCTGTACAAGGCCCCATCATGCTGGATGCGGCACTGCAGTTGGGGGCTGATATTCCCAAAGTGGCGATGGCAGTGGCCTGGGGGGACGCCTGGACGAATCTGATCCAGCCGTTTTGGGCATTGCCTGTGTTGGCGATTGCGGGCCTGAAAGCCCGCGACATCCTCGGTTTTTGCCTGCTGCAACTGGTAGTAAGCGGCGTGGTGATAGCCCTGGTGTTAAGCCTCAGCTGACCGGCACAGCCCCAATTCAGGCTCTGGCCGGTACGACCGGGTATTGGCGTTGCCACCTTTTGACCAGCCAGAGATAGGCGGACAACGCGATCAGCAGGATCAGCAATTTCTCCTGCAGGCTGATGCCGTTGCGGATCAGCGCGTTGAACATCATGATTTGAATGATCAGGTGAAAGCAGGCACAGGCCAGCACCGATTTGGTGGCATCGGCGACCTGGCCAATACCCCAGCTGCCAAAGATCATCATGGCAAGGAAAAACAGATTCTCAAACAGGCTGGCATCGGTCAGGAAGGTCAGGTGCCAGATGTACCAGCAACCCCCAACCAACCCATACTTCAGGCCATTGGCAAGAGGGGCCAGTTCCGTTTGCAGATAACCGCGCCAGCCATACTCTTCCATGATGCAGTAAGCCAGGGTACCGCTTGCCGCCAGTAAACCGTAAAGCCGAGGTTCCAAGCCATAAGGATTTGCCACCCCCACCAGACTGACTAAGGCCAGCGCAATCAGTGCCATGAGAAGCGAGAAATGCGGGGCGCTGCCCAGCAGGGTGACAGTGACCGGCTGGCGGCGGTGCAAAAAATGCCGGGCGAGCAGGGCCGCCAGTAAGATCCCGGCGCCTTCGGCCAACACGGATAGCAGGATGTGCCAGCTTGCGCCCAGTCCGGCCGGGACTTCCAGCAACTTGAAGCGGGCCAGATTGGATAGTGATGTTGCAATGAGCATAAAGAAGGCAATCCGCCGCCAGTTCAATCCGTAGAGGTTCATCTCAGTATCCTTCTGAATTCAGGTGTGGCAGCACCAGCTACATGCTTGCTGTGTGACCCTATAATAATCACCGCCCGCCAGGCGGAGTCAACAGGAATTAACGGGGCGACCCGATAGATCAGGCTGGCTGGCAGCGCCCCGGCTTTTAAGGGATAAAGTTGTAAGTTGACCGGCAGCCGGCGGTCATGGACAACACTGGCGGTATGGACGCTCTGGCTTTACAGCGGCAGCTCAGATGGGTCAGGACGCCAGCCCTTGCGCCAGCTCCTGGCTGATTTGCAGTACCAGTGGCAGGTCGGCCTGCTCTGGCGGCAGTTGCAGTTCATTCAGCACCGTTTCGGCGAGTTGCAGCATGCTCTGGCGCAGCGCGACCGGGTAGGGGTGGCTGTCATCCAGCATCAGGCCACGAATGGTGACCCACACCAGCCGGCAATCGCCGCACAGCTGATTGAGCGCAAAAGGGTCCTGGCTGTCGATGGCGCGCGCCAGCGCAAAACACAGCTGCGATAACACCTGAGCGTCGAGCCTTTTGTTATTCGGCGTCAGCTGGCGGGTTTGCCGGTACAGTGCAATGGCTCTATTCATCGGATCTTTGCAGTCAGAATATGCAGCGGCCCGAAACGAACATCGGGTCGCGCGGGTAGACGATTAGCCGAATAAGGCGCTCAGTGAATTGAATTTATTGCTGTTGTTGCCCTGCGACAACCCACCCAGCTGGTTTTTGATCTGTTCGCTGGCCTGACGGGCCTGCGCCAGTGCCTGCTCGCGTTTGTCGCTGTTGCTGGCAGAGAGTTCGCGGTCGCCGGATTTGGCCGACTCCAGTCGCTGCGCCGCTTTGGCGGCGAGGCTGGCGGTTTCCAGCCGTTTGCTGACGGTCTCGTCGGCCTTTTGCAAACGGGCGGCGTTGTCCTTGGTGGTTTGTTCGGCGCTTGCCAGCGAACCTTTGCTGTTTTTGTCGGCGCTCAGCAAGGCTCTGGCATCCGCCGCTGAACCGATTTTCTCGGGTAAACCCAGTGCTTTGGCATTGTTGCCACTGGCGACTTCCAGCTCACCGCCGCGGGTGTTGCTGGCCACTTTCTGATTGTTGCTGTCGGTCAGCAGGTTGGTTTTTTGCTCGCCGTTTTTGACGGTGGCTTTGTCCTGACTGGCGATGATGGCGTCGCGCGCTTTGCTGTAATCGGCCTGCAGTTTTTCCCGCGCTTTGCCGGTGACGTTGTCGTCGGCCAGTTTAGTGGCGATGTCACGCACTTGTTTGAGCTGGTCATCGACGGCTTTGTTGGCGGTGCTGGCGGCGCCCACCGCAGTTTTACTGTTGGCAAGGCCTTGCTGGACGGCGGTATAGCGGTCGGCTTCGGTGCTGCTGGTTTTATTGCTGTTGGCCGTTGCGCCCGGTTGTGCCGGCGTCTGCAGCTTGTTATTGCTGCTGTTGACCGAACTCAGTGACTGCAGGCTGCCGCTCTGGCTGGGGGATTGAATGCTCTGGCTTTGATTTGTCTGACCTTGAATTGTCTGACTGGAACCCTGAACTGAACTGACCATAACGCTACCTGCAAGCTGGCGAAAAAACTCCCTGAGTGTATCGCAGTTTTGCCGGTTTTTCAGCCAGAGAAGGCACAAAGGCGGCAAATAATTGCCGCCGGTTTGCTGGGACAGGTTGCAGGTGTTGCCAGACCAGATCAGACTAGGCCAGCGC
>CBINNO010000192.1:0-7546 GCA_966252055.1 uncultured Rheinheimera sp. | reverse complement strand
CAGAGCAGAGCAGAGCAGAGCAGAGCAGGGCGAAGGCAGCGGCTTCGCCCGCAACAAGGATTGACTTACAGCTTCTGACCGATGCTGATCTGCACGTCGTCGCCCGGGCACTGAGTGTTTTTCGCCAGCAGCGCTGGCTGGCACGAATTGTCTGCCGCTTGCCCGGCGGACATACAATACTCAAACCGCGTGCTGGTTTTCACCGGCGCTGCTATCAAAGCCGCTGGCAACTGCTGCCATTTCCAGCGCCGCAGCTGCTGAACGGCTTCATTGGCAAAATGGCTGCTGCTGGCGTGAATGACCTGAATGTCGGCCAGCTGATAATCCGGCAAAATGACATACTCAACAGTCGCGCAACCACTTTGGCCTTTGATGGCCTCCTCCACCGGGTATTTCGGGGCAAAGCGCGTTAAAGCCTGCCACTGTGGTTTTAACAGCTCGGCTTCGCTCACCGGCAGGCTGGCATAAGAACCACGCGACTCCGGCTCCGGGGTGCTGCCACAGGCCACCAGCATCAAGCTGGCGGGCAACAGTGCAAACAACGGGCGTAAGGCGGCTACTGGATACTTCCTTGTGAAGGACATTGCGACTCTCCTTTGTTAGTTTTATGTAAGCTAAACGAGAATTGTCAGCTAAACAAGAACTGTCCCCAAAATCAATCAGAAATTTGGCAAAGGCTCACGGCGGGTGTGAATGGCAAGCAGCCGGCAAAGCCCATTTCGGCTGTGTTGAACGGCTGTGCTGGCAGGCCTGCAACCTGTATGATCTGTACTTTATGGTCAGCGCTTTATGGTCAGTGACAGCGCCTGTGGCCTGCGCAGCACCCCAACAAAGATGAAGTAAGGCAACAAGCATGACGCTGAAAAAACGATTCAAACTGGCGCTGCGTGCGCTTCGGAAAAAGGTGTTATGGCGGTTTGATGTCCGCAGAGACAAAAAATTTCTCGCCAAAGATGTGCCGTTAAGCCAAACCGTCAGCCATCAGCAGTGGCAGGAATACCTGTATCAACTGGCCAATAAACCTGGTATGCGTGTGCTGGAGATCGGCAGCCGCGAAGTGACCGGCACCTCAAACGCCAGAAAGAGATTTGCCAATGCCGAGTACATCGGTTTTGACTATTATGCCGGCAACAACGTGGATGTGGTGGGCGATGCTCATCGGTTGTCGTCGTATTTCAAACCCGGTGAGCAATTTGACCTGATTTATACCAGCGCCTGTTTTGAGCACTTTGCCATGCCCTGGCTGGTGGCGCAGGAAATCACTAAGTTATTGAAAGTTGGCGGCCATGTGTTTGTCGAGACCCATTTTTCTTATTCCTCCCATGAAAGACCCTGGCATTTTTTCCAGTTCAGCGACATGGCGCTCAAAGTGTTGTTTCCGCCAGCCCTGGGTTTTCAATGTCTGGAAGCGGGCATGTCCAATCCAATTGTCGGCCGTTTTTCTGCGCTGGCGGATGCTTATTTGCGCTACCGGCCAGTTTCCGGCTTGTACTGCCACAGCCAGTATTTCGGCGTCAAAACCAAAGAGGTCGATTTGCAGGGGTTTGCCTGGGCTGAGTTAGATGTCGCCAGCGTGGTTGCCGGCACCCAGTATCCGCAACCAAAAAGTGTACAATGAGCCGTTCAATGGGGCGACAAACCGAAAACACCTGACCAAACGATGGCATTCACACCTCAGCAGTCATCGCAGAAACTCCCTTTGACACGGACAGTCAAGGAACTTGCAGTAACTCAAGGCGTTGATACCTGTGCTCACTGATGGTTATTGTGAGGGGGGAGCTAACTTGTGTTTTGAAATCAGATAAAACAATTGATTTGCAGCATGAACCTCATAGAAATATCGATACCCAAAAAGTTTTTTCTCAACTTTAGAGAGGGTCACGTATGACCAAGGTATCAGTATCTTTCTTGGGAAAATACTCAGGACTCGACGCTGCTTAATATACAAGCCACCATCCAGTGATGATACAAACAACCAAGCCCTGTATTCAGGCTCTTTCTGTGAATAATCGTGGATCCTTACAAAGCGTAAATCATTAACCAGACTGCGAGTTTGTTCTGGTTGGGGCAGTTCAGTTTTATATTCTTTGGCTAAAATGGCCAAGATACCAAAGTAACTCATTAGCCAGTTCAGACATATAAATAAAACAGTAAAAATCACTAACCACAAAACAAAATTCATCTCAGTGCCAGCCAATAATATTTTTTTATCTTGCGCCAATTTACGACATCTTGTCTTTTTTGTACTGAACAACCAAGCTTTTGTTGTTGTGGAGTCTGTGGATGCTGTCAGCTCTGTCAGCTTGCGTCCCTCCGAAAAATCAGCCCGCACCGACACTGTGATCTGATCACTGTGCCGATTCAGCAGCCAGTCATGTGTTGCATCGAAATATCAACGGCTTAGCTACATCAGCTTTGGCTAGATCCAGCCTGATTGAAACAGGCTGCTCTGCCTGCCAGGCAGGATGCAGTTTCAGCAGGTCGCGACTTTTAACAATTTAAATTAAGGAATAAACCGGCGTTTTCACCCGCGTCAGTCCGGCTTTTTGTTGTCAGGGCAGGGGCTGAACTGATTAGTTTGGGCGTTCGAACGGGCATTTAATGGCATCAATCACAACAAATGGGCATCAAAATGGAAATTTACAAAGTTATTGTGTTGGCGGTCGCCGTCATTTTAGGTGGTTGTGCTTCTTATACCACGCCGGGCGGTGGTGTTTCGCTCAGCCAGCTGGCAGACGCCGACATCAATGAACTGATGGCAAAAATGCCGGCGGCCGCGTTTCCGGCCAACATCGCGGTTGCCAGGGTGCAGGCGCCTGGCTATCAGTCTTATCGGCTCAACAGTTTTGGCTCTGGCCGCTACAGTGTCGTGACAACGCGGGAGGTTGAGTCGGAAGAGGCCTTTATCCGCATTTCCAGGCTGCCTCAGGTGGCGGCGATTGCCCCTTTGAACAAAATTTTACTGCCGGTTGAGCTTAATTCGGTGAAGTCATTGCGCGAAGCGGCGGCACGGCTGAAAGCCGATGTGTTGCTGATTTACACCTTTGATACGACCTTTCATGCCGGCGCGCAAAAATTTGCGCCGCTGAATGTGATTTCGCTTGGTTTTCTCAATAACAAACCAGTCACAGTGACCACGACCGTTTCTGCCGCGTTTTTTGATGTGCGGACCGAATATCTGTTTGGTCTGGCTGAGGTGACTGCGCAGGAAATGAAAAACGCCAGCGTCTGGAGCACGTCGGATGTAGTCGACGATTTGCGCGTTGTGACCGAAAAAGCCGCTTTTGCCCAGCTGGTGCCGGAGCTGGAAAAAACCTGGCTGGGGATTGTCGGCCAGCATGCTGCCAACAAGAATGCAAACAACATGAAAGCACAGCATGAAATAAGCGCAAGCTGCCAGGACACTGCAGGCTGTTCGTAACGCACTGCTGACGCTGCATAAGCTGACGCAGGATAAGCGGACCGGGCATCGCTTAGCGCGCACAGCTGAGCGCATATGCGGCGATGTCAGTTCAAACTGGCGTTTTATTGGCAACGCTGTGTTGCACTATTGCCGCCTGGCTGTGACTTGCTGCCAGGCTGGCGGCTGTTTTAGGCTGTGGTTTTGTGTATCCCCGAAGGAACTTGCCATGCCAAAAGCCCCACTTGCTGCTTTATCTGCTGTTGCGCTCAGCACCACTGGTTATCCGGCGCCTTTTATCGGGACCGTCAAAGGCCGCAGTAAGCGCCGGCTCGGTGATTTGTTTGGTCTGCAACATTTTGGCGTCAACCTGACCGAGCTGTTGCCCGGCGCCGGTTCTGCGCTCAAGCATCATCACAGTGTGCAGGATGAATTTGTTTATCTGCTGGCCGGTGAAGCGGTGCTGGTGCTCGGCGAGCAGGAATTTGTCATGCGTGCGGGCGACTGTGTCGGTTTTGCTGCCGGGCAGGGCGTGGGTCATCAGTTGCTCAACCGCAGCGAAGCGCCGGTGCTTTATCTGGAAGTAGGTGATCGCAGTGCCGGCGATGAAGTGACTTATCCGGATGTTGATTTAAAAGCGGTGCTGGCTGCAGATGGCCGCTGGGCTTTTTTGCATAAAAACGGAGAGCCGTATTGATGAAAAAGCCCCGAACAAGTTCAGGGCTTTTGTTGCAACTATGGCGAAAGATTGCCGCTGAGCCCCGCGTTGACTCAGCCCAGCGTTCACTTAGCTCTGTGCGCGCTTAGCGAAGCGCTTCATTAGCGCAGTGCCTATTTAACCCAGTGCCTGCTTAGCCAAGTGGATACGCAAACTCCGTCAGCCCCAGTTCTGCCAGTGTTTTATTGAGGTGGCTGTAGGCTTCCGGGGTCGGCCCCGGATAAGCGCCGGCGATCGGCACATTGCCGAGGTATCCAATGTCTTTGATGCCCTCCGGCGTGCAGAAATAGGCGGCTAACACCAGATTGCGCAGACGGCCGAAGGCTTTGGCGATGCGCTGAAACTGGGGCTTCGTTTCGGCATTGTCGTAAGCAATGTCATCGATGATGGCAAGCTGCTGTGGTTTTTTCAGTTGGGCGAATTTGCTGCCAAAACGCAGTGTGGCTTCGTCGTCCAGCCAGGCCAGCGCTGACAAAATGGTCAGCCGGTCTTGCTGCTGATTTGGATAAGGCGCGCTGACCCATTCGTCAACCACGCTTGGTACCTGCACTTCAGAGGCCGACGGCGAATTGCCTTCGCGCGGCACCAGAATGTCGGACAGCAGCGCGACCAGACCCAGCTGCGCCGGGCTCAGTGTTAAAGGCCAGGGCGACTCGGGCGGCATGATTAGATTGGGATCTTTGCCATACCCTTTGGCGCTGATGGGGTCGAGTTTCAGCTCAGGCCAGTGTTCTGCCGTTGCTTTGGCGCCGGCAGATGGCGCAGTAGCAGCCGGTGGTGCGCTGTCACAGCCCGACAAGGCCGGCAGCATAGCGCTGGCGGCCAGCGCCGCCATCAGTTTCAGTGAGTCACGCCGGCTTAAGCGGCTTTGGTACAAAGGCGTGTCGGCGTCTTGTGCGCTTTGTTGGCCGGCGTGCAGTGTTGTGTTTGGTTTTTCCATCACAGTTTCCCCGCTTTCAGCTGGTCTGCCAGCCAGGCGCTGTTGCGCATCGCCAGCGTCATAATGGTCAGGGTGCAGTTTTTGTGTGGATTGGAAGCGAATACGCCGCCATCCATCACAAACAGGTTCGGGCAATCCCAGCTCTGGCCCCATTGGTTGGTGACCGAGTCGGCCGGCGAGCTGCCCATCCGCGTGGTACCCACTTCGTGAATAATTTCGCCGCCCTTTTTAATCGCCTCTTCGGCTTTAGGCAGTTCGCCGACGGTGGCGCCCATGGTTTCCAGCAGCAGCTTGGCGGTTTTCAGCCCATGTTCGACCTGTTTGAGCTCATGGTCCGCCCATTTCCAGTGAAAACGCGCCACCGGAATGCCCCATTTGTCTTTGACGCCGGGGTCGATATCCATAAAACAATGTTCGTTAGGTAACATTTCACCACGCAGCGCAAAGGTGACATAAGCGCCGTAATGGGCGCGCACTTGCTGTTTGAGTGCGCTGCCATAACCTTGCAAATCGCCGCTGACATAAGCGCCTGGCTCGCCAAAACGGCCACCCAGTTCAAAATGATAACCGCGCGGGAAATCCAGCGCTTTGTTGGCCTGCGCTTTGTGGCCCCACCAGGGAATAAACAAGTGATTGGCAGTGTGACCGTCTTCGTTGTAGCGCGGCCGGTTCATCAGCGCCGGCACCAGCGCGGACAGGTTGGCGCCGGTCGAATCCATCAGGTTACGGCCGACCTGGCCGCTGGAATTGGCCAGGCCATTGGGATGTTTGGCGTGTTTGGAATTCAGCAGAATTCGCGCCGATTCACAGGCGCTGGCTGCCAGAATCACCACCCGGGCACTGAGCGGATGCTCAGTGGCGGTTTTTTTGTCGATATAACTGACGCCGGTGACTTTGCCGGCCTCATCGACCGTGACCGTTTTCACCATCGCGTCGGTGATGATCCGCAGGTTGCCGGTAGAAAGCGCCATCGGCAGCAAGGATGTGGTGGTCTGGAACGCGGCGCCAATCGAGCAGCCATGGCCGCATGGCGTGGCATAGAAACAGGCGGCGCGGTTGTCCAGCGGTTTGGTCAGCACAGCGCGGTGCATCGGCACAGCAGGGATGCCGTGTTTTTTCGCTGCTGCGGCAATTAACAGTTCTGCCACCCGCGGTTTTGGCGGCGGTTGCAACACACCTTCCGGCGAAGGCGGCATGTCGTCCAGCCCGGTGTTGGTGCCACAGACCCCGACCAGCGCTTCGGTTTTGTCATACCAGGGCGCGATGTCGGCATACTCAAAAGGCCAGTCGGCGCCAAGGCCGTCGCGGCTTTTGCCTTTAAAATCATGTTCGCTGAAGCGCAGCGAATAACGGCCCCAGTGGTTGGTACGGCCACCCAGCATCCGGGCGCGCCACCATAAAAAGTCAGATCTTTCGGCTTTGGTGTACGGCTCGTCCGGCACCTGCCAGCCGCCATCGACGGTCGAGTCGTAAAAACCAAAATCTTTGTCCGGTGTCGAGGCGCCCATCAAAGGCGCCGCCGCATTGGGTTTGAACATCGGAGTTTCTTTTTTCGGGTCATAGTCGCGGCCGGCTTCCAGCAACAGCACTTTGTGGCCTTGCCGGGTCAGCTCATAGGCCGCCATCGCGCCGCCGGCGCCGGAGCCGACGACCAGCACTTCATAAGCAAAATCGTCCATCACTGCAGCTCTTTAATTTTAATGTTTTTGAACCAGACCACGTCGCCATGATCCTGTAAGCCGATATGGCCCTTGGCATTGGCGGCAAAACCATCCCAGCTGGCGAATTTACTTTTAGCCACCAGCTGCTGCCACGCCGGGCTGTGGATTTTCACCCTGGCGGTTTCGACGCCGTTTTGCCAAATGGTCAGTTCGCTTTTTTCCAGACGGATGGTAACCTGATTCCACTGGCCGGCTGGTTTATGTGACGCAACGGGCGAGGCAATCATGTCGTACAAAGAGCCGGACAAATGGGTTGCCAGTTTGTTGTCCGGATGGCGCTCGTTGTCGAGGATTTGAATTTCCGGCGCGTGCGAATAAATCTGTTGGCCGGTTTCATCGGCCAGCACAAAGATGCCGCTGTTGCCACCTTCGGCGATTTTCCAGTCGAGTTTGAGCTCAAAATCCTGGTACTGCGCTTTGGTCAGAATGTCGCCGCCGCCTTTGCCACTCAGTTTCAGCGCGCCATCTTCAATCACCCACAGCTCACTCAAACCGGGCTGTTTGAAGTTGCGCCACTGGGACAGATCTTTGCCGTCAAACAACAATTGCCAGCCGGCCTGTTGTTCGGCGGCACTTAAGGTATTGTCTGCGCCGGCTCGCTCAGTGGTTGCGCAGGCGGTGGCGCTGGCGAGTGTCAGCAGCAGGGCGGACAGTTGGTGTCTGAGTTTCAAAATACATCTCCTGTGGTTGCAGTGATTGCGCTTATTCTTGCTGTTCTGTGTTCTGTGTTCTGTGTTCTGTGTTCTGTGTTCTGTGTTCTGTGTTCT
>CBINNO010000191.1:0-7578 GCA_966252055.1 uncultured Rheinheimera sp. | reverse complement strand
TGCAGCTGTTGTGTCTGTCGACTAATGCTAACAACCTTTTCATCCGTCAACACAGTGACGACGTTTTGACCAAAGTTAAGCGCAGGCAGCGATATATCGGTACTGCTATCTTCGATCAGCTGTGGCAGCAATACCCGGTTGTAAGCCGGTAATGTCTCTTCCCCCAGCACCAGAATACGTCTAGGCGCCAGCGACAGCTGCCCAAGTTCCTGTAACAGCCGGTGGCTTGCCATACCAAAGCCAATAATGACCAGATCATAGACGGTTGAATGGTGGCTGTGCGCCGTCATGCACGCACCTCCTCTTTGATGAGTCGTTTGTCCTGGCTGGCTTTTGCAGAAGCAACGGGCAGCGGCTCCACTTTGCGTTGCTTTTCATACAGGAAACTTAACACCTGATGCCGGTAGTGGTTATATTTCGGGCAATCTGCCAGTGCCAGCCGGTCGCGCGGACGCGGCAAATCAATCTGCAGCACTTCACCCACCGTTGCCGCGGGGCCATTGGTCATCATTACGATACGGTCTGACAGCAGCACGGCTTCATCGACATCATGGGTAATGAGGATCACTGTATTGCCAAGTTCTGCCTGAATTTGTTGCACGCTGTCTTGCAAATGTGCCCGTGTCAGCGCATCCAAAGCGCCAAAAGGTTCATCCATCAGCAACACTTGTGGCTGCATCGCCAAAGCGCGGGCGATACCCACCCGTTGCTTCATACCGCCGGAAATTTCCGCCGGCTTTTTATCGCGGGCGTGGCTCATCTGTACCAGTGCCAGATTGTGTTCAATCCAGTCCTGCATCTGGCTTTTGGTCATTTTGCCAGCAAACACTTGGCGCACTGCCAAAGCAACGTTTTCATAGACCGACAACCACGGCAATAACGAGTGGTGCTGAAAAACCACGGCGCGTTCCGGCCCCGGTTCGTTCACTTCTTTGTGATTTAGAATCACGCCACCTTCGGTTGCTTTTAATAAACCCGCAATGATATTGAGCACAGTTGATTTGCCGCAGCCGGAGTGGCCAATCAGACTGATGATTTCACCTTTGGCGATGCTCAGATTGACATTCTGCAGCGCGACAAAAGGGCCTTTGGGCGTGGGAAAACTAATACCAACCTGACTGAGTTCCAGATGTTTTTGCATGACAATTCCTCTTTTAAACAGGGGCCGCAGCGTACTGACCGATCAGCGCAGCTGCACACTTTTGTCCCAGCTGACTGCTTTTTGCAGGCTGAGCATCAGCCTGTCCAGCAGTAAACCAATCAGACCAATCACAGCGACAGCGACACAAATGCGCGCCAGCGAGTCACTGGAACCGTTCTGGAATTCATCCCAGACGAATTTGCCGAGGCCTGGGTTCTGCGCCAGCATCTCTGCCGCGATCAGCACCATCCAGGCGATGCCCAGCGACAGGCGTAAACCGGTAAACATCATCGGCACGGCAGAAGGCAACACAATGGCGCGCACATGGCGGAACCAGTTGAGCCGCAACACTTTGCTGACGTTTTGTAGATCTGTCGGCACCTGCGATACACCCACAATGGTGTTGATGAGCGTGGGCCACAACGAACAGAGCGCTACCGTCAGGGCCGACACCAGATAAGAACGACTCAGTAACCCGTCTGCCGGATAACTGGCGCTGACCACAATAGTAATGAGGGGCAGCCAGGCCAGCGGTGATATTGGCTTCAGCAACTGGATGAGCGGGTTGGACGCGCTGTAGCAAAGCGGACTTAAACCAATCAGCACACCGGCCGGAATGGCAAACAGACTGGCGAGCAAAAAGCCGCTCAGCACCGTTTGCAGGCTGGTCTGAATTTGACTGAAAAAAGTGGGGCGGCCACTATAAGGCCGGCTCACCGCTTCTGGGTTTTTCTCCAGACGCTCTTGCTGGCGCTGATAAAACAGCTGCTCCCGGCTTTTTTCTGCCTGATGCTCAGCGACCAAGGCTTTAAGCTGAACGGCGACAGCAGTGGGTCCGGGAAACTGACCCAGTGATGTCTGCAAATTTGCCGCTAAAGCCGCCCAGCACAAGACAAAGATGGCAAGGCCGGCCAGTGTCAGGCTTCCCTGACGTAAGAGTTCCCGTAATTTTGGCTGCCAGCTGGCAATAGCGCTGGCTGGCATTGGGTTTTTCAGTTGAATAATCATCTGTTAGTCCTTGTAACCAATATCAAATTGCAGCAAGTACTGATTCGGTCTATTGGCATCAAAGGCTTTGTTGTCGGCAAATTTGTAGCGCTCCGGCGCTTTAATCCCAGTCTCCTTGGTAAAGTCAGGGAAATCCGTGCTGCTGAATTTGCCTTCAGTGATCAACGCTTTTGCAGCTTGTTGGTACAAAGCGGTGTCAAAAGCGGCCTTTGCGGTGGCCTGATACCAGCTGTCCGCTTTGGCTTCGCTCAGCTGGCCCCAGCGGCGCATTTGCGTCAGATACCATATGGCGTCGGAATAAAATGGATAGGTGGCGTGATGGCGAAAAAACACATTAAAATCAGGTGCTTTTCGAATATCGCCTGGTGCAAATTCAAACTGACCGGTCATGCTGCGTTTGATGATGGCGGCATCCGCACCGACATAGTGCGCGGCGGAGATCATCTGTGCAGCCTCAGAGCGGTTTTTATTGTCCTGTTCATCCAGCCAGGCGCCTGCGCGGATTAAGGCTTTGACTAACTTCAGATGAGTGACCGGGTGCTTTGAGGCCCAACGGCTGTTAACGCCCAGCACCTTTTCCGCCATAAAACCGCGAATTTCACTGTTGCTAATCACCGGGACACCAAGTTTTCGGGCTGCAGCCTGTTGATTCCAGGGTTCACCAACACAAAAACCAGCGACGGTGCCAGATTCAAGTGCTGCCGGCATTTGTGGCGGCGGCACCACAGAAATCAACACTTCAGCTTCAAGCTGACCCGAGTTGTCACCGGTTTTAGGTGCATAAAAGCCAGGATGCAAGCCGCCGGCGGCCAGCCAGTAACGCAGTTCATAGTTATGGCTGGAGACTGGAAACACCATGCCAAATTTCAATTGGGTGGGAATGCTTTGTAGTGCTTTAGCGTCCAGCGGAATTTGCGGTGTTGATTTGGCGGACAGTTGTTGCCAGATTTGGCTACTGAGCGTGCAGGCATTGCCGTGCAGATCCAGTACCAGTGCTGTCTGCAGTTTCTCAGTACCAGTCATACCTGCCTGACTGGCCAGTACTTGGCCGGCCAGCATGTGGGCCGCATCTAACTGACCATCTAGCACGCGGTCTTGCAACACTTTCCAGTTCGGTTGCGCTTCCAGTTGAACCGATAAACCTTCATCGTCGAAATAGCCTTGCTCGAGCGCCACTGCCAGCGGCGCCATATCGGTGAGTTTGACAAATCCCAGTTTAAGCTGCTGTTTTTCCGCTTCCGCACTGATGCCGGATAAAGGCAGAACTAACAACACGCCACTGAGCCACAGGGTGGTTTTTTTAATTATTTTTTTCAAATCATGCCTCCGGTATCTGCTGGACAAATCACAGGCAAAAAAAAACGCTGATGGCTGCCGTCGAGCGGGCCTATCAGCGTCTTTGCTGTGACATCTTAAGTGCGCCAGAACTTTGCTGGCTGTTTGTTTATTCAGGTTTTGTGCCACC
Organism: uncultured Rheinheimera sp.; assembly: GCA_966252055.1. GTDB lineage: Bacteria > Pseudomonadota > Gammaproteobacteria > Enterobacterales > Alteromonadaceae > Pararheinheimera. The sequence goes on along the minus strand of CBINNO010000191.1, from coordinate 3,964 downwards.
GCATGTAATTGCTGTTAAGTAATTAAAACGTATAACAAAAAATAAGAAGTGATCAGGTGGAGAGAATCAGGGGGAGTCGTTTTTTGTACAATCTTGGTGCGAGAACGCACCAAGATTGCTTTATGGGCATTAGTGTTCGCAGAACTGCGCAGTCATTTATTGGCAGGAACCGCAGCAACTGCCTTTCTGGCTGACCGGCTCTACAAATAGAATTTCGTTTTCCAGCAGAATATGTTCCATCAGATCTTCTTTAAGCTCATTCAGACCCAGATACAAGGCGGTCCAGGTATTACAGGCGCCATCTGGCAACTGCAGCTCATGTGCGAGTTTGAGCATGTCGCCCAGAGCATCGCCATGTTGTAAATGTTCGTGTTGCATCACATGAATGGGGCCAGCGGGGTAAAAGCCGTTGCACAACATTGGAAACAGAATTTGTTCTTCTTTCAGCATATGGCTTTCCAGCTCTTGCTGCATATGACTTAAATGTTCCGCAAGGCCGGTTGGGCATTCTGCATGATCGCCATGAACGGTCTCGACCCGGCGGGCCAGCCGGATTAATTCTGGTAATTGCTCGCGGTGTTTAGCATGGAAGCGTTGTAAAATATGGTGTACCAGCTCTGCAGGTTTTGCTGAGCGCCAATCCCGGGTGGTGATTTGTTGTTGGAGTTCACTGAGTTTGGCGATGATTTCTGTAGCATCCAAACCCCGTTCCGCAGCTACTTCTGCCAAGGTTCTGGACCCGCCACAACAAAAGTCGAGTTTGTATTGATGAAAAACGCCGGTAGCCCCAGGGATACTGGTCGCCAACTGGCCAAGACTTTGATTTGCATGGATCATGACATTACTCCGCAACTAATTGAAAAAGCGAGGCCGGTTTCATTTTACAAAACCACAGCCGGACGCTTTATACAGTCAAAATTTGGGCCAGAACTACCACCTTTGATTTATATAGAGTTTTATTTAGGTCGGGTAAAATAAACCCTGAATCGTCATGGTGTGAATGACCCAGTTGGGTATAAATCACCCTGCAAGCCCCCTGAGTAATAGCTAAGCAATAGGATGACTGAATAGATGCTGGATGAAAGTTTGATAGCCGATTTGGTCACTGAATTGCCAGTTGCGGTGCGGCTGGAGCGTCTGGTTATCACGCTTAAAATGCATTTTGGCTGTCATGCCGTCGCTTTGTTACAGCTAGAACAAGAAACATTAAAGCCGGTCGCATTTATCGGTCTGGTTGAAGAAGTTCGAGGCCGCCGCTTTGAAGTGTCTCAGCATCCACGTCTGGCGCAGTTAGTCGCCACCCGGCAAATTGTGCATTTCCCGCCAGATCCCAGTTTACCGGATCCCTATGATGGCTTGGTTGAATCTCATGCAGGGCAATCCTTAGCGGTGCACGATTGTATGGGTGTGTCCCTTTATGTTGAGGGGAAATGTTGGGGCGTGCTGACGCTTGATGCGCTGAGTGCCGGCACTTTCAGCCGGCTGACGGTGCTGGAGTTACAGCGCTTCTCTTTGTTGGTTGAAGCCATTATCCGGATTGGTCAACTGGAAAACCAACTGCGACAAGCCCGCATTGCAGGTATTAACCAACCTTTGCCGTTTGACAGTAAACTTGAGCACCCCCAGGAGCTGATTGGGCAAAGCACGGAGCTCAAAGCTGTACTTTCCGAGCTTGATACGGTGGCTCGCACTGAATTGCCAGTGTTGTTATCTGGCGAGACTGGTGTAGGAAAAGAACTATTCGCCAGACGACTGCTGCAAAAGTCGTCGCGAAAGCAAAAAGCGATGATTTATGTCAATTGTGCCGCATTGCCGGAAACCCTGGCTGAAAGTGAGTTATTCGGCCACAAAAAAGGCGCATTTTCCGGTGCAGTGCAAGACCGGCTTGGGAAGTTCGAGCATGCGGATGGCGGAACATTATTTTTGGATGAAATAGGCGAATTGTCTTTGTCCGTGCAAGCCAAGCTGTTGCGAGTGCTGCAAAATGGCGATATTCAGCGACTGGGAAGTGATGATTGCCGCCGGGTGGATGTCAGAGTCGTAGCTGCCACAAACCGTGATCTGGCCGCAGAAGTTACTGCCGGCAATTTTCGTGCTGATTTATTCCATCGGCTATCGGTTTATCCCATCCATATTCCACCACTGCGTAAGCGGAAGGGCGATATCGTCTTGCTGGCGGGCCACTACCTGGAACTGAACCGGGTGCGGCTTGGCGTAAGGGCACTGCGTTTATCCATCAGCGCCGCGCAGGCGCTCGAGGTTTACCATTGGCCCGGCAATGTACGTGAATTAGAGCACTGCATCAGTCGGGCTGCACTAAAAGCATTGTCGCAAGGGGCGAGCCGGCAGGACATCATTACTTTGACGCCATCACTGTTGGAGCTGAGTGAACCATCGGCTTTTAGCCAGAGTCCGACGGAGTCGACCATGCAATGTCGTCAGAGTTCGTCCGAATCTGCGATGCAGCTGTCATCTGGCATAGGGTTAAAAGCGGCAGTTGCGCATTTTCAGCGGGAAATGATTGTGGCTGCGTTACAAGCCAGCGATGCGAATTGGTCAGATGCAGCCAGAAAGTTAGCGCTGGACCCGAGTAATTTGCATAAACTCGCGATAAAGCTTGGTATCAAGCAGTCTGCGAAGCACAGTGAAAAGCAGACACAATGAGCTGCAACTACTTTATCGGATAAGGGATAACGCCATGGTTACGACAATGGTCAGTCTGGATTCTTTGCAGCAAACCCGCCGTTATAGCCGGCAAATTATGCTGCCAGCAGTCGACTTAGATGGGCAGGAACGATTGCTGAACAGTAAAGTCTTGCTAGTCGGCATGGGTGGTTTGGGCTGTGCGGCGGCGCCATATTTATGCAGCGGTGGTGTCGGGCAGTTAACCCTGGTGGACGGTGATACGATTGACCTCACTAATTTGCAGCGCCAGATTTTATACACCGACGCAGACATCGGTAAAATGAAGGCACAAACAGCAGCACATTGGCTGTCACAGCAAAATCCGGACATTCACATCGACGCGATTTGCCAGTTTGCCGATGAAGACCTGTTAGCAGATTTGGTTGGGCGCCATGACCTGGTGCTTGATTGCACAGATAATCTGGTGATCCGCCAACAAATCAGTGATGCCTGCGTACAGGCAAAGACACCATTAATCAGCGCCGCGGCTATCCGTTTCGAGGGGCAGCTTTGTTGCTTCAAAAATGACGGTCGCGGGCCTTGTTATCGTTGTGTTTCCAGTCTGTTCGGCGAACAACAGTTAACCTGTCTGGAAGCCGGGATTTTTGCGCCGGTGGTCGGGTTGATTGGTGTACAACAAGCACTGTGGGCCATGTTATGGCTGTCGGGTGCGCAGGATTTGCCCTGGCACCAGCTCAGGATTTTTGATGCATTACAAAGCCAGTGGCAGAGTTTCGGCATCATGAAGCAACAGCATTGTTGTTGTGCTATAGCCACGTAAATTTTGCAGAATTCAGTGCAAGCCCACATGAGGTTCTGCCAGCAACTCACCCTGAATATGTTGCAGTAATTCATAGGCGGCGTTTAAAGAGCAATCCTGCTGCCGGGCTTTTTTGTAGCCAAAGGAGGTGACTTCTATGTGCCAGGTCGGAATGACGTTCACGCTAGCCAGAGTCTGACGCACACAATTGAGCGAGCAGCCATCCAGCGCCAGCACCGGCCTTCCTGATTGCGCAACTTTGACCAGAGATTTAATTTTGCCGCCGATTCCTGCTATACAAGACATTTCGGCGATCCCTTCTCTGTCCAGCACAACCGCTAAATCATTCGTTAATTGTGCTACGTTTGAGCAGCCTGAGCAGGCATACACCAGTGGTTTTTGATTGGCAAAATGAGGCATCCAGAAAACTCCTGTTGAAGTATTGGACTCAGTCTGCGGCTTGGTTGCGTGTTAGAACTTGATATAAATCAAGCTGGGTTCGCGCCTACTCATTCAGGG
>CBINNO010000190.1:0-7612 GCA_966252055.1 uncultured Rheinheimera sp. | reverse complement strand
AACCAGTTCAGCAGAAACTCGTACTGCTTCACATCCAGATATTGCCGGCAATCTAGTCCCATTCCAGGCTCCTGTGATTTTTGACCGATGTGCTGATTTGGGCAGTGCTGCGATGCACGCGGCGTGCTGGCAATGACCAACCTTGCAGCAAACTGGCGGGCAGACTCCGCCTGGCTTGTTGCGCTTTGTGGCCGCAGCAGGCCGGTCCCAAAACAGCAGGGACCATGGCGTCAGGGCCCACGGTTTTAGGTGCCACGGCGTCAGGTCCCACAAAAAGTCCGGTACGGCTGGTCGGGCGCGGCGGGCAAAGCGCTGAACTGCGGATGCTCAACAAAAATCTGCGGCAAAGCGGCCAGAAAGGCCTGAGCTGGCGCCAAATCGCCGTGAGCGGCACTCGTTAAAATCTGTTCTATCAGCTGGTTGCGCGGAATAAAGGCCGGATTGACCTGCTCAAGCTGGCTGGCAAGCGCTGCCAAATCGCTGTGCTGTCGCGCTTGTTGCGACAGCCCTTGCTGCAACAGCCGCTGTTGCCAACGTTCAAGCCAGTGCTGTATCTGCGCATCGGCGCTGGCGGGCCAGCGCTCAGCTTCGCCCCGCAGCACCAGGCTCAGGCTGCGAAAACTATGGCTGAAATCCAGTTGTTGCTGTTCGAGCAGGCTCAGCCAGTCTTCAATGAAGGGCACGTCGGCTTCGGTGGGCGCGTCAAGGCCAAGCTTGGCGCCAAACCGGGCCAGCCAGGCCTGCTGGTACTGCGCCGGAAACTGATTGAGCACCTGCATCGCCAGGGCGATAGCCTCCGATTCATCTTCGGCCAGCAGTGGCAGCAGTGATTCCGCCAGCCGGGCGAGATTCCACTGGGCAATGGCTGGCTGATTGCGATAGGCATAGCGGCCGCCTTCGTCAATCGAGCTAAAACGCGCATCGCGCCGGAAAGTGTCGATAAAAGCACAAGGGCCATAATCGATGGTCTGACCGCTGACGGTCATGTTGTCGGTATTCATCACACCATGGACAAAACCCAGGCTCATCCAGTGGGCGATAAGGCTTGCCTGCGCCTGACAGACCTGCTCTAACAGGTTGTGGTAAGGGTTGGCGGCCTGCGCGGCGGCCGGATAATGCCGTGCGATGACATAATCGGCCAGCGCTTGCTGGTCTTTACGTTCCCCATACATGGCGGCGTACTGAAAAGTGCCGACCCGGATATGCGAAGCCGCGACCCGGCTCAGGATGGCACCCGGCTTGGGGCCGTCGCGATAGACCGGCTCACCGGTTAACACGGCGGCCAGCGCGCGGGTGGTGGGCACGCCAACTGCGGCCATCCATTCACTGATCAGATATTCACGCAGCACAGGACCAAGCGCCGCCCGGCCATCCCCCCGGCGCGAAAAAGGGGTCGGGCCAGCGCCTTTGAGCTGCAGATCAAACCACTCGCCTGTGGCCGTTTGCAATTCAGCCAGCAAAATCGCCCGGCCATCACCGAGGCGTGGTGCCAGCGAGCCAAACTGGTGGCCGGTATAAGCCTGAGCCGTTGGCTGCATCCAGTCGGCCAGCTGGTTACCGCTGTAAAACTGTAAACCGGCCGCCGTTTGCCGGGCTGCGGCGGGCAGCTGCAGCGTATCGGCCAACGCGTCGTTAAACAGCAGCCAAGCGGGCGCTGCGACCGGTGTCGGGGCCACTGTCTGATAAAACAGCTCAGGCAGCTGGCGATAACTCAGGCGGGCTTGCAAGGACATCAGTGCTGATGATCGCAGTGTTCGTCACATTCGTGATCGTGCTCGTCGGCGAATTCATCGTCGCCATCCTGTTGCTGCATCACGCCCCAGCCGTCATTGTGACCGCCAAATTTACGGGCGAATTTGTCCAGTTCCGCTTCTTTGGCGGTGATGGCGGCATGGTCGGGCACCATGGTCAGCGCGACGATCAGCTCCCATTGCTCCAGGTCGTTAAAGTTCAGTTCCACTTCGCCTTCAAGGCTCAGGCTGCTCACCGCAGCCAGCGCCGCTTCGGCTTTGCTTTTATCGGAGAACACCAGGTAAAAATCGAGTGCCAGCGGGGCTGTTAAATCCATACCGGCATCGAACATGGCCTGCAGCATATCGCCGTTGCCATCATCAGGAAATTGACTCATATAAACTCCGTAACAGGATCTGGCGCTTGCCAGAGGGGATCAGAATGGAAATGGTCGCTAGTGTAGCATTATTTTGCCGCGCTTTAAGGGGCCTTCAGGTGGCTTTCAATCCGTGGGGTGCGGGTCTGGCGCTTTGTACTGCAGCGCTGGCCCAGGCTCTGCGGGTCTGCTGAGCGCTGCCAGCTCGGGGCCCAGTTGCTGCAAATGTTGTTGTAATGCCGGGTAAAACTGCAAAAACAGTTGTTCAAGTTCGCCCTGATGCTGCGCCAGCTCGTCGAAGCTTCCGCTGAACGCATTGGCAAAGCGAATGCGGCGGGCAATATTGTCAAGCGCCAGTCCGACAGACGACAAGCTGCGGTAACTGTGAAACCAGTCCTGCTGCACCAGCGCCGTCACGGTGTGGGCCATCGCCGCCGGCATCATGGCGCGTTGTTGCCATAACTGCTGATAAATTTGCCGGCACAAAGGGGCAAAAGGCCGGTTGTCCAGTGTCGACCAGTGTTTGAGCAGCAAATGGTCAAACATCACATCAACAATGACCGGCGCAAACCGGCGTCGCTGTGCACTGAATAGTGCCTTGGCGGCCCGGACGGCTGGGGCGCTGTCCGTAAAACGGTCTACCGCTCGGTGGCGCAGCACGCCGGCGTGCACTTGCGGTGGCAGGCTGTGCAGGTCGATGCCGCGGCAAAAATCACCCAGCAGGTTGCCAAATCTGGATTCGGGGTTGGCTTCAGCCAGCACCAGATGGGCGAGGAAATTCATAAGGCCTTACAGTCGCGCAGCAAGCGGCACTGATGCCGGGCGGCATAACGCTCAAAGGCCGCTTTGATTTGCGTCTGGTAGGCTGATTTACCAGAGATCACATAATGGGCCGCAATCGCATCGAGTGGCTGGCGTTGCAGGCTTTCCAGCAGCTTAGGGTCGCGCTGACTCAGAAACGCCCGAAACGGCCCTTCATAAGTCAGCAGATGCTCCGTGCGTTGGTGCACAAACAAATCAATGGCCGCCATCGCGTCCGGCATGTCGACAAAACGATAACCGGCCGCCGCCAGCTTTTTGCGCTGGCCGTGGTAATCAAAAGCACGAATGAGGGCAACCGAGTCGTCGCCGGGGGCGGCCGCAGTTTTTTTGTGGCTGTACAGCACCAGTTGCAACATCAGATAAGGCGGGTCGACAAAGACCGGCTGGACCTGACTTTGCAGCGCTGCCGTGCTTTTGATATTGATGGAAACATCAATCTCGCCTTTTTCCAGCAGCACAAACATGCGCGCCGGCGTCAGGCAATAGGTTTGCAGCCTGATCCCGGCTTCCTGCAGGACAGCTGCGCTAAAGTCGACACCGGGGCCGCCGCAGCTTTGGCCGTCACTGCTGACGACAAAATCGGGCGGAAAGTTATGCACGCCAAACACGACGGTTGGCTTGACCGGCTCGGCCGCACTGAGCTGAAACATCAGTATGCAGCCAAGGGCGGTGACGATTCTGAGCCAAAACTTGGGTTGCAAAAGACCTCCGCGAAATGTCTCTAGTGCCCGCTGATGGCAGCGGCTTTGAGTTGGCGTTGTGTTTGCTGATGAAACAGCGACTGCAATGCGCCGGCACACAGGATCAACGCTACACCGCTACATTGTAGCAAGCTCAGCTCTTCTGCAAAGCACAGCCAGCCGGCGACAATCACGGCCACAGGTTCAATGTAAGCCAGGGTGCCAAACACCCGGGTTGGCAAATGTTCAAGCGCGACAATGGCAAAATAAATCGCCAGAAAGCCGGGAAAAATGCCGGCCAGCGCTATCCAAAGCCAGTCACCGGCCGCAGGTGCCTGCATGTCGGTCAGAAACGGCAGCACACAGCAGGCGCCCAGCAACAACTGATAAAAAGCCCGTTGCAGCGGCGAGGTGGAGTTGCCGCTGTGGCGATTGGCGAGCAGAAAGCCGGTATAAGTCAGCAAGGACAGCACGCCATAGACAAAACCTGGCCACTGACTGGCATCGAGCACTAAGTCGAGCCGGAATTGCTGGAGCATGGCAAACCCCAAAAAGGCCAGCACAATCAATGCGCCTGAGGCCAGATCCAGTTTTTCGGCAAACAGAAAGTGCGCGCTGATGGCGGCGAGTGCAGGAGCCAGATACACCAGCATGATGGCATTGGCCAGACTGATATAGCTGATGGCCTTTAAAAAACACAGCATAAAACTGGCCAGCAGCACGGCGTTCAGCAGGATGCGGCCGTCCGGTTTTTGTAAAAGCTGGCGGCCTTTGCCCAATACCAGCACCAGTAAAAACAGACAGCAGGCACCGACCAATAAACGATAAAAAGTCAGCTCAGCAGCGCCCAGCCCGGAAAAACGCGCAATGACACCGCTGCTGGCCATCGACACCGCTGACAGCAGCGCCAGTAAAACATAAAGATTCACAACAACTCCAGAACCAGGCCGGCCCTGGTTTGGGCCGGTTTTCATCAGACAACAAATACTGCAACGACACGCTGCGGTTACCGGGCTGTGTATCCAGGCGACTTGCGAGGCCTTTTAGCCGCGGCGCCGCACAGGTTACTGCGCAGATCACTGCGCCAGCGGCCGCACTTCAGCCTGCTGGATCACGGCCTGATTGAGCGGGCCGGTACGACCCCCTTTGCCGCCGGTGTACAGGTTAAAATGCTGCAGGTAGCTCATGTTAAAGCCGTCGCTGATCACCAGTTCACAGGATTCACCGGCGACAGCGTTAAAGCGCGCCAGCGACGACCAGCCGGCTTCCAGCGCCGTCGCCAGATGTGGCATCACCAGCGTGGCCTGTTGTACCCCGGATTGCGGACAACGGGCTTCGAGCTTTTTCACCACGGCGGTGATACCGGTGTTGATCGGTCCATTGTCGATAAAATACTGCAGCCGCAGCGCATGCACGCCGCTGTGGCCGGCAGTAAAGGCGATTTGCAGTTGCTGCTCTGGCATGCCCCAGTTTTTAAAGACCGGCTGCTGCAAATACTGGCTGATAGGGTGGTCGCTGCTCTGCAGGCCCGCGCCGGCGACAAACAGCTGACGCTCGCCCGGTGTACACAGCGTGCGGCTGGGTTGGGAGCTGAGGCCAGTGTCGGTATAAGTCTGGACCAGTGCATAACACTGGCTGTACGGGCCTTTGCCTTTGGGATCTGTCCAGCTTTGCCCGCGGGCTTTTAAACGAACCGGCAGGCCATTTTTGTACAGGCTGAAGCGGGTCTGCGCTTCGCCTTTATTATCAAACTGCAGCGTAGGCAGCCCTTTTTCATCGAGCTGTAACGTCAGGCCTGGCTCTTTGGGGGCAAATAACTGACGTTTCTCTTTCAGGCTGAGGCTGGCCATAGTGCCAATGGAAGCGCCAGTGCCCTCGACAGCGCTGCTGCCCGTGCTATTTTGTGGTTCGGTTTTCAGCTGCAGCACGCTTTGTTCTGCACTGTCGACCGCGCTCAGCACACCTTCCAGGTCGATGCGTTGCTGGCTGAGGCTGTCCAGTGTCAGCGTGAGCTGATGTGCCTGCAGAGGCTGCGGCTGGCCATTGAGCTTCAGCTCGCTCAAACGCAGCACCTGACCGCGGCGGGCGTTGGCCGGCAGTTGCAGTTTCAGACTGATTTGGCTGCCGGCCAGCGTCAGGCCTGACAATTCCAGTGTCTGTCCGAGATCCAGCTCGCGTACTAAATCGGCCGGCAGATAAGGATTGATACGCAAGGTGCCGGCATTGAGGCTCAGGCCCAGCAACTGGTTTTGCACAAAATCGCTGTAGCCTGCCACCGACCAGAGCTGGCGCTCGGAATTGATCACCGGGCCGGACAAGGCGCCATCGTCGACATGCGCTTGCTGGCTCAGCCATTCGAGGTTTTCCATATTCGACAGATTCAGCACGGCGCCCTGATAAAGCGAAATGGCGACTTTATGAAACAGCTGGCTGTGGTCCTGCAGCTTGGCAGCGCGCAGCAAATAGGCGCTGACAAAAGGCCAGATGGCTCTGTTGTGGTAAATTGGCACATCCGGCAGCGCCGGGAAAATCACCGGGCTGCCAGCGCTCGTCAGCGGGTAACGTTGCAGGATTTGGCTGGCCTGTAGCGGGCTTGCCACGCCATGTTCGATGGCAAGCGCCAGTCCCAGTAAATCATATTGTGCCACCGCGACCGGGTTGGTGTTTTCGCTGACATAACGGGCGTATAAGCCTTGTTCGGGCAACCAGAACCATTGATTGATAGCGGTTTTCAGCGCTTGTGCCCAGCTGGCAAACTGTGCTGCCAGTTTAGGTTCCAGCGTGCGTGCTGCTTCGCTGGCCCGGAGCAGGGCGACATAATGCAGCACATTGGTCGACAGCGCATAAGATTCAGCCAGAAACAGCGTGTCGTTGGCGGTCCAGCTGGGGTAGCTTTGCTCGCGCCAGTCCAGAAATGAGGTTTCACCACGATACAGGCCAAGCACCGGGTCGAACACATACTCACGGTCCTGCAGCAGCGTATTGCGGGCGATGTTGTACCATTGTTGTTGCCAGGCATTTTGTGCATCTTTGCTGGCCGCGCCTTCTTCATTGACGGCGGTCAGACCGCTGGCGGCCAGCACCCAGACGACCCGATCTGAGCTGATGGGCCAGCTGCCGCCGGAGCCGGTGTCCTGCAGGGCAACTTCGGTGTTGGTAACACCACGGGCAATCAGCTCAGGCCGGACCTGCGAGGTTTTAAAGCGCAGCGAGCTTTGGGCCCGTTGCGGATCCAGGCTGTGCAAGCCCAGATCCAGCGCATAAGACAGGTCCCGCGTCCAGACATAATGCCATTTGGCGCCGGTTTCAAAACAAGGGCAGGGCAACGCCTGCTGGTCGTTAAAGCCCCAGTCGGTGATCTCGCTGACGCTGTTTTGCGTCCGTTCCAGCTGACTTAAGCTGTAAGCGGCATCAAATAACGGGTTTTTGCTGTGCAGCAGCGGCTCGCCAGGTGCCGGGCTGATAGTTTTTTCTTTACTGACGCCGGCTTTGAGCACATAGCTGCGACTGGCAACACTGCCATCGTCGTGGCGCTGCGTCAGCGCTTCGACCTGCACCTGACCAAATTTGCTTTGCAGCAATCGGTTTTGCAGCTCGCCGGCAACTTGCTGAGCCTGCAGCGGCAGGCTGAGGCAACATAATGAAAGGCTGGAAAGATAAAAAGACGGACGAAAGACCTGAATGCGCATGGAAGAACCTGTTAGCCGAAAACAGAAAAGACATGATGTCCTGAGTGTACCCAATGCAGCCGGCTTCGCCTACAGGGGTTGCGGTTTTTTCCGGTTTCTGCGGCTGAATGCGCCGCGGCCTGACACTATGGCTGGCGCTTCGCCCACGCCAGGCGCTTTGCCCGAGCCAGACGCTTTGCTTAGTCTGCTGGCGCTGGAATAAAAAGTGCTGGTTTGCCGCTGTTGATGCTTCAGCGTTCGCCTTGTAACACCGCCAGCCGCTCGGCTTCGGTCAGAATGCCACGCAGGCGGGTGCGGCGGCGATATTTACAGGC
>CBINNO010000189.1:0-7637 GCA_966252055.1 uncultured Rheinheimera sp. | reverse complement strand
ATACGATGAAAAAACTACGCGCCCGTGGTATCCATCTGGCGATGGATGACTTTGGTACCGGTTATTCATCGCTGGCGTACTTAAAACAGTTCCCGCTCAACACATTGAAAATCGACAAAGCATTTATCGATGACATGAATACCGCCCGGGGACGCAACATGGTCGACACTATTGTGACCATTGCACACAACCTGAGCCTGACCGTCGTTGCCGAAGGGGTTGAACATGCGGAACAATTGGCTCAGCTCAAACAGCTGCGCTGCGAAATTATTCAGGGCTATTACTACAGCAAACCGTTGTCTGCGGCTGACTTTACACAGTTCCTGCTTGATCAGAAACAAAACAAACCGCGCCTCGCTGCGGTCCCGGCAGCCCTTTAAATTCAAGACCGGACAATGACCACCAAGGCGAGAGCCGTCTTTCACCGCCTTGTATTCATCGCTGCGCGACGTTCAATGCCGCATCAAGCATCAGGCAACACGAACCCGTGCGAAACCTCTCAGCCTGCCCCATCAACCCATTAAAAAAACCGCCAGCGGCGGTTTTTTTAATGGGTTTGATTAGTCGCGATTTGCGTCCGGGTCTATGCCCTGGCGAATTTTTTCCATCCGCTCCTGATGTTTCAGCCACATACTGAAAGCACCAATGCCAATCCCCGCTAACGGGATCAGAAACACCAGCACCGCCGGGTTTAACACGCTTTGTATCATTCCTTCCACACAGAGCCCCTTTCGCTTTATTTATTGTTGTTAATCGCTGTCAGCATCGTTGTAAGAGAAATCATCGCTGCCGTCGGCGATTCGTTTTTTACCAAACACCGTATGGAACTTGCGTTTCTCATGAATACGCTGACGGTATTTGACCCAGGTTTTTTCGTATATGGTTTCGGCTTCCGCTTCACCCCGTGCAACCTGTACGAAACGCTTTTCTTCATCATTGACAGGCTGGCGCTGACCTTCTTCCAGCTCCAGCATAGCAACCCCATGTTTCTCCAGCAGATTGCCCTCTGCTAAGGTGAAACGCCCTGACCGGGTAAACCCTTTCGGGAAATTGCGGTCATCAAAAAAGCGACGGGTAGCCACAAAACTTTGCTGCATCACTTTTTTCCCCTGATCTCGTTGAATCTAAAGCTATCCCAATTAAACTGTGCGGAGTATGGTAAACAATATTCCGCACGTAAAACAAATATTTTTTATCGTGACCATTCATAATAACAAGGTCAAATTTTGGATACAGAACTGCTGAAAACCTTCCTCGAGGTACAAAGAACCCGTCACTTTGGTAAGGCCGCTGAAAACCTTTATCTGACGCAGTCAGCGGTCAGTTTCCGCATTCGACAGCTCGAGCAGAATCTCGGCGTCGCGCTGTTCAGCCGCCACCGCAACAACATTCAGCTGACCGAAGCCGGTGAGCTGCTGCTGCCACATGCGGAGTCGGTGATCAGCGCGTTACAGGCAGCCAGGACGCAACTGCAGCAGCAAATCAGCCTGCCCAAACGGCTCACTGTGGCAGTGGAAGCAGGCTTGCAATATCTGGCCGCTGAGTTGCTGGCCGAACTGGTTGTCAATCTGGAAACCGCAGTGCACTTTCAGGTGCTGGACAGCGCGGCCGCGTTCAGCCGACAAACCGACGTGGTGCTTAGTGCCACACAGTCGCCACAGACCGGCTACCAAAGCATGTTATGGCGCACCGTGCAGCTGGTTGCCATCACCGCCAGAGACACGCCTGCGCAAGCAGAGGGAAGGCTCGATTGGGCCGGCCGGCTGCCACAAATCAGCAAGGCGCCTTTGGCCTTTAGTTGCAGCGATCCGAGGTTATTGCGTCAGTGGCTTGGGCGTTGTCACGGCAGCGCTTATCTGCCGCAGAGCATGACACAGGATTTGATCAACAATGGCCTGTATCGGCAGTTGCCACTGCCGGCGCAACAATTACAGTTATGGTTGTGGCAAAAAGAAGGGGCGCCTTGTCAGCTGGCGCAGAGCGCACAGAATACCGGCAAAGCGGCGTCTGGAGTCAGGGGTTAAACCAAACCCCACGCCGGCCCAGTTGCTGGCGTTTACGCAGCCGTAAATGATTGAGCAGCAGCGGCAGTGCCAGAGGTCCGGTCGCCAGCCCTAACATCCCCCAGGGCCAGCCTTTCGAACCCGCTTTACGGGCCTTCAGGTAACAATACAGACAAAACAGCGGATGCAGCACTAACCAAAGCACGATCTGAGTCCTGACAACTAAAAAGGCCGGCATTATAACGGACACCACATGCAGCTGCACAAAATTTCGACCAAAGTCTGACCCTGCCAATGATGCGCCGTGATTCCAGAGACAAAAAAACCGCGGCGTGCCGCGGTTTTTTCCATATCTTCAGAACACTGTTCAGTAGAAGGTTTTCCCCTGCTCCGCCATCTCCAGCAGTAACTTTGCCGGCGCGAAACGTTCGCCAAACTGAGCTTCGAAACGCCGCAAATCAGCAACCAGCTGACCAGCGCCCAAACTGTCGATATAGCGGAACGGGCCACCGAGGAATGGCGGGAAACCGATGCCAAAAATCGCCCCGATATCACCGTCACGGGCGGATGCAATGATCCCTTCTTCCAGACAACGCACGGCTTCGTTGAGCATTTGCACCATGCAACGGGTTCTCAAGAGCTCAGCGCTGAGCTTACCCGACGGGTTGACACCCAGCAGGCTGTAGACGCTTTGATCGACTTCTTTTTTACCTTTTTTGGCATTTTTACCGTACAGGTAGAAGCCTTTCTCGACCTTTTTGCCCTTGCGGCCATCGGCGATCAGTTTGTCAAAAGCCGCCGGCGCCTTGAAACGCTCACCCAGTTCCCGCTCAAGGATGGGGGAAATTTTAGCGCCCACATCAATACCCACTTCATCCAGCAAGGTGATGGGACCGACCGGAAAACCGAATTTGACCAGCGTTTTGTCCAGCTTCTCGACCGGCTCGCCTTCCAGCAGCAGCTGCGCCGCTTCGTTCATATAAAGCGCCAGAATGCGGTTCACGTAAAAACCAGCACCGTCTTTGACCACAATCGGCGTTTTACCTTGCTTGCGGGCAAAAGCCACTGTGGTTGCAATGGTTTCCGGCGAGGTTTTGTCATGGGCAATGACTTCAACCAGCGGCATTTTGTCGACCGGCGAGAAATAATGCAGACCAATGACATTTTCCGGCCGGGCGGCTTTGGCGGCGATCTGCCCAATCGGCAACGAGCTGGTGTTCGAAGCAAATACCGTATGCTCACTGCAGTGCTGCTCGATATCAGCCACCATCTGCTGTTTCAGCGCCAAATCTTCAAACACCGCTTCGACGACTAAATCCACATCATGAAAACCTGAATAGTCCGTGGTGCCGGTTAACAGCGACATTTGTTTTTGCAGCTCTGTTTTGCTGATAAAACGTTTTTTCAGCTTTTTATCCAACAGGCTGTAGCTGTATTTCAACGCGTTGGCGATGCCGGTCTGATTGATATCTTTGATCCGTACCGGCACACCGGCTTTCCCCGCCGTCACATTGGCGATCCCGCCGCCCATCAGGCCGCCGCCAAGCACCGCAGCCTTTTTCACTTTGCGCGGTTTGGCATCGCCGGCGCCGGATTCTTTTTTCATCTGGGTGGTGGCGAAAAACAGGTTACGCAAATTCGCCGAAACCGGCGTCATGCACAACTCCCCGAAATGCCGGGCTTCCACCTGCAGGCCATATTCGATGCCTGAATTCACCCCAGCCTTGATAGCGTCGATAATGCGCAGTGGCGCCGGGTAATTGCCGTGCGTTTTGGCCAACGTCTGTTTACTGGCCTGACTGAACAAAATACCGCGGCCAATCGAGGTGTATTCCAGCAACTGGCCAACAAAAGGCAGTTTTACCGGTTTGCTGCGATCCGGTTTGCCGGCCAGTGCCATTTTCACGGCAGCTTCGAGCAAAATGCTCGATGGCACAACCACATCAACCAGCCCGGCTTTTTTCGCCTGGGCGGCGCGTAGTTGCTTCCCTGTCAGCATCATATCCAGAGCCTTTTGCAGGCCAACCAGCCGTGGCAGACGCTGGGTACCGCCACTGCCTGGCAGCAGACCAAGCTGCACTTCCGGCAGACCCAGCACTGTTTTGTTGTCCGAACTTGCCACCCGGCCGTGACAGGCCATCGCCAGTTCAAGCCCGCCACCCAGACATGGGCCGTGGATAGCGGCGATCAGTGGCAACTGCAGCTTTTCCAGTTCACTGAACATCCGCTGTCCCATGGTTGCAATCGCGGTCGCCTCTTCAGCGGTTTTGCAGTTCGCCAGCATGCTGATATCGGCACCGGCGATAAAAGAATCCGGCTTGCCGCTGATGATCACCAGCCCTTTGATTTGCTTGTTGCTGCGCACCTGCGCCAATACATCGTTGATTTCTTCGGCAAATTCGGCTTTGAGCACATTCATGCTTTCGCCGGCGACGTCCATCGTGATCACACCGACGCCATCATCCCGCACCGTTAAAGAAAAAGTCGGCTGCATTATTCAGTCTCCACAATCATCGCCGCGCCGAGGCCGCCAGCCGCACAGGCCGTCGTCAGCGCAGTACCGCCACCGCGGCGTTTTAATTCATTCAAGGTCTGAGTGATCAGGCGAGTGCCGGTCGCCGCAAACGGATGGCCGTAAGCCAGAGACCCGCCATTGACATTGAATTTGCTCATATCGATGTCGCCAATGGCTTCGCTGCGACCGAGTTTGTCTTCTGCAAATTTTTTGCTGGCGAACATTTTAACGTTAGCCAGCGCCTGCGCAGCGAAAGCCTCATGCATCTCAATCAGCGTCAAATCAGCCAGTTTCATGCCGGCACGGTCCAGCGCCAACGGAGTCGCATAAGAAGGCCCCATCAGCATATCTTCCCACACGTCGATGGCGGCAAAGGCGTAGCTGCGCACATAACCGAGCACTTCATAACCAAGCGCTTTGGCGCGACTCTCGGTCATCATCAACACAGCTGATGCGCCATCCGTCAGCGGGGTGGAAGTTGCGGCTGTGACAGTGCCATAGACCCGGTCATACACGGGTTTGAGCTTGGCGTAAGACTCGGCTTTGGAATCCATGCGGATATTGTTGTCGATATCAAGGAATTTGTTGTACGGCTCGACATGCGCGGCCATGACTTCGTCTTTCATCAGGCCGTTTTGCCAGGCCTGCGCGGCCAGCGAGTGAGAACGATGCGCTAAAGCATCCTGATCGGCGCGGCTGATGCCGTGCGTTTTTGCCATTTGCTCGGCGGTGTCGCCCATCGACAAACCCGTAGTGTACTCCGCCACTGCGGGTGGTACCGGGAACAAGTCTTTCAGACCGAGCCGTTTCAGAATGGCCCATTTCTGGCCGAAGTTTTTTGCTTTATTTAAATCAACCAGCGCACGCGCCAGTTTCTTCGACACCCCAATTGGTAACACAGAGCTGGAGTCAGAACCGCCGGCGATAGCAATTTCAGTGATGCCAGCCATCATACTTTCGGTGACGCTGACCACCGACTGGAAACTGGTGGCACAAGCCCGCGTCACGCTGAACGCATCAGTGTGCACATTCATGCCGGTGCCGAGCACAATTTCACGGGCGATATTTGGCGCTTCCGGCATCTGCACAACTTGACCGTAAACAACCTGATCAATTAACTTGGGGTCCAGCTCGCTGCGGATCAGCAGTTCGTTCACGACCAGCTTGCCTAAATCCAGTGCGGAGACACCGTGAAACTCGGTTGCTTGTCTGGCGAATGGCGTGCGTAAACCACGCACAATGGCGATACGATCGCCCTGCCGGGTCCGGAGTTGAATGGGGTTGGCCATAACTATCCTCTTCTGTTCATCGATACAGGTCTGACCTGTGATTTTCCCGATTGTAACGAGAGAAAGCTTAAATTAAAACACTTGTGTTAATTTCGGCCGCCCCCAGATCCGCGAAGCTCGACTTAGCCTAGCCGCTTTTCATCGGATACGCCTGTGAAATCCACTGTGATTTCATATAAATAACAGCCATTAAACCACAGCAGAAGAGTATCGCTTGTGAACGCATTTAACCGGTTAAAAAGCTATTTAGACAGCCAGGTACTGGGCCAGAGCGCCCTGACCGAAGGTATTTTGTTAGCGCTGCTGGCCAATGGCCATTTGTTGGTGGAAGGTCCGCCGGGCCTGGCAAAAACCCGCGCCGTCAATGCACTGGCACACGGCGTTGAAGGCAGTTTTCATCGTATCCAGTTTACGCCGGATTTGTTGCCAGCCGATTTAACCGGTACCGACATTTACCGGCCGGAAACCGGTAAGTTTGAGTTTCAAAGCGGCCCGTTGTTTCACCACATTATTCTGGCTGACGAAATCAACCGGGCGCCGGCTAAAGTGCAATCCGCCCTGCTCGAAGCCATGGCGGAAAAACAAATCACCGTCGGTCGTCACAGCTATAAGCTGCCAGAACTGTTTCTGGTGATGGCGACGCAAAACCCGCTGGAGCAGGAAGGCACTTACCCACTGCCGGAAGCGCAGCTCGACCGTTTTTTACTGCATCTGAAAGTGGATTATCCGGATGCCGCCACTGAGCTGGCAATTTTGCGGCTGACCCGCGGCGAAGCGCTGGCTGTGCAAGGCGAAACGCCGGTGCGGATGAGTCAGGCCGACATTTTTGCGGCCCGCCAAAGTATTTTACAGCTGCATATGGCTGAAAGCCTGGAGCAATATATAGTGCAGCTGATCATGGCGACCCGCCATGCCGCCAGTTACGGCGAAGATTTAGGCCGTTATATCGCTTATGGCGCCAGTCCGCGTGCCACCATTGCACTGGAGCGCTGTGCCCGCGCCAAAGCCTGGCTTTCAGGCCGCGAATTTGTCACACCGGACGACGTGCAGGCGGTCTTTCACAATGTGCTGCGTCACCGGCTGATTTTGAGTTACGAAGCCGAGGCCGAAGGCGTCAGCACCGACCAGGTCCTCAGCGAACTGTTAAGCCGGGTGCCGGTCGCCTGATGCGTGCCACAACCACTCAGCCAACGCTCAGCGAAGCGGCCATCAAAGCCGCATTGGCCGATTTACACAGCGACGGCGTCAGCCTGGATTTACCACAGTTGCTGCGTTACCAGCATCACACTTATCTGATGGACCTGACTCCGGCTCAGAGCATCCAGAGCAAACTGGCAGGCAGTTATCTGGCCCGCAGCAAAGGTCGCGGCATGGAGTTTGATGAAGTACGGCATTATCAGCCGGGCGATGATGTGCGAACCATTGACTGGCGGGTCACGGCACGGACCGGCAAAGTACACACCAAGCTGTTTCGGGAAGAAAAGGAGCGGCCGGTGTTTGTGCTGGCCGATGTCAGCGCCGCGATGCACTATGGTTCAGTGCTGCTGACCAAAGCGGTGCAGGCAGCCCATCTGGCCGCGCTCATCGGCTGGCATGCCCGTGAACGCGGTGACAAGTTCGGCGGTGTCATTTTTAACGACCGACTGGTGCGCGAACTCAAACCTGCCAGCCGCAGTGTGTCGGTGCTGCGGTTTGCTCAGCAGTTGATTGAACTGGGTCAGCCGGCAGCACCTGTTCCTGACAGCCCGCTGACGCTCGCAACCGCTGTCGGCCAGCTCAGACGCCTGGTGCGTCCAGGCAGCCTCATTTATCTCATCTCCGATTTCAGTC
>CBINNO010000188.1:0-7662 GCA_966252055.1 uncultured Rheinheimera sp. | reverse complement strand
CCGCCCTGTTCAAATCCGACATAACCCGGCGGCGCGCCAATCAGCCGGCTGACGGCATGGCGTTCCATGTACTCAGACATATCAAACCGCAGCAACTCCACACCCATAATGCGTGCCAGCTGCTTCGTGACCTCGGTCTTGCCTACCCCGGTGGGACCAGCAAACAGGAAGCTGCCAATCGGCTTTTCTTCGTTACCAAGCCCGGAGCGAGACAGGCGAATGGCCGCAGTCAGCGCATCAATAGGTGCGTCCTGACCAAACACCACCAGTTTCAGGTTGCGGTCCAGATTGGCCAGCACATCTTTATCAGATGCCGACACTGATTTCTCCGGAATGCGCGCCATTTTGGCAATAATGTGTTCAATCTCAGGTACATTGATCACTTTCTTGCGCTTGGAGGCTGGCAACATCCGCTGACTGGCGCCGGCCTCATCAATGACGTCAATGGCTTTGTCAGGCAAGTGCCGCTCATTTATATATTTGGCCGACAACTCCGCTGCCGCACGCAGCGCTTTCTGGGTGTAACGTACGCCGTGGTGTTGTTCGTAACGCTCTTTCAAACCAAGCAGAATTTGCGTCGTATCGTCGACACTCGGCTCAGTCACATCAATTTTCTGGAACCGGCGCACCAACGCCGTATCTTTCTCGAAAATGCTTTTGAATTCCTGATACGTGGTCGAGCCGATACAACGCAACCGGCCGCTGGATAGCAAAGGCTTAATCAGATTAGAGGCATCCATCACGCCACCACTGGCTGCTCCGGCGCCAATTACGGTATGGATTTCATCGATAAACAGAATGGCGTCTTTTTCCCGTTCAATTTCTTTTAATAAAGACTTTAACCGTTTTTCAAAGTCACCGCGGTATTTGGTACCGGCCAGCAAAGCGCCCATGTCCAGCGAGTAGATAGTGGCATTGGCAATAACTTCCGGCACCTGATTCTGTACAATACGATAAGCCAGACCTTCAGCGATAGCCGTTTTACCGACGCCAGCCTCACCAACCAGCAAGGGGTTATTTTTCTTACGGCGGCAGAGCACCTGAATGGTTCGCTCCAGCTCCATATCGCGGCCGACTAAAGGATCAATTTGCCCATTTTTGGCCAACACATTCAGATTCGATGTGAAGTTTTCGAGGTATTTGTTGTCTTCAACCGTACTCTCACCATGTTCATCTTGTTGCTGCTCATCTTGCTGATCCAGCTTTTCAGACTTGATAACACCGTGCGAAATAAAATTGACGATATCCAACCGGCTGATATCGATCTTTTTCAGCAGATAAACCGCTTGTGATTCCTGTTCACTGAAAATTGCCACCAGCACATTGGCGCCTGACACTTCAGACTTGCCGGAAGACTGCACATGGAAGACCGCCCGCTGCAATACGCGCTGGAAACCCAGCGTAGGTTGAGTATCCCGCTCCAGATCGCCGTCAGGGATCAGGGGCGTGGTTGACTCGATAAAGTTTGCCAGTTCGAGTCGTAATCTCTCGATATTAGCGCCGCAGGACTTTAAGGCGTCACCCGCCGCCGGATTATCCAGCAAGGCCAGTAACAGATGTTCGACGGTCATATATTCGTGGCGGCGTTCTCTGGCAAATCGAAACGCCAGGTTCAGCGTTAACTCAAGATCTTTATTTAACATAAGACAACTCCCAATCCACCTGAGTTATAAAAAGCTGAGAGACTGCAGTCAGGCACGCTCCATGGTGCACAATAACGGATGTTCATGTTCCCTGGCATATTCACTAACCTGCTGAACTTTGGTTTCGGCGATCCCTGCCGTGAAGACCCCACAGACTGCCTTGCCTTCATAATGCACTTTTAACATCACTTCACTGGCTTTTTCATACTGCATGTTAAAAAAACGAGTCAGCACATCGATGACAAAATCCATCGGGGTATAGTCATCATTATGCAACACCACTTTGTACATCGGCGGCGGCTCGACTTTTTGTCGGATTAGTTCCGCCAGACCTTCGGATTGTCCATCACCAAATTTCGTGTTGCTCATAAACTATAGTCACGCCTGTTGCTTCCATCAAAGGATGTTGTGTTGATTCTGCCGTATTTCAAGTGGTCCAACTTTCTGTAAAAAACTTGACTAGCTGCGCAAATTATCTACAGTATTTTTTGGAGCTCTGCTTTTGGGTATAGCTCCCGGCCTAGAATACAGATTTTAGCTAACGAAGAGAAGGAAGTAAGTAGTATGGCTACCGGTAAAGTAAAATGGTTCAACAATGCCAAAGGTTTTGGCTTTATCCGCGAAGAGGGTCGTGACGAAGATATTTTTGCGCACTACTCCACCATCAACATGGATGGTTACCGGACGTTAAAAGCTGGTCAGGACGTCACCTTCGAGTTATCTGAAGGTCCAAAAGGTCTGCATGCGATCAATATTGCGGTACCCGACGACATCAAACCAGAATAAGAATGTTCCTGGCGGTGCAGGACGTCAGGAAAATGGGACATACAGGCTTTGCGCCTGGCTAAGCGGTCAATGATACCCCCGATATCATGGCCGTTTTTGTTTTTCAGCATCATCACTTTTTGTTCTCAACGAACAGATCGTCAGCCAGTAAAGCCGCGCCGAGAGCTTGCAGGCTCAGTGCCTGAAAAAAAGGCGCCAGTGGCGCCTTTCAGAACGAATGAATCAAGCCTTCACAGACCAGCACTTCACTCAGATTGCGGCAAGCGCCTGGTTGAACGTCTGGCTTGGTCGCATCGCCGCACTGGCTTTGACATCATCCAGCCGGTAATAACCACCGATATCGACCGCCTTGCCCTGAACTGAGTTCAGTTCATGGACAATAGTTTGCTCCTGCTCGGTCAACGTCGCGGCCAGCGGAGCAAAGCGCTGTGCTAAAGCCGCGTCTTTGCTTTGTGCAGCCAGTGCCTCTGCCCAGTAAAGTGCCAGGTAGAAATGACTGCCGCGGTTGTCCAGTTGACCCAGTTTACGGGTTGGCGATTTGTCGTTGTCGAGGAATTTAGCAGTGGCCTGATCCAACGTGTCCGCCAGCACCTGCGCACGGGCATTACCAGACGTCTGACTCAAATGCTCAAGAGAAGCCGCCAGCGCCAGGAATTCACCCAGCGAATCCCAACGCAGATGATTTTCTTCGACAAACTGTTCAACGTGCTTAGGTGCAGAGCCGCCGGCACCGGTTTCAAACAGACCGCCACCGTTCATCAACGGCACAATCGACAGCATCTTAGCACTGGTACCCAGCTCAAGAATTGGGAACAAATCGGTCAAATAATCACGCAGCACGTTACCAGTCACCGAAATGGTGTCCAAACCCTGCTTCATCCGGGCCAGACTGAAACGAGTCGCTTCTTCTGGTGACAGGATCTGAATGTCGAGACCTGTGGTGTCGTGGTTCTTCAGATACTGTTCAACTTTTTTGATGATTTGTGCGTCATGGGCACGTTTGGCATCTAACCAGAACACCGCGGGCGTATTGGACAAACGCGCACGATTCACCGCCAGTTTGACCCAATCCTGAATAGGCGCATCTTTGGTCTGACACATCCGCCAGATATCGCCCGCAGCGACAGTGTGGCTCATCAGCACGTTACCAGCGGCATCCAGCACCTGCACTGTGCCATCGGCCGGGATCTCAAACGTCTTGTCGTGTGAACCATACTCTTCAGCTTTTTGTGCCATCAGACCCACGTTCGGGATAGTCCCCATAGTCCGTGGGTCGAAAGCACCATGCTCTTTGCAGAAGTTCACGGTTTCCTGATACACACCCGCGTAGCAGCGGTCCGGAATAACAAACTTCGTATCCTGCAGCTTACCCTGCGCGTTCCACATCTGGCCTGAACTGCGGATAGCCGCCGGCATCGAAGCGTCGATGATCACATCACTTGGCACATGCAGGTTGGTGATGCCTTTATCCGAGTTCACCATCGCAATCGCCGGGCCGTTGGCATATGCCGCTGCGATATCGGCTTCAATCACCGCGCGCTCAGCGTCTGGCAGCTGCGCGATTTTCGCCAGTAAGTCACCAAAACCGTTATTGACGTCCACACCAATGCGCGCAAAAGTCGCCGCATGTTTGTCAAACAGCTCTTTGAAGAACACGGTCACCACGTGGCCGAACAGGATCGGGTCCGACACTTTCATCATGGTGGCTTTTAAATGTACCGAGAACAGCACGCCTTTGGCTTTGGCATCGGCAACCTGCTCGGCCAGAAATGCACGCAGCGCGCTGATGCTCATGACCGAGGCATCAATCACTTCGCCGGCCAGCAGGCTGGTTTTTTCTTTTAATACTTTGACGGCGCCATCCGCCTGCACCAGCTGAATTTTCACCGGGCCGGCTTCTGTCACTGTCACAGACTGTTCGCTGCCATAAAAATCGCCTTGGCTCATATGTGACACATGAGATTTGGACTCTTTTGACCAGGCGCCCATCGAATGCGGGTTTTTGCGGGCATATCGCTTGACCGACAGCGGCGCGCGCCGGTCGGAGTTGCCTTCACGCAGCACCGGGTTGACCGCGCTGCCTTTGACTTTGTCATAGCGGGCTTTAATGTCTTTTTCCTGCTCGGTTTTGGCTTCTTCCGGATAATCCGGCAGCGCATAACCTTTGGCCTGCAGTTCTTTAATAGCCGCTTTTAATTGCGGGACTGAAGCGCTGATATTTGGCAGCTTAATGATATTGGCTTCTGGCTTGGTGGCCAGTTCGCCCAATTCTGCCAGCGCGTCCGATTGTTGCTGAGTCGCACTCAGAAACTCCGGGAACACCGCAATAATACGGCCGGACAAAGAAATATCGCGGGTTTCGACCACGACGTCTGCCGCTTTGGCAAAAGTCTGAATAATCGGTAATAAAGAGTAGGTCGCAAGCGCTGGCGCTTCATCCGTTTGGGTATAAATGATTTTAGAATTTTCAGTGGTCATATCAGATCCTAGCTAGCTTTCGACAAGCACCGCCGTTGTCAGACTGACGCACATCCAGCGGTACGCCAGCAATTACAGCGGTAAATAAAAATCTGCCACAGTGTAGCAGCATGCACTGCAGCACAACAGCCTGTGTCACCGGTGGCAACACTCAGGGCCATATGGACATCCAACAGCAATGGCGGCTCAGTGTACGCTTTTCAAGCGCATGGCAAAACCTTTTGTGGACTGACCTGTTTGAATTGCCGTATAACTGCAAAAAACGAAGCGGAAGCCCCATTTTGCCTGACCGTAATTCTTTGCACCTGACCGTCGCCGCATTAGTGGTCCATCAGCAGAAATTTCTGTTTGTCGAAGAGCGCGACAAGTTCAGCCGCCAGTTGGTGCTCAATCAACCCGCCGGTCATGTTGAGGCCGGTGAAGATTTGCAAAGTGCCGTTTGCCGTGAACTTTATGAAGAAACCGGCCTTGCACTCAAACCGGACAGCTGGCTGGGTATTTCACAATTGCATGCCGCGAATGGTCATTTTTATTATCGGGTCAACTTTCTGTTCGAGCCGCTCAAGTTGCCATCCGACTATCAGCCGCAGGATGCGGATATTCTGGCGTTGCACTGGCTCAGTGCCGATGCACTGTTACATCCGCCGCTGCCGCTGCGCAGTACTTTGGTGGAAACCGCCGTGCGTCAGTATCTGGCCGGCCATCGGCTGGCGCTTGAAACACTGACTGCGATGGTTAACGGCTGACAACGCCAGCAGTGCCCTGCTGTCTCTGGCATTAAATGGTGCTATAATCCGCGCCTCGTTTTTTCCTCTAAGCGCAGGTTATGTCAGAAAACAGCAGCAAAAAAGTCATAGTCGGCATGTCCGGCGGCGTGGATTCTTCAGTGTCAGCTTATTTGTTGATGCAACAGGGTTATCAGGTCGAAGGCCTGTTTATGAAGAATTGGGAAGAAGACGACAATGACGAGTACTGCGCGGCTGCCGAAGATTTAAAAGACGCTCAGCAGGTTTGTGACAAACTGGGCATCAAGCTGCATAAAGTCAATTTCGCCGCTGAATACTGGGACAACGTGTTCGAGTATTTCCTGGCCGAATACAAAGCTGGCCGGACGCCAAACCCGGATATCATGTGCAACAAGGAAATCAAGTTCAAGGCTTTCCTTGAGTTTGCCGCCGAAGCTTTGGGCGCCGACTACATCGCCACCGGTCATTATGTGCAGCGGCAGTTGCGGGACGGCCATTGGCAGCTACTGCGCGGCCTCGACAATAACAAAGACCAAAGCTACTTCCTTTATACGATTGGCGAGCAACATGTCGCCCAGACGCTGTTTCCGGTCGGCCACCTCGAAAAGCCTGCGGTGCGGGCTATTGCCGAAGCACAGGGGCTTATTACCCACGACAAAAAAGATTCCACCGGTATCTGCTTTATTGGTGAGCGTAAATTCAAGGATTTCCTGCAAAAATATCTGCCGGCTCAACCGGGTGACATCATGACTGTGGACGGCGAAAAAATTGGCCGTCATGAAGGCCTGATGTACCACACACTTGGCCAGCGCAAAGGCCTTGGCATTGGCGGCACCAAAGAAGGCGGTGAAGAACCCTGGTATGTGGTCGGTAAAAATCTTGAACAAAATCAGCTTGTTGTTGCACAAGGCCATGACCACCCCAGCCTGTTGTCCGGCGGGCTGATCGCCACGCAGCTGCACTGGGTAGACCGCAACGGCCCGCAAGGCACCTTGCGCTGTACTGTGAAAACCCGCTACCGCCAACAGGATATTCCCTGCACTTTAACCCGCATCAGCGAAGACAAGCTTGAAGTTCGCTTTGATGAACCGCAAAAAGCAGTGACGCCGGGCCAGTCAGCGGTATTTTATCTGGCCGAAGTCTGTCTTGGCGGTGGCATCATTGATGAGGCATTACAATGATGAATTCTTCTGTATCTAATCAGGTGCTGGCATTGTCGGCACTTTGTCTTGCTGTGCGCAGCGTTCAGCAAATCGCCCGCGGCGAAGCGCCGGCAGCCGGTGTACTGGGTACACTGCTGCAAAGTATTGCCGAGCAAAACCCCAGCGAAGCTGTTGATATTTATGGTGGCCGCTTGGCCAATCTGCAGGAAGGTTATCACATCCTCGCGGCCCAACTGGGCGATCAGCCACGTAAAGACATCGAGCTGACCCGTTACGTAATGGCGGTGTTGGTGCTGGAGCGACTGCTGGCAAAATCCGGCGACACCTTGTCGGCCGTTGGCAAACGGATTGAACGTTTGCAGCAGCAGTTACAGCATTTTCAGGTCACTGACGACAACATCGTCGCCAGTATTGCCGACATTTATGTCGAACATATCAGCCCGCTTGGAAATCGTATTCAGATAGCCGGCGTCCCCGAGCAGCTGAAACAAAGCGCGGTGCAGCAGAAAATCCGCGCCTTGTTGCTGGCAGCCATCAGGGCGGCAGTGCTGTGGCGCCAGGCAGGTGGCCGTCGTTATCATTTTCTGTTTCAGCGCAAAACATTATTGCGGGAAACTCAGCAGGTTTTACAACAGTTAATTTAAGGGAGTCGTCATGGAACTCAACGCATTAACCGCCATTTCTCCGGTGGACGGGCGTTATGGCAGCCGCACCACTGAGCTGCGCGATATCTTCAGTGAATATGGCCTGATCAAATACCGGGTGCAGGTAGAAGTGCGCTGGCTGCAACAAATGGCGACCATTGCCGGCATCAACGAAGTGCCGCCTTTATCGGCCGAAGCCAAC
>CBINNO010000187.1:0-7688 GCA_966252055.1 uncultured Rheinheimera sp. | reverse complement strand
GGCGCAGCAACATTTTTGCGCCAACTGACGCTGTTCCTGTTTAGCTGCCAGCGTTCCAGCGCAGCGGATAATGCTCCGGAAAAGGCCCGTTACGATAATCAATCGGCGCTTCAGCGTGCAGTGCCGGCTGTTTCATCAGCTGCTTGACCATCTCCGGGATCATCACCATGCCGACATATTTGCCGAGGCACTCGTGCGCGCCAAAACCAAAATTAAAATGATGGTACCAGTTGCGGTCGGCGAGAAACTCGTCGGGATTATCATGAGAATAAGAGTCGAACATCGCCGATTGAGTGAGTAACAGCACTTGCGTGCCGGCACTGATTTCGGTTTCGTAAAAGGTGCCTTTGGCGACCGTGCTGGTGACGGACGCCTGACGAAACACATAAGGCGCTATCGGCACAAAGCGCAGCGCTTCCCACACCATAGCGTCAAAGGCATAAGTGTCTTCCAGCTGGGCGGCGCTTTGCAGTTCCTGTAACAGCGCCGGCCGCTCGAGGAAAAACTGCAGCGTCTGCGCCACCGCCTGCGCTGTGGTTTCGATAGTGCCAATCAGCAGGCCGCCGATATTGACGCCTTTGCGGGCAAAACCAAACTGTACTTCATCGTCAAAACAGCTTTTCAGAATGCGGGTGGTCATGTCGTCGCGTACCAGCTCCGGTTTGCCGCGCCGGATGTATTCCCACAGTAACCTTGGGTAATACAGCAGGTTAAAATACTGATTTTTAAGCTTATCAACTGAAATGGCGATACTTTTGCGCACCAGCAGTCTGGCAATGTACTTGCCCAGTTCCGCCGAAGCTTTGTTGTGCTCGCTGATGATTTTGTGATGAAGTTCCGGCGGGTTTAAATCAAATGGCTGATTGTGAAAAGCGTCGTACTGATTCCACAAAGACCAGCGCAGCAAATCGTCGACCGAGCCGCCATCGAGGCCAAAATAGTCCTGCACCAGCCGCGCTGGCACATAACGGCAATACTGATTGACGGCATCGAGCCGGCCATGTTGCTGTTTAATCACCTGCTGGCACAGCGATTTCACCAGCTGGCGCACCGCAGGCAGGTCTTCGCGGTTTAAAAAGCCCTGCATCAGCGATTTTTCCCGGTAATGCAGCGCGTCATCATCATGCGCCATCAGATAACCGGGGTCGTCGTCGCTGACGCCCATTTTGCTTTTGTACAAATCGACGGTAAAAATTTTCGGCATCAGCAGCAGGTCGACCACGTCGCAGTGACGGGCTACCAGCGTGCACTGCGGTGTCACCAGAATAGGGCGCTCGGCGCGCAGCTGGGCAAAAAACGGCAGCGGCTCTTCTTTCATCCAGCGCTGCACCAGCAGGTATTTTTTATCGTCCGGCGCCTGGTCGTATTCGGCCAGATAGTTGCGGCCGTGGCGGTTGTCGGTCAAATCAATATGCATGGTATCGTCCTTAATAGTTCTGCGTTGAATGCGTTGGCTACAGCGTTTTCAGATATTCCAGCAGCGCCAGCCGCTGCGTTTTATCAAGGGCCGGCGGCAGGCTGACATCCGGTTGCAGTGTGCGGCCTGAGGCGTATTCATGGCCCAGATTGCTGTTGCCATCAAAACGGGTGTCAAAGACAAAACCGTCGTAACCTGCTGAAATAAAACCCACTTTGACCGGATCAAATTCGCGTTTGCCAACCACGAAAGTCGCAGGCCGGTATTCATAGCCTTCGCCGACCGGGTCGCCTTCGCGCCAGGCTGGTAATAACAAATCGTACAAAGTGGGCACAGAACCATTATGCAGATAAGGCGCGGTGGCCCAGATACCGTTCAGCGAGCGGGCTTTGTAGGCCAGCAGCGAGGCATAAGGCTGCGCTGTGGTGTCGGGTTGATAGTCGCCGGCTTTGACCGAGCTTTGAATGGTGTTTTCGCGAAACGAACTGACCAGGGTATAAACCCAGTCAAGAAAACGCGCCAGCGGGTTTTTGTCCGGATCGGGCGTTGCTACCACGCCGGCCGTGGCGGCGGTCAGGATCTGCACCACCGGCGCCCGGTCGCTGATGACCACAGTCCCGGCGTCGGTTTTCTGATAGGTATTGGCGAAATTGCCGGCCGCCCCCTGATAGCTGACGCCATTGACGGCCATTTTGCTGTCGGTACCGATGCGGCTGAGGCTGGACATCCGCGCCACCATAATGCGCTCCGGATCTGTGCGGTCAATCAGCTGATGGCAGGCGGCGCAATATTGCTGGTACAGCTTCGCGCCTTGTGCGGCTTTGGCGCTGTCGATTTGCCAGGCGCTGACATCCACGCCTTGTTTGGCCAATGCGTTGCTGGCGTCGGTCCAGCGCGGGGATTGCAGGCTTTTCAGCCGCGATTCCAGCCGGCCGAGGTTATAAAGGTCAATCGAAGAGTCAAAACTGAGCTGGGTGGCTTTACGGTGCTGGCCGCTCAGGATGTTCGACAACGCGCTGAACAGGCCGACTTTTTCTTCTTGCCAGTCCAAAATGCCAAACACGCCAATCACTTCGCCGGCGTTGCGCCCGAGCGGCCCCAGGCCACCGTTGCTGGCCAGGCCATTCCACTGCACATAGTCGGACTGGGCGATGTCCCACAAAAACGGATAACTGACCGGTGCGTCCGGCGCGTTAAAAAAGGCGTTGCGCACATACAGCATCTCTTTGACCGAGAGGTTCGGGTAGCCGCTTTGTGCCGACTGCAGCCGCGCCAGCACGGTCTAAAACTCGGTGTCGTTCATGATGGTGTCGTTCATGCCGGCCAGCACCCCTTCAATCTGCGCTGCCGTCAGCAGTGGCCGGCCAGGCGGGACCTGCACCGCGCTTAAAATTGCCGCGGCCTGGCTTTTATTGATCACATGCTGCAGCACCCGGTTGTAGATGCGGCCAAAAGCGTCCAGCCGGGCATAACCATATTCACTGGGTTTTTTCACATGATTGACGGTGTTGTACAGCGCAATCACCGAAGTCCAGTGCTGTAAGTCCTGCTTAATCTGTTCCGGCTGGTCATAGTCGTTGTGGCGGCTTTGCACTTTGCTGATAAAACGCTGCAGTTTGGCGTTGTCGGCGAGGGTGGCTTTCATCGCGCCTTGCAGCGCATGCAGAAAACCATCCATGTCGGCCATGCCGGGTCCGCCGTCAATGCGAAGTGCCTGAGCGCTGTAATTGAGCTGACTGGTGTGGCAGGCGGCGCAGGTAAAACCCAGATAATCGCGGCCTTTGTAGCTGTCTTTGACAAAACCAACCGGCAGCGCGTCCGGGTTAAAACGGGAGGCTTGTTGCGGCAGGTAGCGATAGCGGTCGGCAAAAGCAGGCGCACTGATGAGCTGCTCGCTGTCTGCCTGCTCCAGCGCGACAAAAAAGTCATAGGGCAGCAAACCCGAGCCTTGTGTGGTGTTGTAAAACCACAGGCTGTCGGCCGGTTGCCAGCCTTGGTCCAGATAAAGCGGCGCGGCGTAATCTTCGCCAAACCAGCCATCCGTGACCGCCACGGCGCCTCTGTCGGGCCGGTCGTCCCAGCCTTCATAATATTTAACGCCGGCGACCCACAATAATGAACCGCCGACAATCAGCACTATTGCCAGCAACAACCAGGGCAATATTTTGCGTAAGGTACTTTTGACCTGCGTGGCAATATTATCGCCGTACTGAAAGTTCTCGACGATTTCCCGCAGAATTTGAATATAGACACCCTGATCCCGAGCCATCTGCAACATCCTTATTTGAGCTTGCTGTCCGGCCTCAAGTATAACGGCCGGCCAGATATTGCGACGGCGCGGTACTATTTTTGTGACAAAGCGGACCAGTCAGGCTTTTATATTGTTGATGGTGGGTGTTTTTTGTTTATATAAAAATGTACTGGTTCTTTAATGTTTATTTTGTGTTTATTATTTGATCTGTTTTGAAATTTCTTCTGGCGGTCAGCCAACAAAAATCCCGCCGCAGCGGGATTTGGTGCCAGTGGCGTTTCGGTTTTGAGCCCGTTTTGCCCCAGTTTTTTGCCGGCTTTGAGCCAGTTTTGAGCGAGTTGTTTAGCGGTTTTCAGCCAGCTTTTCTAACAAGGCTGCGGCCAGTGCTTTATCAGAAAACGGATTCTGGCCAGTGATCAGCTCACGATCGACCACCACATGCGGTTGCCAGGCGTCGGCATACTGCATCGCACCGCCGGCATTGGCCATGGCCGCCGCCGGATAAAACTGCAGTTTGCGGCCACCGAGCGAGCCTTCAAACACCGCTTCTTCCGGATCGGAGAAAATCGTCATCTGATAACCTTGATAAATCCAGTCGGTGGCAGCGGCTTTTTGCCCCTGCTGCGTGCTCTGGTAAAACGCTTGCGGATCGGCCTGTGCCGACAACAAAGTGATAGGGCCATGACAAATGGCGGCCGTGGCTTTGCCCTGCTGGTGGAAATGCTGCAGGATGGCGCCAACCTGCGGGTTATTCGCCAAATCAATCAAAGGCGCATGGCCACCTGGAATAAACACCGCCTGATATTGATGTAAATCGCCGGCCAGCACTTCAGCCAGCGACAGCGTGTCGTCAAGGTCCGGCAGGCTGTTGACCACGGCACTGATACGCTGCATTTCTGCCACATCGCCGCCAAAATACTGGGCACTGACCGACTTCTCATCGACTTTGGGGCCGTTGCCTTTGGGCGTGGCGAGCGTTAATTGATAACCGGCTTTGAGCAGCGCATCGGCCGGCACGCCAAATTCATTGAGGTAGTAGCCGGTTGGGATCTGGCTGCCATCGGCCAGTGTCAGCTGGTGTTCGCTGGACAGCAAGACCAGCACTTTGCCTTTGCCTGCGGCGGGCGCGGCGTTTTTCGCTGTACTTTTGGCGATAGTGGTGCCGGTGGTATCAGCGGCGGCTGGCAGCTGGGTGCAGAGGGCGGTCAGCAGCAACACGGCGGCTGTTCTGAATGCTTTCATTGGGTTTCTCCTTTTGGCGGGCTGTTCGCAGCGGGCTTTTTGTCGCGGGCTGTGAGTAGCCGGTGGCTTGGTTTGAAATCAGATAATTTAAGTGCTGACAGCATAAAGCTGTTAGTTCTGCGGCGGAATTCAGTTATTTTAGCTTCAGGTATCAGAAATCTGATGGGTGACGATGTCTTATCTGTTGCAACTACGCACTTTTGTTGAAGTGTATCGCGCTGGCAGCCTGAGCAAAGCGGCGCAGAATCTCGGGTTATCGCAGCCGGCGGTCAGCGCCCATATTCAGGCGCTGGAAACGGCGGTCGGCAAGGCGTTGTTTGTCCGCCAGGCGCGCGGGGTCAGCCCGACCCCGACGGCCGAGGACCTGGCGCTGCAGTCGGCGGCGCATCTGGATGCGCTGGAGAGCAAACTGGCATCGGTCAGAAGCCGCAGCCAGCAATTGTCCGGTACTTTAACGCTTGCCGGGCCGTCGGAGTATTTAACGGCGGTGGCCGGCCCTATGCTGGCCAATGTGCTGCAGGGCGGCCAGATTGATTTGGTGGTGTTACCCGGCGCTCGTGAGCGGATTTATCAGGCGCTGCAAAGCGGGGAAGCCGACCTTGCCATCAGCGGCAGTACGCCGGATCCACAGCTTTACGATGCGCAAGTACTGGACGGTGAACGGCTGCTGCTGGTGATGAACAGACTGACCGGCAGCCAGAGCGCGCTGGCGCAGCCGGACGCCGCGTTGCTGGCGGCTTATCCGCTGGTGGCTTATGACGTGGAGTTGTCCTTGGTGCGGCAGTATTTTCAGGCGGTGTTTAATGACAGCTGCCGCTCCAAAGTGGTGGCGCTTTGTCCGGATTTACGGCTGCTGGCTTCTTTGGTGCAGGCCGGCGTCGGTTATACCGTGTTGCCGGATTACCTGTGCCGTGGCGCGCTGGCACGCGGCGAATTGCTGCAATGCGGGCCGGCCGGGCCGGAAAACCTGCTGTATCTGGTCTGGCGCAAAGGCGCGCTGAAACAACCGAGACTGGCGTATTGCCGGGATTTATTGCTGGCTTTTGCCAACCTGAACCGGCTGACACAGCGCTGAGCAGTGCGGCTCTGAACTGATCAGCGCCGCTCTGAACTGATGAGCACAGCGCTGATCTGCGCTCAACTGCCCAACGTAGTCCCAAACAGCCCCGCGCAGTGCTGAACCTGCGCGTACAGCATTGAACCTGCCAACGCAGAGTTACCTTCGACAGACCACGGCTGTTCCTTGTCGTTTTTGCCCGTTGATCTGGTTGAATTTTCACCGTTTTTTTGCACTTTATTGCGACAACGCAAATAGTGATTGCAAAGACTTTGCTTTGCCGCGCAACAGGTTATATAACTTCTGATTATGTTAACGAGTTCTGAAGGTGCCTGCCGATGAGCAGTTTATTATCCAGTGTTGATCAAAGAACCAATATGGTCGGCAAGAACCGGCTGGAGCTGTTGTTGTTCCGCCTCAATTCAAGCCAGCTGTTTGGTATTAATGTGTTTAAAGTACGCGAAGTGCTGACGTGCCCCGAGCTGTCGGAATTGCCCGGCGCGCACCAGAATGTGCGCGGCATTGCCCATCTGCGTGGTGAGCCGGTGACGGTGATTGATTTAAGCCAGGCCACCGGCGGCAAGCCGGTCAGCGACTTAACCACCGCTTATATTCTGGTGACTGAATATAACCGCAATACCCAGGGCTTTCTGGTCGCCGGTGTCGACCGCATTGTGTCGAGCAGCTGGGACAATATCCACCCGGCGCCAAGCGGGGCCGGCAAAGCGCATTATGTGACGGCCGTCACCGAAGTGGATAAAAAGCTGGTACAAATCCTTGATGTAGAAAAAGTTTTTAACGAGATCACACCGGTCGATGAAACTGTCAGTGAATCGGTGAAAGAACAATCCAAAGATGTCGATTTTAAAAATCTGGTGGTGCTGGTGGCGGACGATTCCGCGGTGGCGCGCAATCAGGTGAAACGGGCGCTGGGGGCTATCGGCGTCGAGATCCAGACCGTCAACGACGGCAAATCGGCGCTCGACTGGCTGAAAAACCTCGCCGATGAAATTGGCGATGTCTCCAACAAAGTCCCGCTGATCATCTCCGATATCGAAATGCCGGAAATGGACGGCTACACCTTAACCGCTGAAATCAAAGCCGACGAACGTTTACGCAACATTCACATCGTGCTGC
Organism: uncultured Rheinheimera sp.; assembly: GCA_966252055.1. Taxonomy (GTDB): domain Bacteria; phylum Pseudomonadota; class Gammaproteobacteria; order Enterobacterales; family Alteromonadaceae; genus Pararheinheimera. The sequence continues at coordinate 584 of CBINNO010000187.1, read as the reverse complement.
ATTCGAGCTTAAGTGGCGTGTTTAATCAGGCGATGATTGAAAAGGTCGGGGCCGACCAGTTTATCGCCAAGTTCCACCCGGACGAGCTGGCATCAGCGGTACAAAAATGGATGGCCGACAAAGCACCGCACAAAGCCTGAGCTGATGGTGGCTATGGGTTGCCGGGCAGCGTCAGTAAACTGCCAGCGCAGTCACAGTGCTAAGTCACAGTGAAAAACCGCAGTGAACAACCGCAGTGAACAACCCTCTTGAACAACAGTGGAGTGACAGCTAACAGCGCCGCGGCGCTGTTATGCTTTCTGCTCATCCGTATCGGCGCTTAGCCGGGATTTACCCTTGAGTTCCATCATCAGCGCTTTAAAGTGCGGCAGCAGCGGTTTGAGCAGCGGGTCCCGATGCTGTTGCATCAGCGTTTCGCCCAGTAGTTTCAGCCCGACCACAAATGCCTGTTGCTGTGCAGGTGGCAGCGCCAGTCGGGTGGACACTTTCGCCAGAATTTCAAATAAATCGTCATGCAGACTGGCCGTAAAATCCAGCTGTTGGCTGCTGTCGTGCTGGTTTTGGACGGTGATTTGATAAAGATG
>CBINNO010000186.1:0-7699 GCA_966252055.1 uncultured Rheinheimera sp. | reverse complement strand
AGGCCGCGCCTGTCCCTGCAGAGTTGGTTGCTGTCACAGTAAAAGTGTAAGCGACCCCGTTTTGTAACCCTGAGACCGTAATGGGCGAACCTGCGCCCGTTCCTGTGAAACCACCTGGGTTAGAAGTCACGGTATAACCGGTGATAGCGGCTCCACCGGTGCTGGCTGGCGCCGTGAAAGTCACCGAAGCACTGCCATTACCGGCCGTCGCGGTCCCCATCGTTGGCGCACCAGGCACCACCGCATTAACACTGAACGTCTGCGATGCCGTCGTGGCGGCATTCCAGACCGTATTGCCGGCCTGATCGGCATCAATAGTACAGGAACCGGTCGTGACAAAGGTCAGCGTGCTGCCGCTCACAGTACAAACCCCGGTCGTTGCCGAGCTGAATGTCACCATCAGGCCAGAAGTCGCTGTCGCGCTTAAGGTCGGTGTGGTGCCAAAGTTCTGTGCGCCAGGGTTGGCAAAAGTAATGCTTTGCTCACCTTTGGGCGTCGCTGCGTTGGACGCGCCTGAGGCCGCGCTGGGGCCAACTGCATTGGTCGCCGTCACGGTAAAGGTATAAGCGGTCCCGTTGGTCAGGCCCGTGACGGTGATAGGCGACGTAGTAAAACCATTGCCACCTGCCGTTATGCCGCCGGGGCTTGAAGTCACGGTATAACCGGTTACCGCTGAGCCGCCGTTATTCACCGGCGCCGTGAAAGCCACCGAGACCTGGCCGTCACCTGCTGTCGCTGCGCCAATAGTCGGCGCATCCGGCACGGTCAGGATATTGACCGTATGAGTCGTGCCACTGGAGTATCCGGCGATACTATTCCCGGCGTCATCCACCACATTGGTCAAGCCATTCAGATTGACTTTAAGCGTACCAACGCCAGAAATAGCGCTGATTGTCACGGTGATCGGGTCGCCGGAAGCCGCAGAGACAACAGCAACAGAACCGGCGGCAGAGCCGGTGCCCACCGCAGTGAAGTCATCGGTTGAGATATTACTGACCGACTCACTGAAATCCACAATGAAATCCACTGTCGTATCACTGGATAATGCACCACCTGCTGGCGTGATACTGTTCACCACAGGCGCAATGTTATCAACCGTCGCGTTGCTGGTATCTGCAGTCGTCGTGGTATTGCCGGCATTGTCAGTTGCCGTCACAGTCACATTGCGGTTGGTATTGTCGATAGCACCGGCCACTATGGTGTAAGTCGCGGTCCAGATACCGCCAATATTGCTTGCCGACACCGCCGCGCCGCCACCAAAAGCACTGAAATTCACCGTCACAGCACTGATGGTATCGCTGTTGTTATCACCACCCGCCGTGTTGTTCCAGCTTGCAGTGACCGTATCGCCAATTTTAAAAGCGCCACCGGTGCCTGATGCGCCGGAGATACTGATCCGGCCATCGCTGAGCGTCGGTGCAACATTATCAACGGTCGCATTAGTGGTATCTGCCGTTGTGGTGCTGCCCGTTGCATTCGTTGCGGTAACGCTGACATTACGATTGGTTGCGTCTGTCGCACCTGCCGTGATGGTGTAAGTGGCGGTCCAGGTACCGCTGATGTTACTGGCCGCCACCGCAGACCCGCCACCAAACTGGCTGAAGTCCATCGTCACACTGACAATGCCTGCGTTGTTATCCCCGCCGGCCGTGTTGTTCCAGGTGGCGGTGACGATATCCCCTATTTTATAGGCTCCGCCTGTCCCTGAAGCGCCGGAAATGCTGATGCGGGCGTCCGTGACTGTGGGTAAAGGCGCAGCCAGCAGGACTTTACTGCCGGTAGTAGTGCCGATAGAGGTCGTGATAGTCCCTGTATTGTCACCACTCCAGTTGGCGGCATTGGCGATTCGGGCTAACCATGTCGCCCGGTTTGCTGACGTGGTTGCGCCTGTGTACTGCACATTGTCGTTTTGTGACGCGCCACCCGGCAGGCCGACAGCGTTGGTCCCATTGGTTAATGAATTTTGGCTGCCGATGCCATTGGGCAACATAGAATCGCGTAATGTGATGGCTACCGAGGTATTCCAGCCATTGCCATCGACTGTCCCGGCAGAGTTATTGAGGCCAAAAATAAAATAAGGGTTGCTGTCAGCATCCTGGTAAATAAACACACTATCGCCTGAGACGAGCATAGGATCGGCGACGGTGAAGCCACTGACGGAAATATCGGCACTCAGATCGACATTGTGGGTCACGTCTGTCAACACTTCTGCCCCATCAGAACCACCAATAGTGAGTGTGAAGACGGTGCCTGCATCAATACTTGCGCTGGTAGTCCAGGTCACCACCCCATCACCTGTTGCCAAGGATGTGAAGGCATTTGTCGCCTGATCCCAGCCTTTATCGGTAATTTTGATCACGCTACCGGCCGGAATATCCACCAGCGTTGCAAAAGTGATGGTGTCATTAATAGCACTCCAGCCGAGCACTACCAGATCGCCCGAATTGAGGGTATTCAGGACATGAGGATAATGTGGGCCCGCCGACAAAGCAGCGGTCTCAATAGCGCCGGTGTTGAATTCCAGGATCCAATCACCACCTTTGTCAGCCCCCCCGGTAAAATTTGCCGAAGCGGCAACATCAACACCGGTTGCAGCTGACAATTGTTCGATAAACGATTTGCCGGCTGAACCCGACGCCACCTGACAACCGTACAGCAGAATGTCACCGCCAGGCCCAAGCGCCGCGCCAATTTTTTGCAGCTGATCCTGATGACTCTGAAGGCTGCCGGCAGATAACCAGAAATTCCCCGCTTGCACAGAGCCTTCCTTGCCGTGCGAAATCAGATGAATTGCATCTGTCTGAGGCTGGCCCGAAAGATGTTCGGCAATCTGTTCAATGCCATTGCGCCGGGGATCCAACAGTTGCACTTTGGCAGTCGCCGGGAATGTTTGAATAAGCTGCTGATAATCATCCACATGGGGGTCAACATAAATGATCTCGTTCTTGCCGGCAGCATAGCTCGCAGCAGACAGCAGCCCTGCCAAAATAAAGCAGAACAATGCGAACAGATATTTCTTCAGGAGATAGGTACCGATCATCAAATCATTCAGAGACGGCTTGCTGAAATTAACCCACGGCATGATTTTTCCTTCTTAAAAAGTATTCCGGGAAATACCCGTTCTGCATCCATAACAAACATCGGCGTGGTCAACATGATTCGGCAGCACTCCCCAAACAAAACAGCATCAGCACTATGACTCACTGACGCTGTTTGACTGGAAAGAGCAAAGGTCAACCCTCCCCGGCACACCGATTTGTTTAAAAAGCAAACAACCGCTTTTTTTAAACTGATCGATGCGCTAGTTCCGGCTGGGGTAAACACCTTCAGTGGCGATAATAAAATTCATCCCCAGAAATGGATTGCGTATTGCCAGCGGCTGATTTCCACCTGGAATAACCGCCTGCCCGGTCGCAGTCACATTGAATGGTTGCAGTGTCGTCGTGCCGGGACCAGCACTGTAAATATCAACTTCAGCACCCGCCGCCGTATCACTCGTCATTGACAACACCAGGTTATTGGCCGGAGTCTTCGTGGTGCCGGCAGTTGTATTAACCGGAACAGCAACAGAAGCTGTTGCCGACACTGGCGCAGCAACAGGGGGCATATTGGCAGATAACACAGAGACATTCTCCGTCCCTGCCATTTCCCCCAGCACAATCGGGGTCAGGCCGGGGCCTTGGCCTGTGCCTACGGGGATGCGGCTGCGCAAATCAGGCAAGCCAAATGTCGTAGTCCCATTGCCGCCGTAAACAGTGCCTAAAATGGAAAATAACGCTGTATTTTGTGCGATAGACAACAATTGCCCCTGACAAAACGCCCAGCCGCGCGGGGCAAAGTTGCCAGCAAACATGCGGATTTCACCGATAAATGGATCCATGCTCTTCTCCATGAGGTCACGCTTGAAATGAATTGGGTGGATGCTCCCGCTGCCAGAGCTGTCAGTGATTGAATACAGCCTGCCACCACAAAAAACGTGCTACAAAGTCCTGTTCATCCTGTATACACGTTTTCCTGTTTCGGGAGCAAGTTAACTTTAGGTGAGATAAGGCAGGAAACCAGTCATACCAGTTGATATTTTTTCGATAAATCAGCCCACTGACATCGGCAGCCAGGCCAAAAGCCGGTGACTGTCCGTACTTTGCTGCTCGGCAAAACCCAGCCGCTGATACAGCCGAAGCGCGCCGCTGTTCTGGTTTTCCACCCACAGCTGCAACGGTATTTTTTGCAACAGCGCCTGCTGCTGCAGCCACTGCAGCACCTGGGTGCCAACACCACGCGCCTGATACGGACGCAGCAAAGTGATATCAATCAGATGCAGCCGCTCAGCATTCTGATCCAGCCACAGCTGGCCTGCAGCTTCCCCTTGCCAGCCGATAGTCCAGCGCCAGGCTGTCGGATAATGCTGACGATAAGAAATTTGCTGCAGCTGATATTGCTGGCGCAGCAACAGCTCCAACTGCGCAGCCGGCAACGGCAGCTGTGTCAGAAAAGGCCGGCTGTCAGCAAAAAGCTGCAAACCCAACGCTTGTTCAGTGTCCGTCGCCGGCCACAAAGCCAGTTCTGCGGTCAGTTGCTGTCGTGAAGTCAGGCCGTCAGCGCCAGGTTCAACCGACATACTGTTGCTCCTGTCTGATAGGAAAATCCGCCTGTTGCTGAGCTAGCTGCTGATACAGCCCTGACAACTGCTGCTGGATAAGCGCCCGCTCTGGTGCAGAAAACTGCTGACGTTTGGCGGCGCTGTCGGCACTGAACCGGCGGTCTGGCGCTTTGGCATCAAACTGCAGCCGCTGCCGCACCCGCACAACATCCGTCAGGGTAAACCCCAGCTGTTCGGTCAGTGCCAGCAGGTTGGCTTCCTGCAGTTGCTGATAATCCAGCAGCACAGCGCCGTGCCGGCCCGGCGCTTGCTGCCACAGCGATGGCTGCCACAGCGACGGCTGCCGCATCAGCTGTAGCAGGGCTTCGAGCAAAACCCGCAGCACTGCGATTTGACGCGCCAACAGGCTGTCATCCGGCAGGTGCGCATTAAATACCGGATGCAGCACACCCAGCGTCGGGTCGCCACTCATATGCCGTCCGGCCGATTTTTGCTGCGAAGCGAGAATTTCCAGCGGTTCGCGCATCACAAACAACGTGCGCACTGCCGGATAGCAGGCGCTGATTTTTGACCAGTGCAGCAAATCCCAGGCATTCCATTTGATAACCAAGGCCGGCCTTGTCGGAAATGCGGCCGCCTGCAGGTCAACGCAGGCGCTCAGCAGTTGGTGCTGCAACGCCGGCTCAAACTGAGCGTCCAGCAAGATGTCGGTCAGCAGCGGCGGCTCGGACAACACCAGACTGTCGTCGGCTTCAGCCAGCACGCCCGCCAGCAAAGTGGAGCCACAACGTGACAAATGGCCGATAAACAGCGCCGGCTGACAGCGCGGCAAAGGTTTCGCCTGTGCCAGCAACACCGCCTGGCTGCAGCAAGGGATGATGATTTGATTGAGCAGTAATTGCTGTCGACAGTCCGACAGATAATCGGCCAGAAAAGGCTGCGTCGGATGCCCGACCGGCAGCAACCAGCGCACCCGCCCAGCTGCAGCGACATCCGTCGGCACCGCAACTTCAGTCTGCGCTCCGGCTTGTGAGGCGGGATGGCCAGTTGCCGGCAAATACTGCCAGGGCAACCAATGACCGGCCAGCTGCAGCGCTGCGCTGTCGAGCGGCTGTTGATTGAGCTGATGGATAAGGCTTAATAAAACGTCGTCACTCAGCTGCTCGCACTGCCACAGCCGTTTGAGCATCGCCAGCAGTTGCGCCGGTGTCGTCGCTTGTTTGAGCGTCACCAGCTGAGCCGGGCTGCTGATCAACGCCGTGTAACGGGGGAGATAGTCTGTCCATAACGTGGCAGTCATCACGCGACGCTCCCGGCCTGAACCTGGCGGTGCAGCCAGTCATTAGCCTGTGCATCAATCACCAGATGGATGCGGTCCTGCGCGCTTTGATTGTGCACCTGATGCTCGGCATCGGCATTGAAATACCAAAGTTCACCGCTCTGGCACGGCATGGGCCGGCCGGCGACCAGAAACTGCACCGCCTGGTCAGTCTGGAGCGCCAGATGCAGCCGCGCCTGGCCATATTCCAGCGACAGGCCGTGATCCCGATGGGCTTTAATCAAAGCGCCGGCCTGGAGCCGCATCAGCCGCACCGCTCTGAGCGGACATCGCAGCTGCGCCAGCAAGGCGCTGAAGGCCGGCAACTGCGCCAATAAGGGTAAATCGACCCAGTCGTCGCCCTGTTCGATGGCAAAACCCTGCAGCAGTGGATGCGCCTGCACATGTTGGCGCTGACAACGCAGCGGCAGCACATCCCAGCCGCCCTGATAATCGCGCTGACTGACATGAGCCAGCCAGTCCAGCTGTAAACAGCGCGCTAAATCGGCCTGCAAAGCGGCGAGAGACACCTGACAAGGCAACCGCGCCATCAGTACCGCCGGCTGGGTAAATACTTCCATCTGGACCATCCATGTTCCTGTCATGACAACGCTGAGCTTAACAGCGAAAAGAGCAGCCAGCCAGTCAGGGTGCTATGCAGCAAACTGATTTCGCTGCGCTTTGTACTGTTAAGGTGCTCATAGCCAAGATGGTCACTGCGAGTCTGGTACACACCAGCATGCTCACATGGCACCTTCAGCGCCGGCCCGTGCGGCTGGCTCAGGCTGCGACAGATCCCAACACTGGCTGAAGCAAGCCGATTGCTGTAGCTGATGGCTGGCTATCAGCAAAATCCCGCCGCGCTGAAATGCCGTCAGGCGGGCCAGCAAGCGTTCGGCCAGCGCGCTGTGCAGCCCGGCAAAAGGTTCGTCCAGCAACAGCAGCGGCGGCTTTAACAGCAGCAACCGCGCCAGGGCAAAGCGTTTGAGCTCTCCACCGGACAGGCCAACGCCATCATCCGCCAGCACGGTGCGCAGTCCCTGCGGCTGATGCGCCAGCCAGTCGCTGAGTTCCACCAGCGCCAGCACGGCCTGCAGCTCGTCGTCGGTTGCATTCGCCCTGGCCAGCCGCAACTCGGCGGCAATACTGAGCCCGAACAGATAAGGCCGCTGCGGCAGATAACCGGCCAGCTGACAGCGTTGGGAGTCCGTCAAAGCATCGACCGGCTGCCCGTTCAGCAGCATTTGCCCGCCAAGCGCTGCCAGTTCGCCCGCCAGCGTCTGTAACAAACAGCTTTTGCCGCTGCCACTTTTACCTCTGAGCAGCACCACAGCGCCGGCCTGACAGTCAGCACTCAGCTGCCCAAGCGACGCCTGAAAGCCAAAGCGCAGCTGGCGAAGCTGCAGCCCGGCCGCCCCGCCAGCCAACCGGACTGGCACGGCTTCGCGTTCAGCGGCATCTCGTTCAGTGACCTCTTGCTCAGTGACCTCGTGTTCAGTGACCTCGCGTTCAGCCGCCAGAGCCGACGCCTGCCAAATCTCGTTACAGCGCTGCTGTGCCGCGCGAATTTGTCCCCAGCTGGCTGGCAGAAAAGTCAGCGGTAGCAATACTTCGGTCAGTCCGAGCCAGCCCAGCAGCAACGCCAGCCACAGCGGCACGCTGAGGTTGCTCAGGTCCGGCAAACCGGACACCGCGTCCGCCACTGGCTTGCCGGGCGCCAGCATGTCAGCGGCTGACAACAGGGCGCCGGCGGACAGGCTCTCTGCCGGCGACAAAGCTGC
>CBINNO010000185.1:0-7706 GCA_966252055.1 uncultured Rheinheimera sp. | reverse complement strand
GACTGGGTGGCTTATGAAGTGAATGTCGGCAACTTTGGCGAGTCACCGGGCCGTAATTGGGCCAGCGACCCGCTGCTGCCGGCGGCACACACGCTGGAAGAGGCGGACTACAAGGATGTCGGTAAAGCGCCGCTGAGTGCAGATCGCGGCCACCTGGCGCCGCTGGCGCATTTCGCCGGCTCGCGTTATTGGTATGAACTCAATTACTTAAGCAACATCGCGCCGCAGCACAAAGATTTAAATCAGGGCGCCTGGAAAGCGCTGGAAGATGCCGAGCGTGCTGCCGTCAGTTTTCGCCAGCCGCTTTATGTGATCACCGGTTTGTTATTTGAAACGCCGATGCCGATGTTACCGGGCGCCGACGAAGCGCATCTGCTGCCGTCCGCCTTTTTTAAAGTGATCTACGATGCCAAAGGCAACGCGGCGGCGTTTTATATGCAGCAACAGCTGGCGCGCGATACACCTTATTGCCGCCAGCACATCAGTCTGGCGGCCCTTTTGCACAAAGTGTCGTATCAGTTGCCGCCGCTAAAAGACAGCGAGCGGCTGCGCCAGCGGCTTGGCTGCCAGGAGCCCAAACCGTGATGAAGGGGCGTTGCCTGGCGACAGATAGTGCGCGGCGCTGTTAAGACGCCGGCAGATTCAGGCAGCGCGGCGCCGGCCCGGCCGCCAAGGCCTGCTGCAACGTCGCCGGCTGGTCCAAATAATACTGCAGGGACAAAATTTGCCAGCCCTGTTCGTCCCGGTGCAGCTGGATGCTGTTCAGACCAATGACGCTGACCGGGCTTTGTTGCCCCGGCTGTTGCCGGCTTTCGACCAGGCTCAGCACTTGCGCAAAAGCGCCGGCCTGGCGGACTTCGCGGCTGATCTCACACTCATAAAAACCACGGCTGCGCACCTTATCCAGTTGCTGCAAAAACGCTGTTTTGCTTTGTGCCCGCAGCTGCGCCCCTTTGGCGGCATTGCTGCCATACACCATGGCTGACGGGTGAAAAATGGCTGTCAGCGCTGCCTGATCGGCTTTGGCGCCGGCCGGGCCGGACATGGCATTCCATAACGTGCTGACCGTATCAGGCAGCGACGCGGGGTTTGGGCTGGCGAACGTGAACGGACTGGTCAGCAGGGCTGCCAGCAACCAGGGTTTCAGGGACATCTGAGTGGCTCCATGACAAAAAAGCCAGCTTAAAGCGGCCCTGGCGGGCGGTAAAACTGAAATGAGTAAGCAAAAGTGATCAACGCGGTCTGCCGCTCAGAGGAGGGCCGTGTTTGCAGGGCGCAGCTGTGTTGATAGCGCGCTGCTGTGTTTATAGCGCATTGCTGTGTTTGTCCCGATACTGGCTGGGCGTGATGCCTTCAAGGCGTTTAAAAAAGGTATTAAACACCGACTTGCTGTTAAAACCGACGGCAAAATAAATGTCGGTGATAGTGCGGGCCTGCGGGCCTTGTTCGGCCAGCAACCGCTTGGCCTCTGCGATGCGGTAGCTGTTGATGTACTCATAAAAATTCTGCTGATGGCACTGTTTGATGGTCAGCGAAATCTTCTTGGCCGGGTAACCGGCGGCTTCGGCCAGTTTATCGAGCGTGATGTCCGGGTTGGCGTAAAAACGCTGTTGCTGCATCAGCTGTTCAAGTTTTTGTGCGATGGCATCATCAAACAGTTGATTGTGCTCTTCCCTGGCCTCAAACAGCGGTTGTTCATGGACTGGCTCTACGCTGCCAAAAGAAGTAAACCTTAAAAAAATCAAAATGTTCAGCGCGACAAAGTTCAGATAGTAGCTGCTGAGCCCCACCACGTTCAGTAAATCCATATCAAAGTCATTGGCGAGATAACCGTACAGTTTCAGGCAGATCAGCAGTGTATCCAGGGCAAAAATCAGCAAAAACGACAACAACATGATTTTCAGCCAGGCGATGTCGGCCGTTTTTAAATCGGCCTGTTCATGGCGCAGCTGCTGGCGATAACGCCACACCAGCATAAAGCACCACAGCACATAACCGGCGCGGATAAAGCGGCCGAGCGTTTCGACATACAGATGCGGCGCCGAATAAGCGATGTGCTGGCTGTGAATCAGCGCCGCCTGGCTTTGGTTGTCCAGCGTGTAGAAGTTCACCACCATATGCAGCAAATAGACGCCTAATGGCAGCAGATGCCAGCTGTGATGCGGTTTGAGCCGGATATCCCGATACAGCAGGGCACGGACAAAAAAGTACAACAGCGGCCCGTCGAGGTAATAGGCAAAACTGAAGATAAAAAACAGATCCGGCGAGATATCCAGCAGCCAGATGCGGAATTGTTTGCCCCAGAACATCAGCTCGTGCAGTGGGATCAGAAAATGGCACAACAAAAACGCTACCAGCAGGCTGTTACTCAGACTGGGTTTTTTGGCCGATGCGGCCAGCAATAACGCCAGCAGCAGACATTCGAAGGCGGTCAGCACCATCAGCAAATCATGGAAATTAAACAGAATGGTATCCATACAAACCGTCTTCGTTACTGCAAGTGGATGAGTGCGCACTGCCAGTTTGTGACTTCGCCCCACAGATGCGCAGGGCTGCACCAGCAAAGTGCAAGGCGCTTACTATGCGACAAGCCGGCACAGCGTCGCAACCTTTTTATCAAATGTCCGGGCCGGACTTTGGTCGGATGGCCGCCGGCCTGAGTCTGGCCCTATGATCGCCCTATGTTCGAGCTATGAACGCTTGATGATGACGCTTGATGCCTGCCCATACCGGCCGGCGGATATGCGGAATTCCCTGCTGGTCAGACCTTGAGGTTTGTTGATGAGGGAGTTTCTAACTATATGAAATAAAAAGATAAAAACTATCAGAACAGGTTCGGATTAAGTCGAACCTGCAAATTTGCAGTTTTTTTCAAGGTATGACCTGATTCAAACGACAAGGCGCGGGCGGGCCGTTAGGGTCAATCCTGGCACTCTGGCGGCTGACGCCAAATTGGGCAGTATTGCGCGCAGTTCTGACCCGCCGAAAACTATAACAGATGCAGTGCCGGCATCAGCAGGATAATGAAGACTACAGCATGCAAAAACACAAGTTAAGCCTCGCTATTCAGCAAGTGCTGGGGCTGGCGGTCGGGGTCAGTTTAATGCCTCAGGCCGTTTTGGCTGCCGATCTTGATCAGAGCAGCGTCACGGCGGCCGAACAAGCCAGCCAGTCACAAACCAGCCAGGCAAAGAACAACAAAGCGCAGGATCCGAGCATCGAAGTGATTTCAGTCACCGGCATCCGGCGCAGTATGGAAACCACCATAGATATTAAAAAATCCGAGACTGCCATTGTTGAAGCGGTGTCGGCCGAAGACATCGGCAAATTGCCGGACCAGAGTATCGCCGAATCATTAACCCGCCTGTCGGGCCTGGCTGGCCAGCGCGTCAATGGCCGGGTGCAGGTGATTTCGATTCGTGGTCTGGCGCCGGATTTCTCCACCACCACGTTAAATGGTCGCCAGCAGGCCAGCGCCGGTGACAACCGCGCGGTCGAATATGACCAGTATCCGTCTGAGCTGATTAACGGCGCCGTGGTGTACAAAAGCTCCGACGTCGCCATCGCCGGCATGGGCTTGTCAGGCACTGTCGACATGCGCACCATCCGGCCTTTAGCGCATGGCGAGCAGACGGTGGTCTTTAACCTGCGCGGTGAAACCGGCTCGATTGACCAGCTGCACCCGGAAGTGTCGAAAAACGGCTGGCGCGGCAGCGCTTCTTATATCGACCAGTTTGCCGACGACACGGTCGGTGTCGCCATCGGTTATGCCCATATGGACACGCCGACCCAGGTGCAGCATTACAAAGCCTGGGAATGGAACAGCGTTGAAGAGGCGCTGGCCGGCACGGCCAATGACGATGCGCTCGGCCTGGTCGGGCAGGAAGTCACCGCAGTGGCGCGTAATCAGGTGCGGGACGGCGTAATGGCTGTGCTGGAATACAAACCCAATGATGATTTTCACAGCATCGTCGATGGTTATTATTCCAAGTTTGAACAAGAAGAAGTGATGCGCGGCGCCATGTGGTTCACTAACCAGTGGACCGGTGACGGCATGCAGTTTTTAAATCCGCAGTTTGCCGATTTTGGTGGCTCCAAAGTGGTACAAAGCGGTGTGGCCACTCACTTAAGACCGGTGCTGCGCAATGACCTCAATACCCGCGACGACAAACTCAAAGCGCTCGGCTGGAACAACAAACTGAAACAGGACCGCTGGACCTTTGAGCTGGACTTGTCCTATTCCGGCTCTGAGCGCGACGAGCAGGTGCTGGAAACATACGCCGGCCTTGCGCCCACCGGCAGTTTTGACAGCATCGGCTTTGACTTAAAACCAAGCGGCTTTCCGACTTACACGCCGGCGACCGATTATACCGACGTCAGTAAAGTGCAGCTGAGCGACCCGGCGCCTTGGGGCGGCTGGGGCCATGACGGCGCTATCCGCTTCCCGCATGTCAAAGAAACCATCAAAGAAGCCGAGCTGAATGCGCGCTACGACCTGACTGACAGCAGCCTTGGCAATCTGTTTGCTTCTGTCGACAGCGGCGTCAATTTCACCAAACGGCAAAAAGACAAAGTGGTTGATGACAACGACTTGTTCCTGAAAAATGGCCGTGCGCCGGTGCAGGTGGACAGTTCGTTGCTGGTGCGGCCGACCTCGCTGAGTTTTGCCGGCATTGGGGGCGTGATTTCTTACCAGATCATGCCAACAGTTGCGCGTTATTACGACATCAAGCCGATTCTGGACACCAACCGCTGGAACAAGGCCTGGGGCGTCGACGAAGAAGTGCTGACCGGCTTTATCAAGTTCAACATCGACACTGAACTGTGGGGCAAACCGCTTAAAGGTAACATCGGCAGCCAGTTTGTCCGCACGGACCAAAGCTCCAGCGGTTATCTGGCGAGCGACTACCAGCCGGGCAATCCGTCGACGCTGACGCAGGTGGACGCCGGCAAATCCTACAACGACGTGCTGCCGGCACTGAACCTGAGCCTGGAAGTACTGGATGACCAGTTTGTCCGGCTGGCGGCCGGCAAAACCATGGCGAGGCCGCGGATGGATGAGATGCGCGCCAATATTACCGCCGGGGTCGGCGTCGATTCCAGACGCTGGAGCGGCAGCAGCGGCAATCCGGAACTGGAACCCTGGCGCGCCAAGGCACTGGATCTGACCTACGAGATTTATCTCGACGGCGCCAGTTATATCGCAGCCGGTGCTTTTTATAAAAAGCTCGACAGCTATATCTACACGCAAAACTTTGATTTTGACTTCAGCAACGCGCCGAACAATTCCAATGTGGAACCGATAAGCCCAATCGGCAATATGAGCCGGCCGGCTAACGGCGAAGGCGGCAGCCTCAAAGGATATGAGCTCAGCCTGTCGCTCGACGCCGGCAGTTTTTATGCGCCGCTGGCTGGTTTTGGTTTTATCGGCAGCCAGTCCTGGACCGATTCGAGCATAGCGCCGGATGGCCCGGGCACCACCACTAAGTTGCCTGGTTTGTCGGATCGGGTGCGTGACCTGACCTTGTATTACGAGCAGGACGGCTTCTCGGCACGGGTCAGCCAGCGTTATCGCTCGGCGTTTCGCGGCGAAGTGGTGCAGCTGTTTGCCACCCGCGGTTTTACTGAAGTGCTGGCCGACCGTCAGGTGGATGCGCAGCTCAGTTACAGCTTTGACGACGGGGTGCTGGATGGCCTGACGATTTTGCTGCAGGCCAACAACCTGACCAACTCGCCATACACCACCCGGCTTGGCAAGTTGCAGGACGGCGGCGGTTACTTCCCGGAAGTGTATGAAGAATACGGCCGGCAGTATCTGTTTGGGGTCAGCTACAAGCTGTGATCTGCCCTAGGCTGGCTGTAAGGCCAGCCTGTTGCGGTGTTGTGTGTAATTGAGTTGTGTTGTTGAGCGGTGACGCAGCGGCCGCAGTGGCCGTCTGCGACATCCCGGATAAGGAGAACTGACAGATGAAACCAACTGTCAGCGACATCGCTTTGCCGGCGGGCAAGGCGCTGCCGGTGCAAAAAGTGGTGATAGTAGGTGGCGGCTCGGCCGGCTGGATGAGCGCTGCGCTGCTTTCAAAGCTGCTGGCGGCTGCAGGCGGCCCGCAGCCGGTGGCTATCACGCTGGTGGAATCGGCGCAAATCGGCACCGTCGGTGTCGGCGAAGCGACTATTCCGGCCATTAAGCTGTTTAATCAGCTCTGTGGCATCGACGAGCGCGAGTTTGTGCAGGCGACCGGCGCAACTTTTAAACTCGGCATCGATTTTGTCAACTGGGGCGCCGTCGGCGAGCGTTATTTCCATGCGTTTGGCGCTTTAGGCCGGCAATGGGAATGGCTCAGTTTTTATCAGTACTGGCTGCGGCTTTGTTACGACAGCCCGGCCGACCAGCAGCCGCTGCCGTTTGAACACTATTGCATCGCCGGCAAAATGGCGCTGGCGCACAAATTTATGCCGGCAGATTTGACGCGGCCGCAATCGCCGGTCAGCGAAATCGCCTACGCCTACCATTTTGATGCCGCGCTCTACGCGCAGTTTTTGCGCCGCCACAGCGAGGCACGTGGCGTCACGCGCATCGAAGGCACTATCAGTGCGGTGACGCGCGTGCCGCATAACGGCCATATCCATCAGCTGGTGCTGGACGATGGCCGGGTCATCGACGGTGACCTCTTTATCGACTGCTCCGGCAGCCGGGCTTTGCTGCTTGGGCAAACGCTGCAGGTCGGCTATGACGACTGGAGCCACTGGCTGCCGAATGACAGTGCGCTGGCGGTGCCGTCCGAGACGCTTGGTGACTTGCCGCCTTTTACCCGTTCGACTGCGCATCAGAGCGGCTGGCAATGGCGTATTCCGCTGCAGCACCGCACCGGCAATGGCATGGTGTTTTCCAGCGGTTTTTGCCAGCCAGCGGACGCCAGTGCGCAGTTGCTGGCCGCTCTGGACAGCAAACCACTGGCAGAGCCGCGGCTTATTCGTTTTACCACAGGCCGGCGCCGGCAGCAGTGGTGGGGCAATTGTGTGGCAGTGGGCCTTGCCAGCGGTTTTCTCGAACCGCTGGAGTCGACCAGTCTGCATCTGGTGCAAACCGCCATCACCCGGCTGGTGCATTTGTTTCCCGATCTGAGTTTTGCCAAGGCCAATATCGACCATTACAACGCACAGGCGGCCACTGAAATGGCGCAAATTCGCGACTTTATCATCGCGCACTACAAAGTGACCCGGCGCGACGACAGCGAATACTGGCGTTATTGCCGCCGCATGGCGGTGCCGGATTCGCTGGCGCAGAAGCTGGAGATCTTTGCCGCTTATGGCCGGGTGCATCGCGTCGCTGACGAGCTGTTTCGCGAAGACAGCTGGGTGCAGGTGCTGCTGGGGCAAGGGCTGTGGCCGGCACAACCGGACCCGCTGTGCCGGCAAAAAAGCCTGACTGAGACAGCCGGTTTTGCCGCCTCGACTGCGGCGGTGATCGCGGCCTGTGTCGACCAGATGCCCAGCCAGCAGGCGTTTTTGCAGCAGGCTTTTTGATAACAGGCGGGTCGGCAAAATCCTGAAGGGCTGATCCGCGAACGCCGCATTCTGACGGCACAAGGAGATTTTTCTGGTGAGAACCCCATTTTTGCAAAAAGACGTTGCGGCCCTGCGAGCGGGCAAGCTGTTGACAAGGCGCGCCGGTCTGCTGTGTGGTTTGGCACAGTTGGCTGTAC
>CBINNO010000184.1:0-7744 GCA_966252055.1 uncultured Rheinheimera sp. | reverse complement strand
ATCTGGCGGATGATGATGAAGATCCGGATGCAATATTCCAGCAGGCGCTGGCGGCAACGTCACCCGCATCATCTGACGCTGCAGTACCAGCTGCTGGGTCAACAACCGCGGCTGATGCTGATGAAGATTTGTTGCCAACCACTGAAGTGTCGGCCGCCGCGTTGGCTTATGCGGCAGCGGAAGCTGCCGAATCTGACGAATTACTGGAAGAAATTGAGTTAGACCTGCCGGGCGACGAACCGATCGCAGCCAGTGCACTGGATGACGCCGATTTTGATATCGATGCGTTAGTGGCACAGACGCAGGCGGAGCAGACGCCGGCGCCAGTGGCGTCTGCCGAACTCACAGCAGCGGCCGACGATGATTTTGATATCGATGACTTGCTGGCCATGACCCAAGCGACTGCGGCCGAACATCAGTCTGCGGCCGAGCTGATGACCGAAGCGGAGCCGGATGCTGATGCTGCAACCAGTTTTGACAGTTCTGAGCTTGAAGCCTTTGCCGAATCGTTAGCCGATGAACATCTGGCGGATCTGCCGGCAAGCGCTGAAGAGCCTGGTTTGCTGAGCGAGACCGCTGACGAGCCACTGTTGACAATGCCGGGCTCTGGCTCTGCTGATGAACTGATTGCGGATGAGTCCTTTGATATCGAAGAATTACTCAGCGACGAGGCTGATGACAGCGGCCTGATGGACGAACTCGATGAGATCCTCAATGAAGTTGCCGAGCTCAGGGCCCAGTCACAACAATCCAAAGACAGTCTGGCGTCGTTGCAGCTGCCTGATGAAGCGGTTGGCCTTGCCGCATCCGATTTTGCCGAAGCCGAGATTTCCCCCGCGGATATTGGTCAGATGCTGCAAGAGCCGGATGTGCCGCAGCACACAATGGCGCAAACCGACTCGTCGACCCATGAAGCTTCTGAGGCAGATACTGCCGACCCACTGACGTCCGCTTTCGCTGAAGAGCCCGCTGAGCCTGCGACAGATCTGCAGACAAGTTCAGCTGAAAACACTGATGGTGCTGATGAGCTGATCTCGATTGACGACCTGCTGGAAGAGGCTGAGCTTGCGGCGGAATCTGCCGCTGAAACCGAGTATCTGACCGAGTTTGCGGACCAGCAGCAACTGGGCAGCGAGATGCCTGATCTGCTGCAGTCTGATGACAACTCCGTCAGCAGAATGTTTGATGCGATAGCTTCGGTCGAGCGGCCCAGTAAAGTGCTCGAAGAATATCCGGAGCTTCAGCTTGACGAGCAGGATCTGACGCAAATTTTCCCTGATGATCCGGAGAGTGTGGATGTTGATGCTCAGGGCGTGACAGTGGTGCAGGCACAAGAGCAACAGCTGGGCGCTTCGGATGAGCTGAACTTTGATGAAGTGAATTTTGATGAACTGCTTTCAGAGCTGAACGAGTCGCCGCTTGCACCGGAACAGCCCGAGGCTGACGCGCAGAAAGCTGCAGAGGTACTGGCAGAACTGGATGAGTTGCAGCAAAGCCAAAGCCGCGCGGAGATGGACGACGAGGCGCTGCTGCCGGATTATGTCAACATTGACAAATTGCTGGCGGCAACTGAAGAGCCACATGAGCAGCCTGACGGACTGCCGGCATTGAACATTGATGTTGGGCTGGCCGATTTTGAAGATCTGATTGCCGCAGATGAAGCGGGTGATGTGGATCACGCCGACGCAGGTTTCGCAGGCCAACTTGATTTGGTGCGGGCCTACATCGAAATCGGTGATGCCGACAGCGCCAATCATCTGATTAAAGAAATCATGGCCTCTGATGCACCGCCACATGTCAAGCAGGAAGCCAGCAGTCTGCTCAGCTGATTGGATGGCTTTTAAAAACAGCGCCTGCGGGCGCTGTTTTTGTCTGGAGCTGTTCGCTCCGGAAGCTTTGATTTATACTCGGCGCCGCGAAACGAGGAGTGTGTATGCGGATTGCTATGGGGATTGAATACGACGGTACTGGCTATTTTGGCTGGCAGCGTCAACGTGAAGTCAGCAGTATCCAGGGCGAGCTGGAGCGGGCCCTGAGTCAGGTCGCTAATCATCCCGTTGAGATTTTTTGCGCAGGCCGCACCGATGCCGGTGTGCATGCGACCGGGCAGGTCATCCATTTTGATACTCAGGCACAGCGCGACATGCGCGGCTGGATCATGGGTGTCAATTCGAATTTGCCGGTTGGCATTGCCGTGCGGTGGGCGCAGCCAGTTTCCGACCAGTTTCATGCCCGTTTTTCCGCAACGGCGCGTCGTTACCGTTACATTATTTACAACCGTAAGTTCAGACCGGCAATTTTAGGCAGCGGGGTCAGTCATTATCATCAGGACCTGGATGTTGCACTGATGCAGCAGGCGGCGCCGGCATTATTGGGCGAACAGGATTTCTCCTCCTTTCGGGCTATTCAGTGTCAGTCAAAAACGCCATTTCGTAATCTGATGCATCTGCACCTCAGCCGACATGGTGATTACATCGTGCTGGATATCAAAGCCAACGCCTTTGTCCACCACATGGTGCGTAATATCACCGGCAGCTTGCTGGAAGTCGGCATGAAACGCCAGCCTCCTGGCTGGATCGCCGAATTGCTGGCGGCCAAAGACCGTACCCAGGCAGCGGCGACTGCCAAAGCCGAAGGATTGTATCTGGTGGAAGTCGACTATCCGGCGGAATTTGCCATTCCCAAAACACCGGCAGGCCCGTTATTTTTGCCGGATTAACAGATGGAACCTGCAGCAACTGTTGTGGTCAGAAGTTGGCTTAGCGTGAGCCACCGACGGTAACAACTAAGACCAGTTGCCGTTTATTTTATGGTTTAATAGCCGCCGTTTAGCTAAATTTCGCTGAATTTCTGTTAAATTCGGCAGAACTGCGTAGAAATAAACGTAGTAGAAACTAGGAATTCATATGAGTTGGTTAGAAAAGATCCTGCCCCGTACTTCGTCTTCTGCGCGCCGGAACATTCCGGAAGGTGTCTGGACCAAATGTACTTCCTGTGATGCGGTACTTTACAAAGCCGATTTGGATCGCCAGTTGGGGGTCTGCCCGAAGTGTGATCATCACATGCGGGTCAGTGCCCGGGCTCGCCTGACGTATTTTCTCGATGCTAATACCATGGTCGAATTGGCTGCAGAGCTGGAACCGCAAGACATTCTGAAGTTTAAAGACAGCAAAAGATATAAAGACCGCATCACCGCAGCGCAAAAAGACACCAACGAAAAAGATGCGATGGTCGTGATGCGTGGCTCGCTCAAGGGCATGCCTGTGGTGGCTGCCAGCTTTGAGTTTGAATTTATGGGCGGTTCGATGGCTTCGGTTGTCGGTGCCAAGTTTGTCAAAGGCGTAGAGTTTGCGTTGGAACACAAAGTGCCTTTTATTTGTTTTTCTGCGTCCGGCGGTGCCCGCATGCAGGAAGCGCTGTTTTCCTTGATGCAGATGGCCAAAACCTCTGCAGCGCTCGCCAAGTTGTCGGAAGCCGGTCTGCCGTACATTTCGGTGCTGACTGATCCCACGATGGGCGGCGTTTCCGCCAGCCTGGCAATGCTGGGGGATATCAATATCGGTGAACCCAAAGCACTGATTGGTTTTGCCGGCCCGCGGGTTATTGAACAGACAGTTCGTGAGAAATTACCGGAAGGCTTCCAGCGCAGTGAATTCCTGCTGGAGCATGGTGCGATTGATATGATTGTTGACCGTCGGCAAATGCGCGATACAATTGCCCGTCTGGTAGCAAAATTCATGCGACTGCCGGCTCCGGACCAGGAGCATCGCGTCGCCTAAGGCGTTATGACTCATCCTCCATTGCTGCAAAGCCAATCGTGTCAGACTCTGGCCGATTGGCTTTGTTATATCGAACAAAGCCACCCTGTTGAAAAAATTGAATTGGGCCTGGAGCGGGTGTTGCGGGTTGCCAGTCGTGGCGATTTACAGCATTTACCAGGCCGCTCGTTGCTGATCGCCGGCACGAATGGCAAGGGCACCACGGCACGGACTCTCGAGCAATTGTTGTTGGCGCAGGGCTATACAGTCGGTGTTTACAGTTCGCCTCATTTGTTGGCTTTTAACGAAAGACTGCGTATCAACGGCGTCGATGTCGATGATGCACTGTGGGTGCAGGGCTTAAGTCAGGTTGAAACGCTGCGTGCGGACACTGCGCTGACCTATTTTGAATTCACCACGCTGGCGGCTTTTGCCGTACTCAGAGCGAGCAAACCAGATTTCTGTCTGATTGAAGTGGGTCTTGGCGGCCGGCTGGACGCCACGAACATTATCGACCCTTGCCTGAGTATCATCACGACGATTGACCTGGATCATCAGGACTGGCTTGGCGACAACCGGGAAGCCATTGGGCGGGAAAAAGCCGGCGTCTGCCGGGCTGGTAAGCCTCTGGTGGTGGGTGATTTGGCACCGCCAGCCAGCATCGCGGAAGTGGCCAAGGCTCAGGGCGCTTTGCTGTGTCAGGCCGGTGTGGACTACCAGTTCAGCGTACAGTCGAAAGGTCTGATCTGGCAGTTTGGCCAGGACAATCAACTTGAATTGCCGTTACCGGCGGTGCCGGCCCAAAATGTGGCAACGGCGCTGAGTGCGCTGCGCCTGTTGCAATTGTTGCCGCCTCCCGCGCTGATTGTTAAAGTGCTGCACGAGCTGCAACTCAGCGGCCGGATGCAATGGCTGGCGCCGAATGTGTTGCTGGATGTGGCGCACAATCCGCAGTCTGCCGCTTATCTGGCGGAGCAACTGCAGCAGCTGGCTGAGCGCTTTTCAGTCGTCCGGTTGTTGGTGGGCATGCTCAAAGATAAAGATATCGCCAGTGCGCTGGCCCCTTTTGTTGGCAAGGGCTATCAGTGGCACCTCGTTTCTCTGCCAGGTGCCAGGGGAGCGGACGCTGCCATGTTGGAACTGGCATTACCAGACAACGAACCGCGGCAATGTCATGACACGCTGGCCGCAGGCTGGTCCATGTTAAGACAGGCCCGCCCGGATGAATTGTATGTGGTATTTGGCTCATTTGTGACAGTCAGCAGTGCGCTGGCGTTGTGGCAACAGGAATCGTTATGACAGCAGTATTTACCAACCGCCTGGTCGGCACCGCAATCCTGGTGGTCGCGGCGGTGGTTTTTTTACCCGACTTACTGGACGGCCAGAAGCAGGTCCGCAAAGATGACTTTAAAGCTGTGCCTGAGCGGCCTGAATTTGCTGAGGTCTCCCAACCGGCGGTGTTCAGTCAGGACCAGCATCAGGGGGCCAGAGACGCGGCACTCAAACCCGCGACTGATAACAGTCAGCCGCTTGATGTTCCGGCGCCTGCCGGCACTGAAACCACGTTGCCTGATCAGGAATATGCTTCAGTTGCCACCGATCAGCCGCAAGCCATACCTGATACAGATCCGCAGCCAGCACAGAGCGCCGCGCAGCCACAGAGTGTTTCTCAATCACAAAGTGCTCAGGCAGCTGCCACTCAACCGTCTGCCAGCCAACAAACCGCTGGCCAGCCATCAGTCAATGCACCCGCTGCTGTCGTGACAGCGCCGCCGGCTGCCGCGAAGGTTGAAAAGCCGCTGAGCCAGGCGGCTTACATCGTCAAAGTCGGCTCTTTCAGTAAAGAGCAAAATGCCAATGCTTTGGTCAGTAAGCTCAAAGCGGCCGGTTACAGCGCTTTTACGAAAAAAGTGGTGACTGCGACTGGGACTACGATGGTCAGTGTGATCGTCGGACCGGATCTGAAAAAAGAAAAACTGGAATCACGCCTGACGGAACTGCAGCAATTGGCGCAGGTGAGTAAGCTGAAAGTCACTGCGTACCAGCCGGTTGAAAATAATTAGCCAGTGGCCGGCGCCATTTGATAGAATGCGCGCCGTCCTCAAGCATCCCTGTTGGTAGCAAATGGTTTGGGTTGATTACGCCATTCTGGCCATTATCGGATTATCGACTGTCATCAGTTTAATCCGCGGTTTCGTCAAAGAAGCAATTTCGCTGATCGTCTGGATCCTGGCGTTTTTTGTAGCCAGTCACTATTTTCCTTATCTCTCGCCGTTTTTTTCTAATATAGACAACGCTTTACTGCGAAACGCCGTCGCGATTGGCATTTTGTTCATCAGTTGTCTGCTATTGGGCGGTTTACTGAATTACCTGATTGGCAAGCTGGTGCAATCCACGGGTTTAAGCGGGACAGATCGCTTGCTCGGACTGGTGTTTGGCGCCCTGCGAGGTGTGCTGGTGGTCAGCGCGCTGTTATTTTTCCTCGATGCTTTTACGCCGTCAGCCAGCGCTGAGTGGTGGAAAACATCGGTGCTGATCCCTGAATTCGATTTCATCATTGAGTGGTTTTTCACCTATCTGAAAGACAACTCGAGTTTTATGCAACAGACATCTGTTCTGACGAGGTAAGGTTCCATGTGTGGTATTGTTGGTATCGTAGGTAAATATCCGGTCAATCAGGCGTTGTACGACGGCCTTACCGTCTTACAACATCGGGGTCAGGATGCTGCCGGCATTGTCACTGTGGACCAGAGTCGTCTGCGGTTACGCAAAGCCAATGGCCTGGTCAAAGATGTGTTTGAAGCGCGTCATATGCAGCGGTTGGCAGGGAATATCGGTTTAGGCCATGTGCGCTATCCGACCGCGGGCTCCAGCTCGACCGCCGAAGCGCAGCCGTTTTATGTCAATAGCCCCTTTGGTATTGCGCTGGCGCACAATGGCAATCTGACCAATGCCGATGAAGTGAAAGAGCAGCTGTTTAAAGACGCCCGTCGCCATGTCAACACCAGCTCAGATTCTGAAGTACTGCTCAACGCCTTCGCGCACGAGCTGCAGTGTAACAATGAATTACATCTGATGCCGGATGCGATCTTCCGTGCGGTGACCAACGTCCACCGGCGGGTGCGCGGCGGTTATGCAGTGGTTGCGCTGATTATTGGCCACGGTTTGGTGGCATTTCGTGATCCAAATGGGATCCGGCCGCTGGTGATGGGCAAACGCGAGACCGAACTTGGCACAGAATATATGGTGGCGTCGGAAAGTGTCGCGCTGGACGCAGATGGTTTTACCGTGCTGCGTGACGTGATGCCAGGTGAAGCCGTGTACATCACTGAAGATGGTCAGCTGTTCAGTCAGCAGTGTGCTGAAAACCCAACCTATACGCCCTGCATCTTTGAATACGTTTATTTTGCCCGGCCAGATTCGACCATTGATAACGTGTCTGTGTATGCCTCACGCGTCAATATGGGCAAAAAACTGGGTCAGAAAATCAAAAAAGAATGGGCGCATCTGGATATTGATGTTGTTATCCCTATTCCGGAAACGAGTAACGATGCCGCGCTGCAAATTGCCCATGAACTGGGGCTGCCCTATCGTCAGGGTTATGTGAAAAACCGCTATATCGGCCGTACTTTTATCATGCCAGGCCAGGGCCAACGGCAGAAGTCGGTCAAACGCAAACTCAATGCCATTAAGCAGGAATTTAAAGGCAAAAACGTGTTGTTGGTAGATGACTCAATTGTACGAGGCACTACCTCAGGTCAAATCATCGATATGGCCCGTGAAGCCGGCGCCAATAAAGTGTATTTTGCCTCCGCTGCACCGGAAATTCGCTTTCCAAACGTATACGGCATTGATATGCCGTCAGCCAACGAACTGATTGCGCACGGTCATGATGTTGACACTATCTGCAAAATCATCGGTGCTGATGGCCTGATCTTCCAGTCGTTGCCAGATTTGATTGCGGCCGTGCAGGAAGAAAACCCAGC
>CBINNO010000183.1:0-7747 GCA_966252055.1 uncultured Rheinheimera sp. | reverse complement strand
GTTGCTGGCGCCTTATCGGCAGGTTGTGCAAAAATCGGCACAGCTGGGCGAAGCGTTGCAAATGCAGCTCGCCCTGGACGCCGCCCAGCCTGGTGGCGGGCGCCCGGCAGACCATACGCCAGCAGACAAGACTCCGGCGGACAAGATTCCGGCAGACAAGGCTCCGGCAGACCATGCTCCGGCAGCCGCTGAAGCGCTGGCGCAATTTGCCCGTCAGGTCCATCAACAGTTTGCCGGCACGCAGTTGCTCTGCGCTGTGCGTCAGGGGCCGGCGGGGGTAGAGACTATCAATCAGCTGGCAGAGCAGCTATGGCTGGCCGATGCTGCGCTGCCGGCGGGTACTTTGTGGTATCCGGGCCGGCCGGTGATAGTGCTGCAAAACGACTACAGTACCGGCCTGATGAATGGCGATATTGGCATTTGTCTGCCGACAGACGGGCCGGCCGGCAGCGACTTGCGGGTGGCCTTTTTGTCAGAAGATCACAGCGGCGGCGTGCGCTGGGTCTTGCCGGGTCGCTTGCCGGCCGTCGAAACCGCCTTTGCGCTGACGGTACATAAGTCGCAGGGTTCTGAGTTCAGTCACGCCATCCTGTTGTTGCCGCCACAACCCAGCCCGGTGCTGACACGTGAGCTGGTCTATACCGCGATCACCCGGGCCCGCCAGCAATTCAGCCTGTGGCTGACGGACTGGGGGATCTGGCAGCAGGCGGTGCAAAGCCAGATCCAGCGTAACGGCGGCCTGCGGCTTTAAGCGAGGCCGGCCGCTGTCAGCAGATCAGAAGCGGCGAGCTCGGCTTCCAGCCAGCTGATAAACAAGTCGATTTGGCTTTGTTGTGGCCCGCCGGGCCGATAATGCAGCTGATACTGCCCCCAGGGCAGCTGATAGCGCCATTGCAGCAAAGCTTTGAGCTGGCCGGCGCGGACAGCGTCGCCAGCGATAAAGCTGTTGCTAAGCGCCAGGCCCTCGCCACTGCTGACCGCTTTGGTCGCCAACAGCGCCAGACTGACCTGCTGCAGCTGCTGGCGTGGCGGCGCGGCCAGCTGCATCTGTTGGCGCCACAACTGCCAGTCTTCGCCTTGTTCTGAGCTATAGCGTAAGTGATTGAATACACAAGCAGGGTCCTGCAAATCCAGTCGTTCATACTGGGCAGGACTACACACCGGAAACCACCATTCGGCCCGCAGCGGCCGCGAAGCAAAGCCAGACGGGCAGGGCCAGGTACCGAGGATCAGGTCAAACTGACTGGCGTCCAGGCTGTCAGCACTGGATTCCATGTGCAGCAGGGTTTCGGTTTGCCCCGAGCAGCGGTGAAAAGCATTGAGACGCGGCGCCAGCCATTCGACGGCAATCGAAGTCTGCGCCGCGATACGCAGCCGCTTCGGCTGCTTTTGGCCTAAGTGCTGACAAACCGCCCGCATCCGGTAGAAGCTGTCCTGCAGCACCGAAAATAGCGCCGCGCCGGCTTCGGTCAGCTGTAGGGGTTGCTGGCGCCGGTCAATCAGCTGCACGCCCAGTTGTTGCTCGAGCAACCGCACCTGATGGCTGATGGCGCTCTGGCTGACAAAAAGCTCACTGCCGGCCAGACTGAAACTGCTCAGCCGCGCCGTCGCTTCAAAAGCCTGCAGCGCTTTGAGTGGCGGCAGCGCCTTGAGCTGAGCTGCTGCTTTTAACGGTGGTGTCGCTTTGTCAGCGGGTAATTCAGGCATTGTCATGAATCCAATTAATATCATTGTGAAATCATATCATTTAAATTCATATTGTGAGCCATGCATACTGCCAGACAACAACCGGCACCGGCCGGGCGATGCATGCAGACGGCAGGAGATGACATGAGCACACAGACAAAAAAACAAATCGGTGGCGCGACGCGTGAAGCGGCACTGGCAACACTTTCAGACATGACGGCCGGCGTGGCGCCGATTGGACTGGCGGAATATCAGGCGCGGCTTGAGCGCGCCTGTCAGCTGATGCGCGAGCAGGATGTGGCGGCGCTGTACCTCAATGCCGGCAGCAGCCTGTTGTATTTTACCGGCACCGCCTGGTATGCCAGCGAACGGCTGGTCGGTGCGCTGCTGACTGCCGACGGCACCTTGCGTTATCTGGCGCCGGTATTTGAAATTGGCACCTTGGGTGAGTATCAGCAAATCAAAGCGCCGGTGCTGGGCTGGCAGGAGGACGAAAGTCCGTATCAGTTGCTGCTCGATACGCTGCAGGCGCTTGGCGTTGCGCCTGATGCGCGGGTTGGTCTTGATGAAAGTACCGCCTTTTTTATCGTCGATGCACTGACGCAGCTCGCACCCCGCCAGCGTTTTATCAATGGCGCCTGCATCACAGCGCCTTGCCGGCGGCAAAAATCCGCGGCTGAGCTTGCCATCATGCAACGGGCGATGGACATGACGCTGGCGGTCCACCAGGCGGCGGCGCAAATGCTGTATCCGGGGATCAGCACGCTGGAAGTCGAGGCCTTTATCGACGAGGCGCACCGCAAAGTCGGCGCCAGCAGTGGCAGTTATTTTTGTATCGTGCTGTTTGGCGAAGCGACCGCTTATCCGCATGGTGTCAAAGACCCGCAGCGACTGCAAAGCGGCGATATGGTGCTGATCGATACCGGCTGCCGGTTGCATCATTATGTGTCGGATATTACCCGCAGTTATGTGTTTGGCACCCCAACAGAGCGCCAGCGCGCGATCTGGCAGCTGGAAAAGCAGGCGCAGGCGGCCGCCTTTGCCGCAGCGCAGCCCGGAGTGCCTTGTGGTGCAGTTGATGACGCAGCCCGTACGGTGATTGCGGCTGCGGGGCTCGGGCCGGATTATCAATTGCCGGGGCTGCCACACCGCACCGGCCATGGTATTGGCCTGGACATTCACGAATGGCCTTATCTGGTGCGGGGCAATCCGCTGCCGCTGGCGCGCGGCATGTGTTTTTCCAATGAGCCGATGATTTGCCTGCCGGGCGAATTTGGTGTGCGGCTGGAAGATCACTTTTACATGACAGACGAGGGGCCGCGCTGGTTTACCGAACCGGCGGTCGATATTTGTGACCCCTTTGGCTGGCAGCTGTCGTAATCAGCTGCCTGCCAGCGGCTGATTTCGCGGTACAGCGGCAGATTTCGCCGATAAAGGGTTGGACCAGCCCGGAAAAGTCCGGATAATACCCGCTGTTTTTTGGCTGTCATTGGGAGCAAACATGGAGTGGTGGGTGTTAATTCAGGCTTTTATCCTGGGTTTAGTCGAAGGTCTGACGGAATTTTTGCCGGTGTCCAGTACCGGTCACCTGATTGTGGTTGGCGATCTGATCGGTTTTCACAATGATGGCCGGGTCTTTGAAATTGCCATTCAGCTGGGCGCTATTCTGGCCATCGTCTTTGAATACCGGCAGCGGTTTGTCCAGGTGGTCACTGGGGTGACGCATGACAAAAAGGCGCAGCGTTTTGTGCTCAATCTGTTGGTGGCGTTTTTACCGGCGGCGATTGTCGGGCTGCTGTTTATCAAAACCATCAAACATTATTTGTTTAACCCGGTGTCCGTGGCTGCCATGCTGGTGATAGGCGGTTTGATCATCCTGTGGGCCGAGCGCCGCGCGCATCAGGTGCGGGTGCATGATGTGGACGATATGAGCCTGCTGGACGCTTTTAAAGTCGGCTGCGCGCAGATGGTTTCGCTGATCCCGGGCACGTCACGCTCTGGTGCCACTATTATTGGCGGCCTGTTTATCGGGCTTGATCGGAAAGTCGCCGCCGAGTTTTCGTTCTTTCTGGCGGTACCGACCATGTTTGCCGCGACTTTTTACGACATCTATAAACACCGCGAACTGCTCAATGCCGGCGATCTGCCGATGTTTGCTGTCGGCTTTATCACGGCCTTTATCAGTGCTTTGCTGGCGGTCCGGGTGTTGCTGCGTTATGTCGCAAGCCACAGCTACGAGATTTTTGCCTGGTACCGCATCGCCTTTGGTGGCCTGATTTTGTTGTCATGGCAACAGGGCTGGGTTGACTGGGAACTGCCGTCCTGATCCTGTAAAGCTGTTTGTGCCACAGAAAAGCCACCGCATGTGCGGTGGCTTTTTTATCAGTACTGAGTGGGCTTTTTTTCAGCGCTGTGCTGGGTCTTTATGCACTCTCAGCATTTCAAAGAACTGCTGACGGGTGGTGCGGGCAAAGAAAATAAAGAAAAACGAAGCAAAGGCGTACGACACTAAAGTCGCCCAGGCGGCGCCTTCAATGCCATAACGGGGGATCAGCAGATAATTCATCGCAATATTAATCACGGCGCCAAGGCCATGGCTGAACAGACTGAGCGGCTCTTGCCCGGTGATAATCAGATGCTGGCTAATCAGTGAGCGCACGAAGACAAAACACCCGGCCCAGACATGGATTTGCAGCACCAGAGTGGAACCGGTAAAGGCTTCGCCAAAGGCCAGTAAAATCAGCCAGTAAGCGCACAAGGTCATCACCAGCGCGATAGCACAACCCAGCAGAAAAAACTGCAGGCTGCGCTGGCGCAGCACGAGTAAATACTGCTGCCAGCTCTGCTGATAAGTCTGCAGCATTTGGGGGTAATACCTTGCCGCCAGCGTGACCGGAATGACATACCACAGCTCGGAGATGCGCGACACCGCCACATATTGACCGGCGGCGGCTTTGCCCAGCATGGCCTCAATCATCATCAAATCAATCTTCAGGTAAATGACTGACACAATACCGGAGATCCACAGCCAGGATGCGCGGCCAAACAGCTGCCGGGCGATCTGCCAGTCCGGTTTGTGCCATTTAAGCCACTGCGGCTCTGGTGCGTAGCGGCGGTACCAATAATATTGCACCAGACCGGTCAGCAGGAATTCGATGGCAACCACCAGCAGCAGGAAATAAATGTCAGCGCCCAGCAACAACCCGCCGATTCGGATCAACAGCGTCAGCAGCGAAACGCCCAGTTTTGACAGCGCGACGGCACGAAAATGGCCCCAATAGTTTTGCTGGTATTCGTACAGGATCAGCGAGAAAAAGCTCTGCAAAAAGAACAGGGTGATGATGGACAACGGGCCTTTGGCCAAATCGTCCGGATAAAACAGCCAGAAACCTGCACTCATCAGCGCGCCAAACCAAAGGCCAGCCGCCATCCGCAGCCAGATAGCGGTTTGCAACACGGCCAGTGCACTCTGCGGGTTCGGCTGCGTACTGGCCAGTTTTTGTACCACGTTGTTCATGCCGAGATTGGTCAGTGGCTGCAAAAAAGCCACCCAGACCATCACCAGCCCATAAGTCCCCAGTTCTTCGTCGCCAAACATGCGGGCGACAATGATGGTAATGATGGCGCCGGCGCCGAGCCGGAAAAAGCGCTCAATCAATAAGATGACGGAGCGCGCTGCAAAAATTTTACGGATTTTGTTTAGCACGTTGTCTGGCTTTATAACGTTTAATGGCACGGGTGATCCGCCAGATGTACTGCAAAGACAGTGAATAAGCAGCAAAAATAGCGAGGAATAACAAAAGCATGACTAAATCAGGCACCAACAGGTATTCACCGACCACGCCGATAGTGGCCAGCATACAGGCCAGGCTGGTGATCACCACCAGCGCCTGGCGTGAATTCAGCCCCAGCCGCAGGAAAATATGATGCAGGTGTTCGCGGTCGGCCATAAAAGGCGACTGCCCTTTGCGGATGCGGCGGATCATGATGGCGACCATATCCATCAGCGGCACTGCGATGATCCATAAAGCGGTGACCGGCCGGAAACTGGCGCTGTCGCTCTGACTGCCGATGATCAGCAGCCAAATCACGGTCAGGCCAATCAGCATACTGCCGGCATCGCCCATAAAGATTTTGCCTTTGCCTTTGCCGACCAGGTCCAGGTTAAACATCAGGTAAGGGATCAGCGCAAACACCAGCACCATCGGCAGTACCGCATGTTCCAGTTGGCCGCCGATGCCCATCATCAGCGTCAGCGAGACAAAACTGACCCCGCTCAGCATGCCGGCTAAGCCGTCAATGCCATCAATCATGTTAAAAGCGTTGATGGCGGCGATAACAGCAATGACGGTAAAGGGAATGCCGAGATAACCGAGCGAGATTTGGCCGATGCCAAACAAATCGCCGAGGTTGCCGACATAAAGCTGCAGGCCATACATCATGACCCCGGCAATGACCACCTGTGCCGCCAGCCGGATTTTGACGCTTAAATCGAGAAAATCATCAAACACGCCCAGCACCACAATAGTGCCGCCGCACAGCAGGTAATACCAATGGGTATTTTCCGGCAGGCCAAACCAGCTCAGCGTCAGCGCCACGCCGGTGAAAATCGAGATCCCGCCGATCAAAGGGACTGCGCCGACATGTTGTTTACGGCCTTGCGGTTTGTCGACCAGACCAATATGGTTGGCGACCGGTAACATGATAAAAATGGCCAACAGCGTCAGGCCAAAAGTGGTTGCAAACAGCACCATATGTTCGTGCATAAAAAGTTCCGCTGACAAAGCAGGTTAGGTTGGGGTAAGCAGAGCGATTATAGGTGAACCAACAGATGCTGACTATCAGGCGCCCGATAAATCAGCAGCTTAGTTGCAGCTTATTTCAGCGTTTTGACAGAAAAGTAGGATTTAACCGCGCCGGACAGTTGTTTGCCAGCGCCCAGAAAAAGTATGATCTGCGCGTTACTGAAAGGACTTGCCAGGCATGCCAGATTGTTGATCCTGACGAATATGTGCCCGCGGCCTTCGGCGCCGTTTCAGGGGATTTTTGTACGCAACCAGGTGGCGGCGCTTGCTGCGCTGGCGCCAGCCTATTTTCAATTGGCCTGGCACACTGACAAAAAGCCATGGCGGCTGCTGCGTTACCCGGTTTTCTGGGCGCAGTTTGTCTGGCGTTATGTGCTGAGCCGGCAAAAATTCGACATCTTGCATGTGCATTTTTTTTATCCGACTATCTGGCTGGCGCTGACTTATCGCTGGCTGCGTAATCCTGCCGTCAAAATTGTGGTGACCTGCCATGGCACCGATATTTACGCCTATCAGCCGCCATCTGCCTTGTATCGCTTTGCGGCGGGCAAGGTCGACCATTGGATCTTTGTCAGCGCACAGCTCAGGCAGCGGTTTTTTATGCAGCCGGCCAGCGCTGAAGTGTTGCCGGCCGGTATTCACGCCAGCTTCGGCCAGGTCGGGGCAGTGCCGCTGGCGGAAAAAGACATTGATATTCTGTATGTCGGTACGCTGGATTTGAATAAAGGCATGGACCGGCTGCTGGCGTTACTGCCCGGCTGGACCAACAAAAAAGTGGTGGTGATTGGCCACGGTCCCTGGCTGCAACAGCTGCAGCAAGCCACAGCACAATACCCGCAACTTGAGCTTGTTCAGGCACAAGGCGCCGAAGCACTGGCCGGATACTACCGGCGCGCGAAAGTATTTCTGAGCCTGTCGCGTCACGAGTCTTTTGGTCTGGTGATGACCGAAGCCATGGCCTGTGGTACGCCTGTAGTGGCGACCCGGACCGATGGTTCGCTGGCTCAGCTGCAACAGGGCCAGAACGGCTATCTGGTGGCCGCGCAGGACGAGGCTTTGTTGTTGGCAGGCATCCGCGACGCAGTTCAGCAATTATTCAGTCTGAGCGCGCCAGATTACCGCCAGATGCAGCTTGCTTGTCAGACCAGTGCAAAGCCCTATTTACTGGACAAAGTCGCGCAGCGCTTAACCGAAATTTATCAGCAGTGCGCCCCGGCGGCCGCAGCAACCAAGTGAGTACAACGATGCAGCAACCC
>CBINNO010000182.1:0-7823 GCA_966252055.1 uncultured Rheinheimera sp. | reverse complement strand
AATCAATTGCGTTTTTACTGCTGCAGCCAGTTGCATGTACCAAAGCTCGCGAAGCTGCAATGATCAGTGCCATGGCAATAACATGCAATCCGTTTGTTCAAATCTATCTGTCGCGTATTTATTGCTGTAACCAGTCTGCTGGCTACTGCAGCCGACTGCATAATAAGATGACAAACTTACAGCCATAGCTGAACACTGACAGATGAAATATTCTGCATCGTCGCTTTGGCTGCTTTTCAGACAAAAAATACCCTGCTAGATTGGATCTCGTCCAAATAATAAAAAACCCCACAGGCATATGCCGGTGGGGTCGTCTTAGAAGACAAAGGACAAGGATAGACGATTTGGTGGTACGGGTTCAGCTTCCCGCTTCGGCTGTGATGGTTGTCACAGCCGGGCGGGAAACTCGCTCCTGAGAAGCCCCACCGGCTCTCCCCAGGCTGCTTACTTTAGGGTTGATACAAATTCCGGGTAAGCTTCGATGCCACACTCAGAACGATCAACACCTTCATATTCCTGCTCTTCGGTTACCCGAATACCAATAGTTGCTTTCAGAATGCCCCAAACGATCAGACTGCCGACAAAGACCCAGACAAAAATCGTCGCAGCGCCTGCCAGTTGACCAACCAGAGTGGCACTGTCTTTTGTCAGCGGCACAATCAACAAACCAAACAAACCAACAGTACCGTGGACCGAAATTGCACCAACCGGGTCATCAATTTTCACTTTATCCAGACCGATAATGGATGCGACGACCAGGACACCACCAATGGCACCGAAAATAGTGGCCTGCAGTGGCGTAGGTGTTGAAGGTTCTGCTGTAATTGCGACCAACCCTGCCAAAGCGCCATTTAACACCATCGTCAGGTCGGCCTTGCGGAACAACAACATAGAGACGACCAGCGCTGACAGAGCTCCGCCGACCGCTGCCGCGTTCGTATTGACGAACACCACGGCCACACTGTTCGCGTTACCGATGTCGCCCAGTTTCAACACAGAGCCACCATTAAAACCAAACCAGCCCATCCACAGGATCAGCGTCCCCAAAGTTGCCAGAGGCATATTGGAGCCTGGAAACGCATGCGCTTTGCCGTCTTTGGTGTATTTACCTTTACGCGCACCTAACAACAATACACCTGCCAACGCTGCTGAAGCACCTGCCATGTGGACGATCCCTGAGCCGGCGAAATCAGAGAAACCTAAATCTCCCAGGCTATACAAACCAAAAACAGACTGGCCGCCCCAGGTCCATGAACCTTCCATCGGATAGATAAAACCAGTCATCACCACAGCAAAAGCAAAGAACGTCCATAACTTCATCCGTTCAGCCACTGCACCCGAGACAATCGACATCGCCGTTGCCACAAATACCACCTGGAAGAAGAAATCAGCGGCTTTGGAATACGCGGCCTTACCGGTAAAGCCGTCTTCACGCGCAGCCATACCAGCCAGTGTCTCATCGACGTTGATGGCTTCAATCCCAGACAGGAAGTAGCCGCCGCCATACATAAACTGATAGCCACAAATCAAAAACATCAGACAGGCAATCGCAAACAATGCAAAGTTCTTGGTCAGAATTTCGGTGGTATTTTTTGCCCGCACCAAACCTGATTCCAGCATGGCAAAACCAGCTGCCATCCACATGACTAATGCGCCACAGACCAAAAAGTAAAAGGTGTCCATAGCAAACTGTAAGTGATAAATTTGTTCCTGCATGATGAACTCCTAGATTGCTTCTGCGTCAGTTTCGCCGGTCCGGATCCGGACCACCTGTTCCAGGTCGTAAACAAAAATTTTGCCGTCACCAATCCGGCCGGTGTGAGCAGCTTTCTGGATGGCTTCTAATAAACGGTCAACATTTTCGTCTAAAGTGGCGATTTCCAATTTCACTTTTGGCAGAAAATCTACCTGGTATTCAGCACCACGATACAGCTCGGTGTGGCCTTTCTGACGCCCGAACCCTTTGACTTCCGTCACGGTCAGGCCTTCTATCCCAATGTCCGCAATCGCTTCACGGACATCGTCAAGCTTAAAAGGCTTGATGATGGCAGTTACGAGTTTCATCTTTTTTATCCTCATGAATGTCAGGGCTGGCGCAACTCAGCACCGACGACTTGTTGCTGTTGCCATTTGGATAAGAAAGTCGTGTGCCAACCTTTTTTGTTATTTAAATACAATGAGTTAAATAAAAACCCCAGGAGTTGTCGAAAAAAAACGCACCAAAGCAGTGCGTTTCTTCCCGTTGTCGGTGCAGTGTAAAATCTCAGCCGGGTAAAAATTCCTGCCAGGCCCGTAGCAAAGCAACAAAATCCTCCAGACCGCATTCGGCCTGTAAATTACTGTCGTCGGTGGTCAGTTCCGCTTCCAGTTCGCGCGGGTCGTCGAACTGCTGCAAAACACTTTGATGGAAGACACTCACTTCCAGTCGTTCAACCCGCAGGGAATACTCCCGGCCGTCAAAACTGTATTCATCATAGGGCCGCAACACGGTCAGCGCATCGATCAGAGGCTGATAGGCTTTGGCTGTCAGGCTGAACTCGTCCAGCAAAAAGCACTGCAGGGCATGCTGCTCAGGAGCCAGCCGCATCAGATACTGCCGGCTGTCCGGCAAATAAATAAAATCATGTTCCATAAATCACTCAGCAGAATCCGGTAAAAACAGGGGCTGCTTAAAAGCAAAAGGCCCGCTACGCGGGCCTTCAACAACCAGAAGGGTTACACCGCTTGCTGAATGATCACATTCGACGCTTTGCTGGTGTACTGGCTCATCTGATGGAAATTCAGGTAGCGGTAGGTATCCGCTGCCGTCGTTTCAATCTGCTTGGCATACTGCAGGTACTCTTCAACCGATGGCAAACGACCAATGATTGAAGCGACAGAAGCCAGCTCGGCAGACGCCAGATAGACATTGGCGCCCTGACCCAGGCGGTTCGGGAAGTTACGTGTTGACGTCGACACCACAGTGGTGTTGTCCCCTACCCGCGCCTGGTTGCCCATACACAGCGAGCAGCCTGGGATCTCAATCCGCGCACCGACCCGGCCATAGATACCGTAGTAACCTTCTTCAGTCAGCTGGTCTTTATCCATCTTGGTTGGTGGGGCTATCCACAGACGGGTTGGGATCTGGCCTTTGAATTTATCCAGCAGCTTACCGGCAGCACGGAAGTGGCCGATGTTAGTCATACAGGAACCGATAAACACTTCATCAATCTTGTCGCCGGCAACAGCAGACAACAGACGCGCATCGTCCGGATCGTTTGGTGCACACAGGATTGGCTCTTTGATGTCAGCCAGGTCGATTTCAATGACAGCAGCATATTCAGCATCTGCATCAGCACGTTCCAACTGCGGATTGGCCAACCAGGCTTCCATCGCCTGAATACGGCGCTCGATGGTGCGACGGTCACCATAACCTTCGCTAATCATCCACTTCAGCATCACGATGTTGGATTCCAGATACTCACGCACTGAAGCTTCAGACAAGGTGATGGTACAACCGGCCGCAGAGCGCTCAGCAGAAGCGTCTGACAGCTCAAATGCCTGCTCAGCAGTTAACTGCTCCAGACCTTCGATCTCCAGCACGCGGCCAGAGAAAATGTTGACCTTACCTTTCTTCTCAACGGTCAGTAAACCTTGCTGAATGGCGTAATAAGGAATGGCATGGACCAGGTCACGCAGGGTGATGCCCGGCTGCATTTCACCTTTGAAACGTACCAGCACCGACTCTGGCATATCCAGCGGCATCACGCCTGTTGCGGCAGCGAAAGCGACCAGACCAGAACCAGCCGGGAAGGAAATCCCCAGCGGGAAACGGGTGTGTGAGTCACCACCGGTACCCACTGTGTCTGGCAGCAGCATCCGGTTCAGCCAGCTGTGGATGACGCCGTCGCCCGGACGCAGCGAGATACCGCCGCGGTTCATGATGAAATCCGGCAGCGTGTGGTGCGTGTTCACATCGACTGGTTTTGGATACGCAGCGGTGTGACAGAAAGACTGCATCACTAAGTCGGCAGAGAAGCCTAAACAAGCCAGGTCTTTTAACTCATCGCGGGTCATTGGGCCTGTGGTGTCCTGTGAACCGACAGTGGTCATTTTTGGCTCACAGTATTGGCCAGGACGCACGCCTTTGACGCCACAGGCTTTACCCACCAGTTTCTGCGCCAGAGTATAACCTTTGCCGGTATCAGCCGCAGCAACCGGACGCTGGAATACTGTTGAATGTGGCAGACCCAGTGACTCACGGGCTTTGTCAGTCAGGCCACGACCGATGATCAGTGGGATCCGGCCGCCGGCACGCACTTCGTCCAGCAACACATTAGAACGCAGTTCAAAAGTAGAAATCACTTCGTCAGTGCCGTGACGTTTCACCACGCCCTGATGTGGGAAAATGTCGATAACATCGCCCATGTTCATGCTGCCGACATCCAGCTCGATAGGCAGAGAACCTGAATCTTCCATCGTGTTGAAGAAGATTGGCGCAATTTTGCCACCTAAACAGACGCCACCAGTACGTTTGTTTGGTACAAACGGCATGTCGTCGCCCATAAACCACAGCACAGAGTTGGTGGCAGACTTACGGCTTGAACCCGTACCAACCACGTCACCGACGTACGCCAGTGGGAAACCTTTGGCAATCAGCGCTTCGATTTGTTTCACCGGGCCTTTTGAACCAGGAACATCCGGCACAATACCATCGCGCTCGTTTTTCAGCATCGCTAAAGCGTGCAGTGGGATATCAGGACGCGACCAGGCATCCGGGGCTGGCGACAGGTCGTCGGTGTTAGTTTCGCCTGTGACTTTAAACACTGTCACAGTGATTTTTTCAGGGATAGCCGGCTTGCTTAAGAACCACTCGGCATCGGCCCAGCTTTGCAGTACGTTTTTCGCGTGTTGATTGCCTTGGTCGGCTTTTTCTTTCACATCATGGAAAGAGTCAAACATCAGCAGCGTATGAGACAGGCCTTTGGCGGCGATGGCGCCTAATTTGTCGCTGTCCAGCAGGTCGATCATCGGCTGGATGTTGTAACCGCCGAACATAGTGCCTAACAGTTCTGTGGCGCGTTCCGGCGTCACCAGCGGGCTGGCGACTTCGCCTTTAGCGACAGCGGTCAGGAAACCTGCTTTGACATAAGCCGCTTCATCAACGCCAGGTGGAATGCGATTTTCTAACAGATCGACCAGGAAAGCTTCTTCGCCCGCTGGAGGATTTTTCAGTAATTCAACTAAGTCAGCCACTTGTTGCGCAGTCAGCGGCTTCGGAGGAATGCCTTGGGCGGCACGTTCAGCGACGTGTTCACGGTATTGTTGCAGCACGGTAATGTCCTCAGGTTGGTCCGCTGAACACTTGCTATTCAGCGGGTTTGCAGCAAATCAAACGGCTGGATTATAAGAAAATTTGGCCGTAATTGACACCGAAGTATAAACAGCAGGACTTATAGTGGGTATAAGTTTACTGAATGGTGACTGTTTAAAACAATAACTCAGCTTAATTCTCTTGACCAGCTGGCCTGACTTCAGCCGGCTGATCCGGCCATTTCATGACAGCGTTCCGCTCATCTCACGACAAAGTCTTCACATCTGCTGCGTCAGCATGGCGGCTGACTCACAGGAGAATGATGATGAAACTGCTAAGCACCCTGCTCATCCTGCAGCTGACACTAACCGGCTGTACCAACGCGCATCTGGATATTTTTCCGCCGTTACCCGACCCGGCACTGACGCAAACACAACTGGCTCCGGCGGCGCTTCGCGAAGATGTCGATGCGCTGATCGCCGGGGTCAGCCAACGCCATCCGGACTTTGCCGGCTATGCGGCGCAGGCCGAACTGGCCGCTTTGGCGAATCACATTAAAGCAGAACTGACCAGGCCGCTTAGCCGGCTTGAGTTCTATCGTAAGGTAGGACAGCTGTCGCATTTATTCCACGACGGCCATAGCTTCCTGCTGTGGCCTTATCCGGAGTATGAAGCGCTGAAAGCGCAAGGTGAACGACCCTTTCCGCTGCAGGTCCGGCTCAAACCTGACGGTTTATACATCGCAGCGGGGTATCGGCACGACGGGCAAATCATCAGTGCCGGCAGTAAAGTGCTCAGCATCAATGGCCGGCCCGTCGCCGAACTGTTTGCCAAAGCGCAGCAGTACGTCGGCGGTGAAACCCGCTTATTGCGCGAAGCTATGGTGGCAGAATGGTTTCCTGTGATGCTGTGGGCCGTGTTTGGATTTATCAGCGATTTTGACCTGCAACTGGAACGGGACGGTCAATCGCAGCAGGTGCTGATCAGCCGCCAGCAGCAATGGCAGCCACAGCAGGCAGCGCAAGAGTCACCAACTGCGGGGCTGAGGCTAAGCTGGCCGGCCAGCGATGTGGCTTACCTTTATGTAGACAGTTTTGATGTGGACCCGGCCGAATTTACTGAGGCGCTGGCGCAGCAGTTCCGGCAGATCAGCGCCAAAACACCCCATAGCCTGATCATTGATATTCGTCACAATACCGGCGGCAATACCGACACTGCGGCCGAGCTGGCCCGCTATCTGGCTGACCGGCCGTTCCGGCTGGTCTCACAGGTCACCGAAAAGCTGAACGCTGACAACAGAGGTTGGTTTGGTTACAAAGGTGAGGCCGGCGAGCTGCGGGTTGCCGACTGGGACGACTGGCTGGAGCCGGTGCCTCAATCCGAACGTTATCAGGGGGAGGTCTATGTGCTGATTGGCCCGGCCACTTATTCGGCAGCCATTGTGTTTGCCACGGCGCTGCAGGATCAGGGTTTTGGCCGGCTCGCCGGTCAGGCCACCGGCGGCTTTGCCAATCAAACCGCCCAAGGCAATCTGTTTAACCTGCCGCACTCTCAACTGAGAGCTTACGTCGCCACCCGACTGTTACGACGTCCCAGCGCCGCAGCGCAGACAGCGCCGGTACAGCCGGATCTGCCGCTGAGCGCGGAGCATCAGTCCGGGCTCGACAGTCAATTGAGCGACATGCTACAACAGCTGCAACAGGGCCGCGGACCGGCTAAAGTCCCGGGCCGTCAGCAGCAAGCCAATCAGGAAGCAGAGCAAAGCCGATGACGACCGCTCTTTCAGTCTTGCTGGTGGAAGACCATTATCCCATCGCCACCAGCATTTGCGATTATCTGACCCGGCACGGCGTCCAGACCGATTTTGCCGCCGATGGCAAAACCGGTCTGCAGCTGGCGCTGCAGCAACCATACGACGTGATTGTATTGGACCTGATGTTGCCGGACGGCAGTGGCATCCAGATCTGTCAGCAGCTCAAACAACAATGTGATCCGATGCCGGCCGTGCTGATGCTGACCGCCCGCGACAGCATTGCCGACAAAACCGAGGGATTTCATGCCGGCGCCGATGACTATCTGACCAAGCCTTTTGAGCTGACGGAATTGCTGCTGCGCTGCCAGGCGTTGGCCAGGCGCCGGCAGCTGCATCACTCCAGCGTGCTCTGCCTGGGAGATTTGCACTGTGATACCCGTCAGCAACAGGTGTCCCGGGCCGGCATCCCGATCCCGCTCAGCGCCACCGACTACCACATTTTGCTGATGCTGCTGCAGGCCTATCCGCAAGCGGTCAGTCGTCAGCAACTGCTCAACCGGATCTGGCAAGACGACCCGCCGGACAGCGATGTGCTGCGCTCGCACATCTACACGCTCAGACAAGCGCTGGACAAACCATTTGACCGGCCGCTGATCGTCACTTTGCACGGGATTGGCTTTAAACTGCAATTAACGGAAGCGCCATGCTGAAGGACAGTCCGCCCCCAGGCCAACCCGGCGTGCCTGACGCAGCCATCGCAGCGAACGTCGCCAGCGC
>CBINNO010000181.1:0-7883 GCA_966252055.1 uncultured Rheinheimera sp. | reverse complement strand
CACGCCGCCGGTGCCGCCAGCCAAGTTTGTCCATGATGAAGCCAACAGAACCGGGCAGGCTATTAGTTCGATGGTCGCTGCCGGCTGTATTGTCAGCGGCTCTATCGTGTATCACTCGATTCTGGGGTACAACGTGCATGTCCACAGCCACGCTTACATCGAGAAAAGCGTGCTGATGGGCAATAACGACATCGGCCGCGGTTGCCGTATCCGGCGCGCCATTATCGACAAGGACGTGCGCATCGCGCCCGGTACTGTGATTGGCGAAGATCCGGTGCTGGACAAACAGCGCTTTCATGTGTCGCCGGACGGCGTGGTGGTGATTCCCAAAGGCGCCCAGGTCGGCTTTGATTAATTTTTAAAAAGAGGGTACGGGCGTCATGCATCTGGTGTTTTTGTGCAGTGAATTTGAAGGTCTGATGAAAACGGGCGGACTGGCGGATGCAACCCGCGGTCTGGCCAAAGCACTGCAGCAGGCCGGGCATCAGGTGCAGGTGATCATGCCCCGTTATGGTTCTTTGTATCAGCAACCAATTGCCAGCCACTGGCAATCGCTGTATTTCAATGTCGGGCCACAGAGCTATGGTTGCGCCGTCCGACATACCGAAATTGACGGCATCCCAGTGGCCTTGATTGAGCACCATGACTTCTTCCAAAGGCCGCGGCCTTACGACGATGGCCAACATCCTTATCCGGATAATCTGCAGCGCTTTGCCTTTTTTTGCCGGGCGGCACTGGAATATCTGCATCAGCAGCAGGTGCCGGTTGACGTTTTACATGGTCATGACTGGCAAAGTGCACTCGGCGCCTGTTACCTCAAAGAGCTGCAAAGTGGCCCTTTAGCCCGCACCCGTTTTTTGCTGACGGTTCACAATGCCGCTTATCAGCAAGGTTTTGGCCGCGAGCAGTTATCTCTGCTCGGGCTGTCGCACTGGCAATTGCCGGCAGAATTACCGACCACGCTGTTGGCGCTTGGCCTGTGGCAGGCCGATGCGGTCAATACCGTGAGCCCTGGCTATCGGGAGGAACTGCTGTCAGAGCCGGCGGCCAATGGTTTGGCGGGCTGGTATCAGCAAAAAGGTGCTGCTTTTAGCGGCATCCTCAATGGCTGCGATTACGAGCGCTGGGACCCGTCTGCCGATCTCAGTCTGATAGCCCGCTACAGTGCGGCGGATTTAAGCGGCAAAGCGCTGTGTAAGGCAGAGCTGAAGCGGCAAAGCCAGTTGCCCGACGTGGCTGCGCCGCTCTTTGTCAGCGTCAGCCGTATCACCGGCCAAAAGGGCTTCAGTATTCTGATCCCGGCGTTGCAGCGCTTTTTAGCACAATCGCCGGCTCAGGTGATCATCATGGGGACTGGCGAGCAGCAGTTTGTTCAGCCGCTGCGTGCGTTGGAACAGCAGTTCCCTGCCCAGTTTCGTCTGTTAGAAGGTTTTGATGAGCCACTTTCACATCAGGTGGAAGCGGCCGGTGATTTTTTCCTGATGCCCAGCCTGTTTGAGCCTTGTGGCCTTAATCAGATCTACAGCCTGCGTTATGGGACCTTGCCTTTGGTACGCGCCACCGGTGGTTTGAAGGATACCGTGGTTGGCTGGCCAGCGCGTGGTGCGACGGGGCTTTGTTTTGACGAGCCATCGCCTGAAGCCTTGCTGACCGCGTTGCAGCAGGCAGAAACACTGTACAGCGACAAACGCAAATACAAAACTGTCCAGCAGCGGGGCATGGCGCAGGTCTTTGGCTGGCCGCAGGCCGCTGTGGCCTATCAAAGACTGTATCAGCAGTTGGTGACGGTGAATTAAAAGCTGCATCCAGCTGAAAAATAAGCCATTTGTGTAGATTTAACCTGCGAGCGGTGTCGACAGCCTGCTTTTTGGTTGTCCTTTCTGAGCGAAGTTTGCTAGCCTTAGCGGGTCTTTCTCAAGGGCTTTTTTATGGATGCAATTACCTTACTGACTACACGTTATTCTTCCCCTCGTCTGACTGAGCCGGCGCCGGCTGGTGAGGCATTGCAACTGATTAAACAAGCGGCGCTGCGGGTGCCCGACCATGGCGCACTGCGGCCATGGCGTTTTGTGGTGTTTAACGGCAAAACGGCGCTCAGCAAGCTCGGTGACATTTTTGCTGAAGCGGCGCTGGAAGAAGATCCGGCGACGTCAAACGAGATGCTGGAACGGGCCCGTCAGTTACCGCTGCGCGCGCCTTTGGTCATCGCCTGTATTGCCCGTTGTCGCGAGCACGCCAAAGTGCCGCAAAGCGAGCAGGTTCAATCGGCAGCCTGCGCCGTGATGGCGATGCAACAAGCGGCTTTTGCGCTTGGATTTGGCGGGATCTGGCGCACTGGCGCTTACACCCAGTATGAATTTGTCCGCCAGGCGCTTGGGCTTTCGGAGGACGACGAAATCGTCGGATATCTGTACCTCGGTACCTGCGCTTCGGAAATGACGCCTAAAGCAGGCCTGGAGCCGGCAGAGTTCTTCTCAGATTTCAGCTGAGCAGCGGCTTCAGGCGCCAGCAGGGTTGAACCGCTATCGCGGGGAAACGCACTGTTGGCCACTCCAAAAAATAAAAAAAACCGCCAGTTGGCGGTTTTTTATCAGGCAGGCGATTTAGAAATCAGCATTGCCTGGTGTGCGTGGGAAGGCAATCACATCCCGCACGTTGCCGACGCCGGTGACATAAGACACCAGACGCTCAAAACCTAAGCCAAAGCCAGCGTGCGGCACTGTGCCATAACGGCGCAGGTCGCGATACCAGCTGTAATCTTCTTTATTGAGGCCCATTGCATCCATCCGCGCATCTAACTGTTCCAGCCGCTCTTCACGCTGGCTGCCGCCGATGATTTCACCGATACCGGGTGCCAGAATGTCCATTGCGGCCACAGTTTTGCCGTCTTCATTCATCCGCATGTAGAAAGCTTTGATGTCTTTTGGATAGTTTTGCAGGATCACCGGTGCGCCGACATGCACTTCGGCCAGGTAACGCTCATGCTCAGACTGTAAGTCGACGCCCCATTCGACGGCATACTCAAACTTCTTGCCGCAGTTTTGCAAAATAGTGATAGCGTCGGTGTAATCCATCCGCACAAAACTTGAATCGATGATTTGCTGTAAACGGCTGACCGCTTTGTCGTCGACGCGTTCGGCGAAAAACGCCATGTCGTCGGCGCGCTCACTCAGCACGGCTTTAAACACATACTTCAGCATGTCTTCGGCCAACTGGGCGATGTCTTTGAGTTCAGCGAACGCCACTTCAGGTTCAATCATCCAGAACTCCGCCAGGTGACGGGTGGTGTTGGAGTTCTCTGCGCGGAAGGTCGGCCCGAAGGTATAAACCTTGGACAGGGCGCAGGCATAAGTTTCCACGTTCAGCTGACCGGAAACGGTCAGGAACGTTTCTTTGCCAAAGAAATCCTGTTTGTAGTCAATCTGGCCTTTGTCATCGCGTGGCAGGTTCTCTAAATCCAGCGTACTGACCCGGAACATTTCACCGGCGCCTTCGGCATCCGCACCTGTGATGATTGGCGTGCTGATCCAGTAAAAACCCTGTTCGTGGAAGAAGCGGTGAATGGCTTGAGCCAGACAGTGGCGCACGCGGGTAATGGCACCCACCATGTTGGTGCGGGCGCGCAAATGGGCCTGCTCGCGCAGGTATTCCATGCTGTGGCGCTTAGGCGCCATCGGGTAAGTGTCCGGATTTTCGACCCAGCCGGTGACGATGACTTCAGTCGCCTGAATTTCAAACGACTGACCCTGGCCTTCAGATTTCGCCACAGTGCCGGTCACTATCACCGAGCAGGCGGTGGTCAGGCGTTTGATTTCATCTTCATAATTATTCAGTTCAGCCGGAGCGACGGCTTGCAGTGCATCAAAACAGCTGCCGTCGTGTACGGCGAGGAAAGAAATACCGGCTTTGGAATCACGGCGGGTGCGGATCCAACCTTTGACGGTAATGGTGGCGCCAACCTGGTACTGGCCGGCGAGGACGTCTTTTATCACTGCATGCGTCATGCAACAGGCTCCAACTTGCTCACAGAATTGATTGATCTTTCTTAAAGAGGTGTAATGATACGCAGGCAGCGTTGAAGCACAAGCAAAACTTGAGGCCTGCGGCTAAAACTTCCGGATCAGCCGCAACAGGCCCATCAACCACGGCTGAGAAGGACCCGAGAGTGACAGAGCAACCACAGACACCCCCCCGTCGCAACAGACGCAAAGGACCGGACTGGATGGTGCAGGCATTTCACTGGCTGTCGTTGATTGGCTGGGTGATCCTGATTGTCGCGCTGGGATTAAGCCATCTGGCCAAACCCGAAATGGAAACCGGGCTGACCCGTTA
This sequence comes from uncultured Rheinheimera sp., assembly GCA_966252055.1. Lineage (GTDB taxonomy): Bacteria > Pseudomonadota > Gammaproteobacteria > Enterobacterales > Alteromonadaceae > Pararheinheimera. Next base: position 3,551 of record CBINNO010000181.1, on the reverse strand, counting down.
CTGGGGCATTGAACTGCGCGACTATTGGGAGCCGACGCTGACCAGCCAGCTGGTGTATTTGCTGTGGTGGTGCTGTGCCGTCAGCCTGTGCAGTATCGTGCTCAACAAGTTCCGCTTACGCCGTGCCAGCGACCGCCAACAGTACAATTCGGTGGCCTTGCTGTTGATTGCACTGGCGGCGCTCAGCTTTTTTTATCAGCTGTAGCTGCTTTTGCCGGAGCTGTTCCTTCTTTGTCAGGCGCCCGGCAATGCGGGGGCTTGCTGCAGGATGTCCGCATCGACAATGGCCGCCAATGCCGCGGTCAGGCGAGACAACTGCGCCGGTTCAATCACATAGGGCGGCATCAGATAAAACAGCCTGCCAAATGGCCGGATCCAGACCCCTTGCGCCACCATCAGCGCCTGTGCTTTGGCGACATGGATGTTGGCGTTCATTTCGACTATCCCCACAGCGCCCAGCACCCGTACCGCCGCAACTTGTGGCCTGAAGCGCAGCGGCGCCAGTTCGGTCTGCAGCTGTTGTTCGATACTGGCCACTTTCGCTTGCCAATGCCCTTGCGCTATCAGTTGCAGACTGGCCCTGGCGACCGCGCAGGCCAGCGGGTTGGCCATGTAGGTGGGGCCATGCATCAAAGCGCCGGTCTGGCCTTGTCCAATGCCACGGGCCACTTCGCGGCTGCACAACGTGGCGGCGAGCGTCAGATAACCGCCGGACAAGGCTTTGCCAAGACACAGAATATCCGGTTCAATGCCGGCATGTTCGACCGCGAACAGCTTGCCGGTGCGGCCAAAGCCGGTGGCAATCTCATCACAAATGAGCAGCACCTGATACTGATCGCACAGCGCGCGCGCCAGCCTGAGGTACTGTGGGTGATAAAGCCGCATGCCACCAGCGCCCTGCAGCACGGGCTCAACGATAAAAGCGGCTATTTGCTGATGGTTGCGTTCAAACATCTGCCGCAGTGCATCGCCGTCCTGAGCCTGCCAGCTGTCAGCAAAAGCCCGTGCCGGGGCCGGCGCAAACAGCTGTGGCGTCAGTTGGCCGGCAAACAGCTGATGCATGCCGTCGACCGGATCGCATACCGACATCGCTGCAAAAGTATCGCCGTGATAAGCCTTGCGTAAGCTGAGGATTTTGTTTTTGCCGGTGCGGCCCAGCGCCAGTTGGTACTGCAGCGCCATTTTCAGTGCCACTTCCACCGCAATCGAGCCGCTGTCGGCATAAAAGATATGCTGCAGGTTGGCGGGCACCATCGACAGTAACAGTTTACCCAGCTCAATGGCCGGCGCGTGCGTGATGCCGCCAAACATCACATGGCTCATCTGTTTGAGCTGTTGTTCAATGGCGGCATTGAGCACCGGGTGGTTGTAGCCATGCACCGCAGCCCACCAGCTGGAGGTGCCGTCAATCAGTTGCCGGCCATCTTCCAGCTGCAGCAGGACGCCGCTGGCCGACACCACCGGATACACCGGCAGCGGCTGTTGCAACGAAGTGTAGGGATGCCATAAATGCTCCCGATCAAAAGCCAAATCAATGCTCATAAAATAACCAATGGTAAACTTGTGTAACTGGTACGCGTTGACAGCGTGCGGCGCGTCGCTAGACTAGCGGCAAAACGGCCTTCCGACAAACAAAAATCAGAGACTTTCATGGAACCTATTCGACAAGCGCAGCACGACAGCCTGACAGCAGTCCGCCACAACTGGACACTGGCCGAGGTCAACGCCTTATTTGCTTTGCCTTTTAATGACTTACTGTTTCAGGCGCAGTGCGTTCATCGCGCCAACTTCCGGCCCAACGAAGTGCAGGTCAGCACTTTGTTATCGATCAAAACCGGCGCCTGCGCTGAAGACTGCAAATACTGCCCGCAAAGCGGTCACTACAATACCGGCCTTGAACGCGAGCGGTTGCTGGAAGTTGAAAAAGTGCTGACACAGGCCCAGGCCGCCAAAGACAAAGGCGCCAGCCGCTTTTGTATGGGCGCGGCCTGGAGCAATCCCAAGCAGCGTGACATGCCTTACATCATGGAAATGATCAAAGGTGTCAAGGAGATGGGGCTGGAAACCTGTATGACGCTGGGTAAGCTGACCGCGGAGCAGGCCGTGGAACTGGCCGGTGCCGGCCTTGATTATTACAACCACAATCTGGACACTTCGCCGGAATTTTATGGCGAAATCATCACCACCCGTACTTATCAGGACCGGCTGGACACTTTGTCGCACGTGCGCGACGCTGGCATGAAAGTCTGTTGCGGCGGTATCGTCGGTATGGGCGAAAGTGCCACCGACCGCAGTGCGTTACTGCGCCAGCTCGCCAATCTGCCGGAGCAGCCGGAATCGGTGCCTATCAATATGCTGGTGAAAGTCAAAGGCACGCCGCTGGAAAATGTCGAAGATCTGGATGCCTTTGAATTTATCCGCACCATCGCGGTGGCGCGCATCATGCTGCCAAAAAGCCATGTGCGGCTGTCGGCGGGGCGTTCGCGGATGAACGAACAGATGCAAGCCTTGTGTTTTATGGCCGGCGCCAACTCGATTTTTTACGGTGACAAGTTGCTGACCACCGAAAACCCGGAAGCGGACAGCGACATGCAGCTGTTTGCCAAGCTCGGCTTAAAGCCAGAGCAGCGCCATGATGTATCCGATGAAGCCCATGAAGCCGCGCTGGCGGAAGCATTACACGAGCAGCAAAAGCCGTCGCTGTTTCACGCGGCCCTCTGAGCCGACATGCAAGCCACTCAGATGCAGCAATGGCTGGCGGCGCGCCAGCAGCAAGGGCTGATGCGCCAGGAGATTTGTCTGGCGCCGCTGGCGGATGGCCTGATTAGCAAAGACGGCCTGCCGCTGCTTAATTTTTCCGGCAATGATTATCTCGGCCTTGGGTTTGCGCCAGAGATCAGACAAGCCGCCGCCGCTGCAGCGCACAGTGATGGCGTGGCGGCGACCGGCTCGCCGCTGCTGACCGGCTATTCGCCGGCGCAGCGCGACCTGGCTGCTGCTTTGTGCGACTGGCTCGGCTGTGAAGATGTACTGCTGTTTAGCTCTGGCTTCGCTGCCAATCAGGCGATGCTGGCAGCTTTGTGGGGGCCGGATGAGCTGCTGCTGCTTGACAAATATTGCCATGCCTCGATGCAGGATCTGCTGAGCAGCCGGCGGCAGGATTTTCGCCGCTTTGCGCATCAGGACCTGGCCGCATTGCAGCAGTTGCAGCAAAAAGCTGCCGCCGCCGGGCAAGCCGTACTGGTCGCGACCGAAGGGGTGTTCAGTATGGACGGTGATATCACGGATGTGGCTGCGCTGGCGGCACAATGTAGCAGAAAATTTGGCAGCAAATGCGATGGCCACACACCGCTGCTGCTGGACGACGCCCACGGTCTTGGCGTGCTTGGTGAAGAAGGGCGCGGCAGCTGGCAGCATCATCAGGTGCCGCTTCGCGCTTTGCAGTGTCTGATGGGTAATTTTGGCAAAGCGCTGGCCGGTCAGGGCGGTTTTCTGGCCGGAAGCTTTGATGTGATTGAGTTTATCCGCCAGCAGGCGCGGCATTATATTTA
>CBINNO010000180.1:0-7894 GCA_966252055.1 uncultured Rheinheimera sp. | reverse complement strand
GCTTGCCGCCGCCGTGCGCGCCGTTGCCATGCGCGCCTGTAGTGGCATCCGCCTGATCGGCCGAATGAGCGGCCGAATGAGCGGCCGAATGAGCGGCCGAATGATGCGCCGCCATAGTCGCTGGCAACAGCCAGACACCCAGCAGCGGTGAGAACAACACCGCAACAATCCAGGAGCTGATCAGCGAAATCAGCACCACCATAAACAGTGAATAACAATATTCACCGGCGCTGGAGGCGGCAAAACCGACCGGAATAAAACCGGCCACCATCACCAGGGTGCCGGTCAGCATCGGAAAGGCTGTGTTTTCATAGGCATAAGTGGCAGCGCGTTGTTTCTCCCAGCCATGCTCCAGCCGGGAGACCATGGCTTCGACCGTGATCATCGCATCATCAACCAACAGGCCGAGCGCGATAATCAGCGCACCCAGCGAAATACGCTGCAGACCGATGCCGGCGATTTCCATGCCGGTGAACGTCATCGCCAGTACCACCGGCACTGACGCCGCCACCACCAGGCCGGCGCGGGTACCCAGCGAGACAAAAGATACCGCCAGCACTATGGCAATGGCCTCGAGCAGCACTTTGATAAAGCCGTTGACAGCATCTTTGACCACTGTCGCCTGATCGGCCACCAGATGCACGTCAATGCCGTGGGGTAAATCAGCGCTCAGCTGCTGCATTTGTTGTTTCAGCGCCAGGCCAAACTGCAGCATATTGCCGGTTGGCGCCATCGAAATAGCGAGACCTAAAGCCGGCTGACCATTGACGCGGAAAGTGGAGGCCGGTGGGTCGGCCAGCTGACGGTGGATATCGGCGATTTCAGCGAGTGCAATAAAACGGTCGCCGACCCGCAAGGTGATGTCGCGGATGCTCTGCTCTGAGGTAAAAGCGCCACTGACCCTAAGCGCAATGCGCTCGGTACCGGTGCGCAGCACGCCAGCCGGCGTCACGGCGTTTTGCGCCTGAATGCTGTGGATCACCTGCTGCGGGTTCAGGCCAAGCCCCGCCAGTTTTTTAGTCGAGAATTCAATGACGATTTGTTCTTCAGCGACGCCGAGCAATTCGATTTTGCCGACGTCGGCCACCTGCAGCAGGCCGGAGCGCAGCGTATCGACATAATCACGCAGTTCGCGCTCGCTGAAACCGTCGGCGACAAAACCATAAATAGTGCCGAAGGTGTCATCAAATTCGTCGTTGACCGCAGGCGGGGAGACGCCGGCCGGCAGCGAGGCGCGCACGTCCTGCATTTTTTTACGCACCTGATACCACAAATCGGCCACTTGTTCGGGCGGTGTGTCGTCACGCAGTGTGACGAAGATCACCGCTTCGCCCGGTTTGGTGTAGCTTTCGACAAAATCCAGATAAGGCGTTTCCTGCAGCTTTTTCTCCAGCACCTCAGTGACCAGATTCATGGTGTCGGCCACAGTGGCGCCGGGCCAGCCGGCCGACACCACGGCGGTTTTGATGGTAAAGGCCGGATCTTCGTTACGCGGCAGCCGCTGATAACTGAAGATGCCCATCACCATCACCACCAGCAGCAAAAAAGCCACCAGTTGCTGATTGGCCAGCGCCCAGGCTGACAGGTTAAAAGATGGTTTGGATTGCGGGCTGCTCATTAACGCGTCTCCGTCAGCAGTTTGACCTGCTGGCCTGGCCGCAGCTTGCTGACGCCGGCCACTACCACTTTTTCACCGCCGTTGAGGCCGCCACTTAACAGCACTTCATTGTCGCTGTAGCGGGCGACGCTGACAGGCTGCTGGCGTAAGGTCAGGCTGGTGGGGTCGACCACTAAGACCGCCGGCTGGTCGCCCTGGCGGGTCAAAGCGCTGGCCGGAATGCTGATCTGGCCGCTGCCGGGCAGCTCAATGCTGCCAATCACAGTGGCGCCAAAACTAAAACCGGCCGGTGGGTTTTGCAGGCTGACCCGCACCCGGTATGTGCGGGTCAGGGGATCTGCCACCGGGCTCACGTCGCGCGTTTTGCCGATGGCTTTGATGCTGCGGTCGGACAACAGAGTGACTTCGACCGGCACATCGGCCAGTTCGACGCCAATCAGCGAATCGGACACATCAAACACTGCATCTTTGCCGTCCAGTGCCGCCAGTTTGATGATCTCCTGGCCGGCGGCAACCACCTGGCCCTGGTTGGCACTGACCACCGACACCACGCCGGCTTTGTCGGCAACCAGCCGGGTGAAGCTTAAGCGGTCTTTGGCGCCACTTAAGCTGGCTTCAGCGCTTTTGCGGGCTGAAACGCTGGCATCGAAACTGGATTCGGCCTGGTCAAGCTGCGCTTGTGAGACGGCGCCGCCTGGTAATAACTGTTTGATCCGGTTCAAATTTGCCAGCGCCAGCTTTTCGGATGACAAGGCGCTGTCGAGCTGTGCCTTGGCGGATTTCAGCTGGTTTTCGCTGTCGCTCGGGTCCAGTTCGGCAATCAGTTCACCGGCCTGCACTGTGGCACCGACATCAACCAACCGGCGCAGCAGGCGGCCGTCAATGCGAAAACCCAGCGAGGTTTCTTCAAAAGGCCGGATCTCCCCGGTCTGACTGAGTTTTTCCGCCGATTGGGCGGCTTTGACTTCGATGGTTTTTACCGGGCGGACCAAGTCTTCACTGGTGGCCGCCGGCTCGCTGCAGGCGCTGAGCAGCGTCAGGGTGAACAGCAGCAAGGCACTGCGGCGGGCCGCGGCAGCCAGGGGCAGTAAGCAAACAGGGCGGTCAATCATGATGCAAAAATTCCTTATCGTTCAGTCAAAGTTGTCAAACCAGGGCGCAGCAGGAACCGCGTGATTTAAAGGGGCTGGCGGGTGATAAAAGCCTGCCAGCTGCTTGCAATGAGTTGTCTGGCGCAGCCGATCGTCAGTTCGCCTTCGGCTTCGGTTTGCTCCAGCGCCAGATGGATACTGACCGTGCTGTAATGGCAAAGCAGTGCCAGTGTACGTTCGAGTTCAGCCGCTGCGGTGGCGGGAAAAAACGGCGTCACCACCTGCAGCAGAAAGCTTAGCGTGCGTGCCAGATCCTGGCGGTCTAAATCCTGCAGATCTTTGTCGGTGGCCGTGGCAAGCCAGATGTCACGGATCACCGGGTCACTGCGGTAGAGCCGGTAACCGCTGTCAATCAGCGCCAGCATCAGCGGTTCCAGCTCGTCACGGCTCTTAGGCTGATGGGCAAAAATCTGCTGCATTTCCTGATTGAACTGGTCGACGCAGCCTTGCGCCAGCGCCAACACTATCGCCGATTTGTTACGAAAATACTGATACATCGAACCGGCGGTGATGCCCGCGACCGCGGCGATTTCACTGATGGTCAGGTTGGCATAGCCTTTGTCGCGAATGATGACACGCGCCGCCTCGAGAATTTGTTCGGTGCGTTTGAGGCTGCGCTGCTGCTGCGGGGTGCGGATATGTTCGGACGATGAAGGAGACATGGCGTGAACCGTAAATCTGAAACAGATTCAGATTTTCCTTCAGCGCCGACAGCTTGTCAAAATAAATCTGAAAGATTTTCAGATTTTCAGATTTTCAGATTTTCAGATTTTCAGATTTTCAGATTTTCGGGGCAATCTGTGCGCAGGCTTGCCAAAGAGCCAGCCAAAGACGACCGTTCGCCCATAAAAAAGGCTGACAAATGTCAGCCTCAAAATGCCTGCCTGGTTGTTGTTATTATGCGATTTTGCGCGCTCTGCGCAGCAGCAGTAAACCCAGTCCCAGCACAGCCAGTGAAGCAGGTGCCGGTACGTCGGTTGGATCTCCTTCGTCGAAAGTGACAATCAAGCGCACATTGGCGCGATCTGCACTGTAACCGTCATTGGCGTAGGTCCACTGGTAAACGTCGCTGCCTTGCAAATGCAAGCCAAACCAGCTTTGGCTGCCCGCGACAGCGGCGGCTAATAAAGCTTTGATATTCAGGCTGTTGCTGCTCAAACCATTCACCTGGAAATTGGCCTGACCCAGCACGTCTGGCGCGTCCCAGAAATGACCCAAAATACCGGTGGCGCTGAAGGACGTGGCGGTGACGTTTTGTGAACCGCTGCTGCCATCCAGTAAATCAAAACTCAGGTAAGCACTGTTAATGGTTTTGCCCAGCAAAGCTGCGATGTTGACTTGCATCACGGTGCGGGAGTATGAGCTTTCTTCAATACCGAACAGGCCACCGAAGCTGTCGCTGTACATGCCGACATAACCGTCGCCGCTGTATGTGTTAGAGCTGTCAGAATTGCCATAAGAAGACAATGCATTGATGGAGTACTCAACAGTACCGGCGTTGGCGAATGCGCTGCCGAGTAACAAGGTGGTGGCACAGAGTAATTTTTTCAGCATAGCGATGACTCCTTCAGTTCAGTTATCCGATAACAGCATGTACCGTGCCAAAACATATCTTGTTGATTTGCATAAATAATAATCAGAACTGAAATAAAACTGTAAAAATATATGACGCTATACGAATGCACATGTCAGTTTTTTAGTCACTGCTCTGTCGAACCTTGGGGGTGATGAGGCTTGCCGCCGGCTGCTGTTGCGTTCGGTATATTTCTTTTCGTTATAACCTCTGTTTTTTTGATTCTTTTTATCTGTCTCAGATTGCATTAGGCTAGCGCAATCAGAGATGTTCAGACGTCTGTATATCTGTAGCGACCGGGAAACAATGAACCCGGCGTCAGAGCCAGCCAGCACTGCATCCGGCTAACCTGTTGAGGTGATTTGTTGAATTGGTTGTTGTTGAGATCGTCGGCGAGCGCTGACCTGCGCAGCGACGGTCGTGGCCACAGGCCCCGGCCCGCCTTTTTGCTGTTAAACGTCTGTTGGCGGGAGTCGTTATGCTAAATCAAAGCGCGCCGCGCAACCGGCCTAAACCGGTGTTGCCAGGTTTTGGCCTGTCGATGGGCTTTACCACTTTATATATCAGCCTGCTGGTATTTCTGCCGCTGTCTGCGCTGGTACTGAAAAGTTTTGAGCTGGATTGGCCGGCGCTGGTGAAAGTGGTGGCGAGCGACCGCGCCATTGCCAGCTATCAGCTGACGTTTTTCTCCTCCTTTGCCGCCGCCGCCATCAATCTGGTCTTTGGGCTGCTGGTTGCCTGGGTGCTGGTGCGTTACAGCTTTCCATTTAAAAAAGTCATAGATGCGCTGGTGGATTTACCTTTTGCGCTGCCCACGGCGGTGGCCGGTATTGCATTGACGGCTATCTATGCGCCCAATGGCTGGATTGGCCAGTGGTTTCACAGCGTCGGCATTAAAGTGGCTTACACGCCGATTGGCGTGACCATCGCGCTGATTTTTATCGGTTTGCCTTTTGTGGTACGCACCGTCCAGCCGGTGCTGGAAGATTTGGAACGCGAACTGGAAGAAGCGGCGGCCAGCCTTGGTGCCAACCGGTTGCAGATTTTCCGGCGGGTGATTTTTCCGGCGCTGATCCCTTCGTTGCTGACCGGTTTTGCGCTGGCGTTCGCCCGTGCGATTGGCGAGTACGGCTCTGTGGTGTTTATCAGCGGCAACATGCCATTTCGCACTGAGATCACGCCGCTGCTTATTATGTCGCGTCTTGAGCAGTTTGATTATGCCGGAGCCGCGGCACTGGGCACTGTGATGTTATTGATTTCGTTCTTGTTATTACTGCTGATTAACGCGTTGCAGCACTGGAGCCAGCAGCGTCACGGAGGTGGCCGATGAGTGGATCTGCCGGACAAATAAAGACGGGCCGCGCCACCACCGAACCTTTGTGGCTCAGAGTGCTGTTAACCAGCCTGGCGCTTGGCTTTCTGGCGTTATTTCTGCTGCTGCCGCTGGTGATTGTATTTGGCGAAGCCTTCGCCAAAGGCTGGCAGCTGTATCTGGACGCCATTGTGGAGCCGGCGGCTTTGCATGCGATTAAGCTGACACTGATTGCCGCGGCCATTGCGGTGCCCTGTAATGCCATCTTTGGTCTGGCGGCCAGCTGGGCCATTGCCAAGTTTCAGTTCCGCGGCCGGCAGCTGTTGATCACGCTGATCGATTTGCCGATTGCCGTGTCGCCGGTGATTGCTGGTTTAAGCCTGATGCTGATTTTTGGCGCCCGCGGCTGGTGGGGTGAATGGCTGAACGACCATGATCTGCAGGTGATGTTTGCGGTGCCGGGTATTGTGATCGCCACCATTTTTATCACTTTTCCTTATGTGGCGCGTGAGCTGATTCCGCTAATGCAGCAGCAGGGCCGCGAAGCCGAAGAAGCGGCGCTGACACTGGGTGCCAGTGGCTGGCAGACCTTTTTCCGTGTGACTTTGCCTTCGGTCAAATGGGCGCTGCTGTATGGCCTGATTTTGTGTAACGCCCGTGCCATGGGCGAGTTTGGTGCTGTGTCGGTGGTGTCCGGTAAAATCCGCGAGCAGACCAATACCATGCCGCTGCATATAGAAATTCTGTACAACGAATATCAGTTTGCCGCTGCTTTTGCCGTGTCGTCTTTGCTGGCGTTACTGGCCCTGTTGACGCTGGTGCTGAAGTCGACGCTGGAATGGCGCGCCGCGCGCGATCTGGCCGAAGCAGAGGCCTGCCGCCGGCCAGAATAGCGCTTCGCGGGTTCGGAGGCGTGCGCTGCTGTCACGCTGCGACACTTTGCTACAGTTCCGCCAGACTGGATCTGGCAGCCTGCTACACTCAGTTGCTGACTGCCAAGAGGCTGGCTGTCACAGGTGTTGACTGTCACAGCGGCATGAGCGAGCGGGGGAACTATGCGCGTCGTCTGGATCTGGCTTTGTTTTTTTGCTGTGCCGACGCTGCCGCTGCGGGCTGAGTTTTTGCAAGCCCCGCCTTGGCAAGCCGCGCCAGTGCAGGCCGCACCTATGCAGGCCGCACCTGAACAAGCCGCACCGCTGGCCGTGACCATGCTCCTGGCATTCAGCGAAAAGAATGCGCCGGCTTACGCCCAGCAGATGCAGCACTGGCAGATTTTGGCGCAACTGGCGGGGGCGCAGCTGGCGGTCCGTTATGAATACGTCAGTCTGCAGCGCAGTATGGAGCTGGTGCAGCACAGCGGCTATTGCACGCTGAACAAACTGAAAACACCAGAGCGCCAGGCGGCGATGTTGTTCAGCCAAATCCCACTGAATATTTCCCCCTCATTGCGGCTGATCCGGCCCGGGCTGAACAGCTTGCCGGCCGATGTTGATTTGCTCAGCTTTCTCAAAGCTGCGCCGCGGCTGAAGATTGGCGTGGCGTCGGGCAGCAGTCATGGTGCAGTGCTGGATGCAGTGTTAGTGGCCAGAGCACCCCAGGTTTATGCGCTGGCTGGCGAAGACGCGCATCTGAAACTATGGCAGATGCTGAAAAAAGGCCGGATTGACGCTCTGCTCGATTATGGCGTGCGCATCGAACATCTGCGCCGGCTGCAAGGCGATGCATTGCCTTATTCCGTCGCCAGTTTGCAGGGGCAACCAAAAGTACTGGAAGGTTTTCTGGTTTGTAACCGTGCAGCCCATGGTCAGCAGGCCATCCGCTTGTTTGATCAATTAATGCAGCAACCTGCGGTGCAACAGGCGCTGTACCACAGTTATCAGCAATACTTTCAGCCGGCAGAATGGCTGGAGTTACAGCCTTATTTCCATCAGTGGTTCAGCCAGTTGCCCTGAGTGCGTGCTGTATGGGGGCCGTGACCGCTGCTTGCTGCCGCGATCTGCAGTTTACCGGCAAAGAGCCGCGATCTGGCCAAGATATCGCACGCTGCCTGCTGAAAATTGCATGCACAGTGCAGCAGAAAACAGGCCTGTACGGCACAGCCGGCTCAATGCCCGCGCAGCGGATTCAAACCCGCAGCCCCCAATCCTCAAATGCCGCCCGCGCCAGCGCTTCACGAAACTGTGGCGCGGCGATGTCAATCAGCGCACGGGCGCGTTCGCTCAGGCTTTTTGCCCGCAAAT
>CBINNO010000179.1:0-8002 GCA_966252055.1 uncultured Rheinheimera sp. | reverse complement strand
ATGCCCGTGCCAGCGGAAAAGCCGGCGTGGTGCTCGTCACCTCAGGCCCCGGCGCCACCAACGCCGTCACCGGTATCGCCACTGCCTATATGGATTCGATTCCGATGGTGGTGATTTGCGGTCAGGTAATGAGCCATCTGATTGGCGATGACGCCTTTCAGGAAACCGACATGCTTGGCATCTCGCGCCCCATCGTCAAACACAATATGTCGGTGCGCAATCCTGCCGACATCCCCTACATGGTCAAAAAAGCCTTTTATATCGCCCAGAGCGGCAGGCCGGGCCCTGTGGTGCTGGATATTCCCAAAGACATGACGATGCCGAACCAACGCTTTCCTTATGAATATCCGAAGGAAATCAAGCTGCGTTCTTACAACCCGAACAGCAAAGGCCACCCGGGCCAAATCAAAAAAGCACTGCAAACCTTATTGGCTGCCAAAAGGCCAGTGTTGTACTCAGGCGGCGGCGTCATACTGGGCAAAGCGTCGGCTGAGCTGACCGAACTGGCGCGCCGGCTGAAACTGCCGGTCACCAATACCCTGATGGGGCTGGGCGCTTATCCGGCGACAGATCCGCAGTTTATTGGCATGCTCGGCATGCACGGCAGTTATGAAGCCAACCAGGCGATGCATCATGCTGACGTGATTTTTGCGGTCGGCGCCCGTTTTGATGACCGCGTCACCAACGCCACCAAAAAATTCTGTCCGAACGCCACTATTATTCATATCGACATTGACCCGGCCAGTATTTCCAAAACCATCAGCGCCCATGTGCCGATCGTCGGTCTGGTGCAGCCGGTATTACAGGAAATGCTGCACCAGCTGGATAAACTGGAGCATAAAACCGAGGCTCAGCTTGATCAGCAGGCACTCAGCGCCTGGTGGCAACAAATTCAGCAATGGCGTGAAGTGCATGGCGGCCGCTTTGAACACCGCACCGATCTTTTGAAACCTCAGGCGGTGATTGAAGCCGTCTGGCGCCACACCCAAGGCGACGCTTATGTCACGTCCGACGTCGGCCAGCACCAGATGTTCGCCGCGCAATATTACAAATTCGACAAGCCCAACCGCTGGATCAACTCCGGCGGCCTCGGCACTATGGGTTTTGGCCTGCCGGCGGCGATGGGCGTGAAGTTACATTACCCGGACGCCGAAGTGGTTTGTGTCACCGGCGAAGGCTCCATTCAGATGAATATTCAGGAGCTGTCGACCTGCAAACAATATGGCCTCGGTGTCAAAATCATTAATCTGAACAACGGCTATTTGGGCATGGTCAAGCAGTGGCAGGATATGAACTATGACTCGCGCTACTCCAGCTCTTATATGGATTCGCTGCCGGATTTCGTCAAACTGGCAGAGGCTTATGGCCACGTCGGCATTCGCGTGACCCGGCCGGAAGAGCTCGAAGCAGCGCTGGAAAAAGCATTCGCGCTGAAAGACAAACTGGTGTTTCTCGACATCCATGTTGACCCGAAAGAACACGTGTATCCAATGCAGGTGCCAGGTGGTGCCATGAATGACATGTTCCTCAGTAAAACGGAGCGGACTTAACATGCGCCATATTATTGCTGTCCTGCTGGAGAACGAATCCGGCGCCTTAGCCCGTGTGGTGGGATTGTTTGCCCAGCGCGGTTATAACATTGATTCGCTGACGGTCGCGGCCACCGAAGACCCGACCATGTCGCGTCTGACCTTAGTGACCCGTGGCGACGATCAGGTCATCGAACAAATCACCAAACAGCTGCATAAGCTGATTGAAGTGGTCAAGCTGGTCGATTTAAGCGAAAGCGCGCACATCGAACGTGAGCTGATGATGGTCAAAGTCAAAGCGAGCGGCGAGCAACGTGAAGAAGTCAAACGTAACGCCGACATCTTCCGCGGCCAGATCATCGATGTGTCGCCGACCACTTACACCATTCAGGTGGTCGGTACTTCGGAAAAACTGGAAGCTTTTATCGAGTCGCTGGCCGGCACCCAGATCCTCGAAACGGTGCGCACCGGCGTGTCCGGCATTTCGCGCGGTGAGAAGTCACTGGCACTGTGATGCCTGATTGAACGGCCACTTAGGCACACAAGCCCGCAAATTCGCGGGCTTGTTTATTTTTGCGCCGCTTATTTCTGTGCTGTCTTTTTCTGAACTCTTTATTGCCGTAACAAGCGTTATTGCTGTAACAAGCGTTCAGTCACTGCCGCAGGTTGCTGTGGCGGCGGCCAGATGGGCAACTGCGTCAGCACTTGTGGCCGCAGCGCGGCCAGTGCCCGCTGCAGCGCCTGCTGCTGGCTGACAGAGCACGCCTGATGGCGGCAGTACAGTGCGACCTCCACCTGAAAACTCAGCAGTGGCACCGGCTGCATGCGGGCGTCGATGCCTTGTTCCGCCAGCAACAGCCAGAGCGCAGCCGGCGGCCCTAACAAAGCATCCAGCCGGTCATGCGCCAGCATATCCACACCTTGCTGGTAGTCCCGCAGGTCGACCTGACGGAACTGCGCAACCTGCTGCAGGATATTCGGGCCTTGCCCCCGCAGCACGCCCAGCGCCAGCGTCGCGGCGGGCCAATGCGCCCGGTCAGTCCTGACCAGCACGGCCAGCTGTAACGGGTACGCAGTGCCCAGTTCAGTCGCGTCATGGTTCAGTTGCTCGTTTCGCAGCAACAGCAATAAATCGGTTTGCTGCTGGCGCAACATATGCGCCACTCTGGCATAAGGCACCAGCTCCACGGTGATAGCGATGTTACTGGTCATCGCCAGTTGCTCAATCAACAGGTTGTTCAGGCAAGGCGGCGCCGTCGCTGCACAGTTATATGGCGGCAAAGTGCCCAGCGCCAGCTTCAAAGGCGCAGTCACGGCCTCGTCCGTCATAGCCAGCAACATCAGAATTCCAGCGCACCCCATCCGCATCAACCTTGCCTCCAGCCAGCCTAAACGCTCTGCCTGCTCAGTATAGAGCGGCCGATTCAGTGAAGCAGCGGCAAAACTCAGGTAGCTGAACTACACTGCGCAGAGAACTGCAGAAAGAACCACAAGACAGCCAGCCTTTCACACAACAACAGCGATAACCATCCCGTCAGGCGGTCTTGTCACAACCCGAAGCTGTGCTGTTCTGTCTGCAAACGGGCATTTTGCCGGACGCAACGGCAGACTGCACTGTCGTGAACTGATGCAACTTTATGGAACGCAGGTGCTAAAACTCTGGTTACTTTTCAGTGGCTTGCTGAGCTGGCAGCTCTGGGCTGAGCCGGCCCGGCCGGCTGAACGCATTGAAGTACAAATCGAACGGACAGTGCTCGACGACTACCGCCGCTTTGTGGCAGGCCGGGACCCGCTGCACATCAAAGATTTCAGCGGGCTGGGCAGCCGGCGCGAAGTGGCGGAAATGTTGTTGGCGCAACAGGCCATCGCCCTTGGCGGGCTGAAATTGCAGTTCCGTTTTTTGCCCAGCGACGAGAGTGTGCGCAGTCCGCGTTTATTGCAAAGCGGCGCTCAGCTGATGACCTTCGATACGGTTTGGGGCAGTGCGATGCAACGGCTTGGCAGCGACATCTGGCTCAGCCAGCCGGTGCTCAAAAGAGGCGATTATGTGGCGGCCGTGCTGACCTCACCCAACAACCAAAAAGTGCTGGCCGTGCGCAACTGGCAGGATTTCGCCGGCCTTACTGCGGTTTCTTCGGTGGCGTTTGAAACCGACTGGCGCACCTTGCAACAACTGCCGCTGCGCGAGATCCGCGATGAATATGCCTGGTCGTCGATGGCCCTGCTGGTCAGCAAAGGCTGGGTGGATTTTATGCTGGCACCTTTTAAAGCGCAGCGACCCTTTGGCTACAAAGCCAATCAGATTGAGCTGGTGGCCGTTGAAGGCATCAAAGTGTTGCTTGATGACAGCCGCCATTTTGCAGTGTCGCGCCATCATCCGCTGGGGCAAGCGGTATTCAGCGCCCTGGAGCAGGGACTGAACGAACTGGCCGCCAACGGTACGCTGCAACGGGCCTATCGTGAGGTTGGCTTTTTTAATCCCGAGCTCTCCGGCTGGACCTTAATCCAGCCGCCTGTCACAGCCGGGCAATCCCCGCCCGGCCAATAACAGCCCCTCAGCTTTTGACCGCCTCACAGACAGGCGGCAGCGGCGGCGACGGCGGAGTCTTTTTCATGTGGCGGCCATACACCAGCTGAAACAGCGGCGACGCCATCAGGGTCGTCACTATCGCCATCACCACCATAATCGAAAACAGGCCTTGCTCTATCACGCCGTATTTCAGTGCGATATTGATGATAATGAGTTCCATCAGACCACGGGCGTTCATCAGGGCACCCACCGCCATCGCAGTGCGATTGTCGGCACCACCCAGCCGCGCCGCGCCCCAGCAGGCCACGCCTTTGGCAAACACCGACGCCAGCAGAATGATCAGCGCGACTGACAGCACATCCCAGGACGCCAGCACATTAAGCTGCGTTTTCAGCCCCGAGTAGGTAAAAAACATCGGCAGCAGCACAAAGACGGTGATTTTTTGCAGTCTGGCGGTCAGCAATTCGGTGAGTTTACCGCGCGGCATCGCAATCCCGAGCAGGAAGCCACCGAACACCGCATGCAGCCCCATCCATTCGGTCAACGAGGCCGATGCGGCAAACAACAGCAGTACAAACAGCAGCTGCAACGCGGTCAGCACGCCGGTGCTGTCCACTTTGTCAGCCAACGGCTGCAGCCAGCCTCGCACTTTGGTCAGCATCAGGGTGGCGTACAAAGCGCCGCCAATCGCCGCTTTAAAAGCCAGCGCCGTGCCGCCGCCAAAGCTCGCCAGCACTATGGCCAACACCACCCAGGCGGCAGCATCGTCGATAGCACCGGCCGCCAGCGCCAAAGTGCCGACTGCAGTGCCCGCCAGGCCACGCTCATAGATGATCCGCGCCAGCATCGGAAACGCGGTGATCGCTATCGCCGCGCCCATAAAAAGTGCAGCATTGGCGTAAGAAATATTGGCGGCAAACAGGCCCGGCATGTCGAGCAGCCACAGACACAACAAGGCGCCGACACCAAAAGGAACTAACATCCCGGCCAGACTGACCCCTATTGCACTGCGGGCCTGGCCTTTGAACAACGCGGTATTAAATTCAAGGCCGACCAGGAACATATAAAGCCCGACGCCCACCTGCGCGCCGAAATACAACAGCGGCATCGTTTCTGGAATAAAAATGCTTTGCTGTAACTCAGGCCAGAACAGGCCGAACAAAGAAGGCCCCAGCACCACACCGGCAATCATTTCGCCGACCACTTTAGGCTGGCCGATAAAGCGGGCCAGATGACCAAACACTTGTGCGGCTAACAAAATCAGCGCGAGCTGCGGTAAAAACGCCAGCGCCAAATCGACATAACTCATGCTCTGCTCACTCATATTGAGATTATTTACTGCTAAAAAGTCAGGGTCTCGCCGATCAACTGAGGTGTGTGGTTTTATGCCTGAATCAAGCCGGTCTCTGGGTCCCGGTCTCGTTTTTTGCACTCACCTTACCGGCTGACTGTGCTGCACGCAAGCGGCCTTTTTGCGCTTACAGCTAAGCTGCTGAATGCCCGCAGATTGCCGGCAAACTTCTTTGCATGATCGTCAGCGGCTGTTGCTGAGGCCGCAGCGCCGGTGGGTAGGTCTGGCAAGATGCGTCAAAGCAGCGCTTCATCAGTCTAGGCAGCCCTGCCTAAATCTGGCATGCTGGCGTTTTTTCCCGGAGCCGCCCCCATGACAGCCGACGCAGGCGATCAATTCGACCAGAATTTGTTATTCGAAGTGATAGAAAATCAACTGGCGGACGGTTATCCGGCCAAAGTCAAAGCCACTTTGCTGCGCCTGTGCATGACCGGTCACAGCCGGGAAGAAGCACTTGAACTCATCGCCTGTGCGCTGGCGCCGGAAATGGAAGCCGTGATTGAACACAACCAGGAATTTAATCTGGCCAGATATGAGCATCAGCTCGACTTATTGCCGCAAACCCCCTGGATTGACTGAGCCCTGATTCTGATGTTCTCTCGCCTGCCTTTGCTGCTGTGCAGCATCCTGTGGTTGTCCGGCTGTCAGTTGGTGCCAGACCCGCATTCTCCTGACAACCAGCCCGTTTCCGCCCCGGGTCAGCTTTATCTGCAAACCGCCGCCAAACTGCCAGCCGCTGACCAGTTACCGGCTTATGATGCGTTATACCAGGGTTATCTGCAAAGTGGCCTCATCCGGGCCAACACCATCAAATGGCGCGAATTACAGGACCAACTGCAACAAACAGATCTGAACGACTGTCAGGCACTCCCGTGGCGCGAATGGCAGCAACAGCACCTGCTCAACATGGCTTTTTACCGGCTGGCGTTAAATTGTTATGAACACCATCAGCTGGAAGCTCCCGCCAAAAGCATGCGGGCTTATCAGGCATATTTACGCAACGGTATTCTGAAAACCGGCAATGGTCGCGCCTACTTTTCTGCGTACCGGATCGGTGTCTTCAGCGATGCCCAGGAATTGCTGATTCAGCTGGGCATGCAGGTGCAAACTTACCATGCGATGCTGGCAGCGGCGGGAAACAGTCTTTATTACGAAGCCTATGTCTATGACCCGACCGACGACCATCTGAAAGCCATTTATTTTGAGAATCAGCAATATCTGCATGCGCTTGATGGCGTCCCCTATCCTTTTGTCGGCCTGGTCGATGGCTGGCGCAAAGAGCTGTTACCGGAAAGTGCCAAAACCAACCCGGCCATGATGGTACCGCTGGCCAAAGCGCTGAGTGAAGAAGGTGATGACCTTGCGGCTGAACAGTGGCTACTAAAAGCGATCGCCGGCGGTTCTTTGCAGGCGCAGGTGAACCTGGCTGAACTTTGCTACAGCAGCAAAGCTGCGCTTACAACCAGCAAAGCCCAAAGTCTGAGCTGGTTGATGGACGCCGCTGATCAGGATTATCTGCCGGCCCTGCATTTACTGCATTTGTTGCATCAGCAGAAGCTGGTTACCCCAGCCGATCCGGAGCAGCTCGCTGCATTGCCTTATTACATCAACGAAAGAGCCGGCGCAGGGCACGCAGAAGTGCGACTGGCCCGTTATCTGCTGCAAGGCAAACTGGTCAAAGCAGACCCGGCTACTGCGATACAACTGCTGAAACAGGCCGCCGCCGCTGGCTATCCGGACGCAGCCAGCTTCGCCATTCTGGCTCAGCTGGAACACCAAAAGTTAGCGCCGGCCGAAGCGACCGCCCAGTTGTCATCGCTTGCCGCTGAAGGCAGTACCTCAGCCGCATATCTGTATGTTTCAGACCTGATGCTGCAGAATGAACTGGATCCCAAAGCGCGACAGCAAAGCCGGCAACTGCTGCAACAGGCAATGCAGGCCTGGCATCCGGAAGCCTTTTACCTGTATGGCTTTGGTATCGAAAATGGCTGGTTCACCGATGAGCACAGCGCCATCCATTATTATCAACTGGCGGCAGAGCGTTTTTTTGGCCGCGCCATGCTGAAACTGGGTCAGTGGTACCGCACCGAAAAGTCCGCGCAACATGATCCTGTTCAGGCCAGCCGCTGGTTTTATTTATGCACACGACAAGGTGTTGCGGCTTGTGCTTATCAGGCCGGCGTGATGCTGGAAGATGGCGAAGCGAGCGAAGCAGATCCGGCCGGCGCCCTGCGTCTGTATAGTTTTGCCGCTGAACAAAACTATGCACCGGCCGTCAACCGGATGGCCTTGCTCTATCTGTTTGGCAAAGGTACGCCGGCAGACACCGCCAAAGCGATAACCCTGTTGCAGCAAGCGGCCCGGTTGGGCAGCAGCAGTGCTAATTATTACCTTGGGCTCATCTATTTCGAAGGCGAATACACGAGCCGCGATCTGGTGAAAGCCCGCAAATACTTCCAGCAGGCTGGCTCGCACCCGACTGCCCGTTATTATCTGCAAAACTGGAACGAACTGAGCACAAGTCCACCGAAAAGATAAAGATTCACTGCATTGTGTAGTCAATTCGTCACTAAATGTAATCCTGCTCGCGAC
>CBINNO010000178.1:0-8004 GCA_966252055.1 uncultured Rheinheimera sp. | reverse complement strand
GCTTCGCGAGCTTTGGTACATGCAACTGGCTGCAGCAGTAAAAACGCAATTGATTAGACCTGCACGGATTACTTTCGTTATTGCAGTCGCACTGACTATTGATTCAACACGAGAGTCCACAGAGGTAAAAGGCCAAAACCGTGACCATAATATCATTATGGTAAACAGCCACTTACACAGAAAATTGTATAGCTTCAAAGCCATAAACAGGAAAGCCGCACCCTTTTGGGGTGCGGCTACCGTAATGCTTTTTTCAAAGTCCATTTTGTGCCCTGAGGCTTCTTCCCTGACTCCCGAAGGAGATTCACGCGCTGTGAAGGTTTTAACATCCATGCTCGTAAAACGCTGCCACCGCAGTGTTGTACATCAAGCCAGGCCGGCTTTCCAATCCTTGAGAGTATCTTCCGTATACTGCTGCTACATCCTGTAGCATCCTTCCATCCATGCGGGCATCATCCTGATACCACAGTTGCATCCTGCAACATCCTCCCATCCATGCGGGTATCGTCCTGACACCACTGTTGCATCCTGCAACGTCCTTCCTTCCATGCGGGTAGCATCCTGATACCACTGTTGCTTCCTGCAACGTCCTTCCTTCCATGCTGGCATCATCCTGACACCACTGTTGCATCCTGCAACGTCCTTCCTTCCATGCGGGCATCATCCTGATACCACTGTTGCATCCTGCAACGTCCTTCTTTCCATGCGGGCATCATCCTGACACCACTGTTGCATCCTGCAACGTCCTTCTTTCCATGCGGGCATCATCCTGACACCACTGTTGCATCCTGCAACGTCCTTACATCAATCCCTCGACTGACTCCCTGTCAGCACTACCGCTCCCGGCATCCTGAATCCCTAGAGATTACATCCTATAATCTCAGCTCATCCTGAGCCTGTCCCTGACAATCTGAAGCCTGCTCGTTTTCACAAAATATTGCGTGAGCACGCTGAAACAATGAGTACATTATCGCTGAACATTCGCTGGATTTGGTGGTTGTAAGCCATGTCAATCCAGATGTAACTCAATTGAAATAACTTTGCCATTGCATAAAGTTTATATAAATCATTTGCTTATACGAAATCCTCTCTACTCTGTTACCGAAAATTGCCGCTTTGGCGTACTTAAATGTGAGATATATCTCACAACAATCTGGCAGATTTGGCTGGACGCGCATTTTTCGTTAGCATGTCGTGATTATCAGACTTATTTGCAGTGAAGATGGCAAGAGAACAAAGCGGTATTTGTGCGGAACCGAATCTGCACGGGATTTTTCTGTTAATTAATGCCCTGGATGGCCATGAATTACAGATCAAGCGAACGCTCGGGATGGTTCCGTCTTTGATGCATAAACTGTCTGAGCAGTTTTCTGAAGCAAATTTGAATGCAGTCGTTGCGATCGGTGCCAGCTATTGGGATGCCTTATATCCAAAACAGCGCCCTTTAGGATTAGAACCTTTTGAACCGGTCGAAATTGACGACCTGGCGATGCCTTCAATACCCTATGACTTGCTGTTACAAGTCAGGGCTGATCGTTATGACGTGCTGCATTTAGCATTGCAACAATGCTACCAATTGCTGTCGCCCCATATAGAACTCATGGAACAAACGCATTGCTTCCGTTTTATGGATGGTCGTGACCTGACGGGGTTCATCGATCAGCCGGTATCTCCAAAAGGGAGAAAAAAACGCGAGTTGGCATTAGTATCTGAACAAAATCAGCCGGAGTTCGCGCAAGGTAGCTATCTGTATTTTCAACGCTACAGGTTAGATCTGAACCGCTGGCAACTACTCACCCAGCAGCAACAAGAGATGATAATGGGCCAGCACAAACTTGACGGACAACATTTGGCGCTTGCTCAATTGGGTCGGCAAAGCCATGCAGTGAAAGCCGCAGTGCTGGATGATAAGGGCGAATTTTATCCTCTGATATTCCAGAATATGCCGTTCGGCAATCTGAAGAGCCAAGGACTGGTGCAACTTGCATTTTCAGCAATACCCGAAGCCTATACTGATTGGTTGCAAAGACGATTGGGTGTCGACGGTGATTACGATTTGTTGCTTGACTATGTGCAAGCTGACGCAGGGGCAGCTTTCTTTGCCCCCTCGGTTTCGTACCTCGAAGATTGGGCGGTGTAAAAGGGATTACTTAGTGATACTAAACTTTCTCAAATAACTCAGTTACTTTGGTTAGTGTGAAGTTGATATTTTTAACACTGGTCGGCGCAATAAAAATGGTATCGTCGCCAGCGATAGTGCCAAGCACGCCCTCTGCTTTACCCACAGAGTCCAGCAGCCGTGCGATGAGTTGGGCTGCGCCGGGACTTGTTCTGATGATGATCATCACGTCGTTATGTTCAATGTCCAGAACTAATTGCCGCAGTGGGCTCTTTGTTGTTGGGACGCCCAGTTCTGGTGGCAGACAGTAGACCATTTCCTGCCTGGCGTTACGGGTTCGAACCGCGCCAAATTTACTTAAAAGTCTTGATACTTTCGATTGGCTGACATTATCAAAACCATCGGTTTTCAATGCTTCGACAATATCACTTTGTGAGCCAAATCGTTCTTCTTTGAGAAGTGCTTTGAAAGCCTGAATCAAAGCCTCTTGCTTGTTTTGTTTTGTCATAGTTGCGCAGATTTATTTTGAAATGCTTAACAAAGTTTTTGAGCATACCATAGCAAAGGACTGATGTGATTCAAACGACAAAATTCCTTGCCGGCAGCCAGCACTGAATCGTAAGACAAGGTCATGTGATGGCAGTTCGTCAAATACCAGATTGGCGAAAAAATGTGCTGCTACTTTGGTATAAGTCATTTGTAATTTGTGCTGTATTTCAGTATTGTTGGCGCGTTTTTTCGGTGAACCGTTTAATTGGGAGAGAAGCATGAAAGTTGCCGTTTTAGGTGCTGCAGGTGGTATTGGTCAGGCCCTGTCTTTGTTACTGAAGTTAGAGTTGCCAGCCGGTACTGATTTAGCTTTGTATGACCTGGCCCCTGTGACGCCAGGGGTTGCTGTGGACCTCAGCCATATCCCGACCGCGGTAAAAGTTACGGGTTACGGCAAGGATGATCTGTCGACTGCACTGGCTGGTGCCGATGTTGTCATGATCCCGGCAGGTATGCCACGCAAACCAGGGATGGATCGCTCAGATCTGTTCAACATTAATGCGGGCGTCGTGAAAACTCTGGCAGAAGCTATTGTTGTAAACTGCCCGAAAGCGCTGGTTGGCGTGATCACAAACCCTGTTAACACGACTGTGGCTATCGCCGCTGAAGTATTCAAAAAAGCAGGGACTTATGATGCCAAACGTCTGTTTGGTGTGACTACGCTTGATGTTATCCGGGCTGAAACATTCGTTGCTGAATTAAAAGGCAAGAATCCGGCAGATACGGTTGTACCGGTGATTGGTGGTCACAGCGGTACCACTATTCTGCCATTGTTGTCGCAGGTAGCCGGTGTTGCTTTCACTGATGAAGAAGTATCTTCTCTGACTTACCGTATCCAAAATGCCGGTACAGAAGTTGTTGAAGCCAAAGCCGGTGGCGGGTCTGCAACCCTGTCGATGGGCCAGGCCGCAGCTCGTTTCTGTGTAAGCCTGATCAAAGGTCTGCAGGGCGAAGACGTGACTGAATACGCTTATGTCGAAGGTCAGGGTGAGCATGCCCGCTTCTTTGCTCAGCCAGTGAAGCTGGGTAAGAACGGTGTCGAAGCGTTGCTGCCAATCGGTACCTTGAGTGCTTATGAGCAAAAAGCTTTAGCAGATATGTTACCAACGTTGAAAGCTGATATCTTGCTTGGCGAAGAGTTCGTCAACAAAGCTTAAGCTGTTAAGACGAGGAAAAAAGCCAGCATCAGCTGGCTTTTTACTTTGTCGCATGTGATTTGTTGTCAGTGGTTACGCTGGACAGAAATATCTGCCAAGGTCATTAATGCTGTTTTATATGGGCTGTCACGCAGGAACGCGATTGCATCTTTTGCCTTCTGGGCTTCTTGCTCAGCAATTTGGCGCGTGTAATCAAAGGATTTGGCTTGATGCATCGCGGTCATGATTTCATCAAGATGTTGTAAGCCGTTGCTGTCAATAATAGCTGAGCGAATCAGTGCTTGTTGTTCTGGATTCCCGTGTTTCAAAGCGTGGATAAGTGGCAGGGTAGGTTTACCTTCTGCCAGGTCATCGCCGATATTCTTACCCAGTTCCGCGACATCGGCCTGATAATCCAGCACATCATCAATGAGTTGAAATGCAGTCCCAAGGTGCAGGCCATATAAACGCATTGCTTCTGTCGTGGCTTCGTCCTTGTCCGCTAAAACGGCAGCAAGCTCAGTGGCCGCCTCAAAGAGCCGGGCCGTTTTACAGTAAATGACTTGCATATAGCTTTGTTCAGTTGTGTCAGGGTCATTGACATTCATCAACTGCAATACTTCACCTTCGGCAATCACGTTGGTGGCATCAGCAAGAATTTGCATGACTCGCATACGACCCAGCGACACCATCAACTGGAAAGCGCGCGTGTAAAGGAAATCACCGACGAGTACACTGGCCTGATTCCCAAAAACGGCATTGGCGGTCTCTTTACCTCGACGAAGCATTGATTCGTCGACAACATCGTCGTGCAGTAATGTGGCAGTGTGGATAAATTCAATGATAGTAGCGAGTGTAATATGTTGATTACCCTCATAATCAAGTGCTCTCGCAGCTAAAACAGCTAACAGTGGGCGTAGGCGCTTACCGCCGCTGTTTACTATGTAAATACCGAGCTGGTTAATTAACGCGACATCGGAATTAAGCTGGGAAAAAATATGGGCGTTCACAGCGGCCATATCTTGCTGACTTAACAGGCGGATTTCATCGAGCGTCATGCGGGATCTGTTAGTGTCGGAAAACCGGAGTGCGCAGATTCTACAACAACAAACCAATGGGCAAAACTAAAACTCGATCCTTTTTCATCCTGAGGATCTTTTTCTTTTTTTTGCTTGCTAGGGTAGTGGAAATTGCGTACAATTCGCGCCCTGTGAATCTAATTTAACGCGTCCCCTATGCGGTTGGCGCGATCTGTACGGAGTTTATATGTACGCGGTTTTCCAAAGTGGTGGCAAACAGCACCGTGTGACTGAAGGCCAAACCCTTCGTCTTGAGAAGCTGGAGTTAGAAACTGGCGCCAAAGTAGAGTTTGCCGCTCTGATGATCGTCAATGGCGACGATGTCAAAATCGGTACTCCAGTGGTTGAAGGCAGCAAAGTAGTTGCGGAAGTTATTTCTCACGATCGTGGCGACAAAGTCAAAATCGTTAAATTCCGTCGTCGTAAGCACTACCGTAAACAAGCTGGCCATCGCCAGTGGTTTACTGAAGTGAAAATTACTGGCATCAGCGCTTAATTTCAGGAGTAACGACTCATGGCAAGTAAAAAAGGTGTAGGTAGTACACGTAACGGTCGTGATTCAGAAGCGAAACGCTTAGGTGTTAAGCGTTTCGGCGGTGAATCAGTTCTGGCTGGTAACATCATCGTTCGCCAACGTGGTACTAAATTCCATGCTGGTAGCAATGTAGGCATCGGTAAAGACCACACTCTGTTCGCTTTGACTGACGGTAAGGTTCAGTTCGAAGTGAAAGGTGAACACAACCGCAAATTCGTCAGCATCGTCGCTGAATAATTCGCAAGCTTCGAAAAAACCCCGCAAGTCTGCGGGGTTTTTTTTTGCCTGGCCCGGCAGGCAACTCATTGTTTTAGCAGTTACTCTGACAAGAGTTATAATGACTGCAGTTTATTGACAGGATTTGGCCAAGATGAAATTTGTAGATGAAGCATTGATCCGCGTGGAAGCCGGTGACGGTGGTAACGGTATTATCAGCTTTCGCCGCGAGAAATTTGTCGCCAAAGGCGGCCCAAACGGTGGTGATGGTGGTGATGGTGGTGATGTTTATCTGCAAGCCGACAGCAATCTGAACACGCTGGTCGATTATCAATTTGAAAAAAATCATATTGCTGAGCGTGGTCAGAATGGTATGAGTACCAACTGTACCGGTAAGCGTGGCAGTGACTTGGTGCTGCGGGTACCGGTTGGAACCCGTGCTGTTGATATCGACACAAATGAGGTGTTGGGCGACCTGACTCAGAACGGCCAAAAGTTGATGGTCGCCAAAGGTGGCTGGCATGGTCTGGGTAATGCGCGCTTTGCGAGCAGTACTAACAGAACGCCCCGGAAAAAAACCAACGGTACACCGGGTGAAGTCCGGAATCTGCGTTTAGAGCTTTTGCTGTTGGCTGATGTGGGTATGCTGGGACTTCCCAACGCAGGGAAGTCAACTTTCATTCGGGCTGTCTCTTCTGCCAAACCAAAGGTAGCTGACTACCCTTTTACGACGCTGGTTCCAAACTTGGGGGTTGTACGGACTGAAAGCGGCAAGTCCTTCGTGATCGCCGACATTCCTGGATTGATTGAAGGTGCTGCAGAGGGAGCCGGGCTTGGTATTCAGTTCCTGAAGCACCTTGAGCGCTGTGGCGTGCTGTTACATATGATCGATGTTTTACCAGCAGATGGATCAGACCCGGCTGAGAATGCAAAGGTCATTATCAATGAGCTGTCAAAATACAGCGATAAGTTGGCGAACAAACCACGCTGGCTGGTGTTCAACAAGATAGATCTGGTGCTCGAGGATGAGCTGGAAGAGATTAAACAGAACGTGATCGCCGCTATCGGCTGGGAAGGTCCTGTCTATCAGGTTTCAGCCGCTTCCAGAACGCATACAGAGGCAATGTGCCGCGATGTTCAGGCCTACCTGGATCAATTACCAAAAGAAGAGGTTGTCGAAGTTCAGCAAGACCCTGTCCAGTTCAAATGGGATGATTATCATTCCGACGCAATGGATTTATCCGATGATCTGGATGATGATGATTTTGATGATGACGACTATGAAGTCGAAGTAATTTATCGGCGTTAAGGGCGATTCATGAAGTTGAGTCTAATCGCTGCGATGGCACGTGACCGGGTGATTGGTCACAATAATCAGATGCCTTGGCATATGCCGGCAGATCTGGCGCATTTTAAAAAGGTGACGTTGGGGAAGCCGGTGATTATGGGGCGCAAGACTTTTGATTCTATCGGTCGGTTATTGCCGGGCCGGCGCAATATCATCATCAGCAGACAAGTAAAACCCGCTGGGCTTGCCGCCGATTGGGTCCACAGCCTTGAGCAAGCGCTGGCTTTGGTAGCCGCAGAGCCAGAGGTGATGGTTATTGGCGGTGCTGAATTGTATCGACAGAGTTTACCGTTTGCTGATCGGCTGTATTTAACCGAGTTTGAGCTCAGCGTACCGGGTGATGCTTTCTTCCCGGACTACCAAACCGATGCAGGTTGGACTTTGACAGGCCTGCAAGAGCACCAAGCAGATGCACAAAATCCTGCTGCTTATCGTTTTCTGCAACTGGAGCGACAGCGCTGAAAACAGCGGCGTTGCGCATCATCTAACATGTTGCTAGTATTAGTTTTGTTTCGCTAATTCAGCCCCAGAGGTGCTTATGAAACTGATGAATGCCACGTTATGTCTGTCGTTGGCTGCGGGTTTAATGGTCACAGCACCTGCCGTTCATGCGCAGGAACAGCTGGCTGCCTCCATGTGTGATTACGTCAAAGCGGATGATAAAAACCGCTTGCGGAAAATTTTATCGGACAACAGATTAAGATTAAGAAATATCTATGATGGGGTGATCTGTGATGGTCTCCCGCTGATCCGATTTGCAGTAAAGAGCAACGCAGCAGGGGCAGGTGAATTTATTATTAAGCAGTTACCGGCCGCACAGATTACTGCATCGGGAGATATTGGCTGGGCTGAATCAAATCATGCCGGTTCAGCTTTGATTGCTGTGCTGAAAGAACGCGCAGGTGGTGGCGAATAATACTGGCTAAGCCTCTAAAGAAACCGTGTCTGACACGGTTTTTTTGTGCGTGTCAGTCCAAGCCACGTCATCTGCAGATCGGCACTTGGCTGCTAAGACAAAATCG
>CBINNO010000177.1:0-8080 GCA_966252055.1 uncultured Rheinheimera sp. | reverse complement strand
CTGCCCTGTTTGGCCATGTTTTGCCACAGTTTGACCGACTCTTGCGGGTCAAAACCGGCTTTGGCCATCAAATCCAGGCCAATCAAATCTGCTTCCGACTCATGCACCCGGCTGAATGGCAAAATCAGGCCAACCTGGGCGCCCAGGCCAAATGCGCTGGACAATTCTGCTTTGTAACGGGTGTTCATCGCGTTGAGCGCCACATCAGTGACCCCCAGTGCGGTCTGTACCGCCTGGTTGCTCGACAAACGTTCGTTGGAGTGACCGGCCATCACGTGGGCAATTTCGTGGCCGATAACAGCCGCCAGCTGATGCTGATTTTCGGCAACCAGCAACAAACCGGTATACACGCCGATTTTGCCGCCCGGCAATGCAAAGGCATTGACCTGATCGCTGTCAAACACCACGATTTCCCACTGATTTTGCTGATATTTTGCGGGCGTGACACTGAGCACCTGTTTGGCAACACACTGCACATACTGATTGGACTTTTTGTCCTTGCTGATTGGCGTCTTGGTCTTCAGTTCTTCAAAAGTCTGTACGCCCATCTGATTGACCTGATTCTGATCAAACAGCATCAGCTGAGGCCGTCCTGTCGGGGATTCGGCGCAGGAAGTCAAACCCAGCACCGTCAGCAAAGCGGCTGCACACACAGAAATTTTTTTCATCAGAACTCCATTCATCAGCGCGCCAACCGGCGCTTCAAATAATTCAGCCAGCATCGCTGGCTGAATCCACACAGAACCTTAACCGGTTAAATCATCAAAGAATTTTTTTACACCGTCAAAGAAACCTTTGGACTTAGGCCTGTGTTTGGCTTCACTTTCGCCGCCCCAGCTTTCATCCAGCTGTCTGAGCAACTCTTTTTGCTTGTCTGACAGATTGACCGGCGTTTCCACCACCACTTTACAGACCAAATCGCCGACCCCGCCGCCGCGCACCGACTGCACACCTTTACCGCGCAGCCGGAACATTTTGTCGGTTTGCGTCTCGGCCGGGATCTTCAGCTTGACGCGGCCATCCAGCGTCGGCACATCAATTTCCCCACCGAGCGCGGCAATCGAGAAGCTGATCGGCACTTCGCAGGCCAGATTGTTGCCATCGCGTACAAAAATCGGATGCTCGCGCACATGCACCTGCACATACAAATCGCCTGCTGGCGCCCCATGCATGCCCGCTTCGCCTTCGCCGGTCAGCCGGATGCGATCACCAGTGTCAACACCAGCCGGGATCTTCACTTTCAGCAGCTTGGTCTTCTCAACGCGCCCTTCACCATGACATTTCGGGCATGGTTCCGGGATAATTTTACCGCGGCCGTTACAAGTCGGACACGTTTGCTGCACGGCAAAAAAGCCCTGACGCATGGTGACCTGACCATGACCACCACAAGTGGTACAGGTCTTGGCCGAGGTGCCTTTTTTCGCGCCTGAGCCTTCGCAGCTGTCGCAGTTGACCAGCGTCGGTACTTTGATTTCCAGCTCTTTGCCTTTGACGGCTTCTTCCAGGCTGAGCTCGAGGTTGTAGCGTAAATCTGCCCCGCGCGAAGCCCGGCTGCCACCGCCGCCACGACGGCCGCCGCCAAAGATATCGCCGAACACATCGCCGAAGATATCGCCGAAGTCCGCGCCGCCGCCACCAAAACCGCCCGCGCCACGATTCGGGTCCACGCCAGCATGACCATATTGGTCATAAGCGGCCCGTTTCTGGTCATCGTTGAGGATTTCGTAGGCTTCCTGCACTTCCTTAAATTTTTCTTCCATGGCTTTATCACCCTGAGTGCGGTCCGGGTGATATTTCATCGCCAGCCTTTTATAGGCCTTTTTGATTTCTTTCTCGTCGGCGCCTTTGGCGACACCGAGCACTTCGTAATAATCACGCTTTGACATAATGCTGCTTCAATCTGTTCAGGGTCAGCGGATAGACAAGCGACCGCCGTGGCGGTCGCTTTCCCTGTAAACTGGTGGAAAGCCGCAGCTTATAGCTTTGGCTTTCGCAAGACAACGCTTACTTGTTGTCTTTGACTTCTTCAAACTCAGCGTCGACCACGTCGTCATTGGCGTTTTTCGCCTGACCGGCGTCTGCACCCGGGTTGTGCTGCTGGGCAGCGCCCTGCAGTTTCTGGGCAGCCTGTACCAGCGCCTGAGTTTTCGCTTCGATCTCAGCTTTGTCGTTGCCTTTAATCACGCCTTCCAGCGCGCTGATGGCGGCTTCAATCTCTTGTTTGTCGTTAGTCGCCAGATTGGTACCGGCTTCTTCCAGCTGTTTGCGGGTCGCGTGCACCAGCGCATCAGCCTGGTTACGGGTCTGCACCAGCTCTTCAAACTTCTTGTCTTCTTCGGCGTTCATCTCAGCGTCGCGGACCATGCGCTGGATTTCATCATCGGTCAGACCTGAAGATGCCTTGATGGTGATCTTCTGCTCTTTACCGGTGTCTTTGTCCTTGGCCGATACGTGCAGGATACCGTCGGCGTCCAGGTCGAAAGTCACTTCGATTTGTGGCTCGCCACGGCGGGCCGGACGAATGCCTTCCAAGTTAAACTGACCCAGCGACTTGTTGGCAGACGCTTGTTTACGCTCGCCCTGCAGCACGTGAATGGTCACGGCAGACTGGTTATCTTCGGCTGTCGAGAAGGTTTGCGACTTCTTAGTAGGAATAGTCGTGTTCTTCTCAATCAGCGCCGTCATCACGCTGCCCATGGTCTCGATACCCAGTGACAGCGGGGTCACGTCCAGCAGCAACACGTCTTTGACATCACCTGACAGCACCGCGCCCTGGATAGCAGCACCCACAGCAACCGCTTCGTCCGGGTTGACGTCTTTGCGTGGCTCTTTACCGAAGAACGCGGTGACCGCTTCCTGTACTTTTGGCATGCGGGTCTGACCGCCGACCAGAATGATGTCGTCGATGTCACTGACGGACAGATCGGCATCTTTCAGCGCCTGCTTCAGCGGCTCCATGGTGCGACTGATCAGATCTTCAACCAAAGATTCCAGCTTGGCGCGCGTCACTTTGATGTTCAGGTGTTTTGGACCTGTGGCATCCGCCGTGATGTACGGCAGGTTCACTTCGGTTTGTGAAGCGGATGACAGCTCAATCTTGGCTTTTTCACCGGCTTCTTTTAAGCGTTGCATCGCCAGCGGGTCGTTGCGCAGGTCAATGCCCTGTTCTTTCTTGAACTCGTCAACCAGATAGTTGATCAGGCGTGAGTCGAAGTCTTCACCCCCTAAGTGGGTGTCACCATTGGTTGCCAGCACTTCGAAGGTTTGCTCGCCGTCGACGTCGTCGATTTCGATGATCGAGATATCAAAAGTACCACCACCCAAGTCGTAAACTGCAACTTTGGTGTCGCCTTTTTTCTTGTCCATACCATAAGCCAGCGCAGCTGCTGTTGGCTCGTTGATGATCCGTTTGACTTCCAAACCAGCAATACGGCCAGCGTCTTTGGTGGCCTGACGCTGGGCGTCGTTGAAATAAGCCGGTACTGTGATGACCGCTTCAGTCACTGGCTCACCCAGATAATCTTCGGCGGTTTTCTTCATCTTTTTCAGCACTTCTGCTGAAATTTGTGGCGCAGCCAGCTTTTTGCCTTTGACTTCAACCCAGGCGTCACCATTGTCAGCACGGGTGATTTGGTAAGGCATGATTTTGATGTCGCGCTGCACTTCGGCGTCTTCAAAACGACGGCCGATCAGACGCTTGATAGCAAACAGGGTGTTTTTCGGGTTAGTCACCGCCTGACGCTTGGCTGGCTGACCGACTAACACTTCGCCGTCTTCGGCATATGCGATGATCGAAGGGGTAGTACGGGCGCCTTCAGCGTTTTCGATGACGCGCGGCTGATCGCCATCTAAGATCGCGACACAGCTGTTAGTTGTACCTAAGTCAATACCAATAATTCTGCCCATAATTTACTCCGCTCTAGAATTTGGAACATTTTTTTGTGTTGACCGGTTAATGGGGTTATCCCCTAAAGCATTCAAGGTTATTGCGGCAAAATTTTTTGTTTTTTGCGCTTAACTGACGAAATGGCCGCCAAAAGCACGGAACTTTTGCTGTTTTGTCTTGCCGTCACCGTTATAATCGCGCCCATCAATGACCGGATCCACAGAGGAACCTGCTATGCCATTACTGGACAGTTTTACCGTTGACCACACCATTATGAAAGCACCAGCAGTGCGGGTGGCCAAAAAGATGACCACGCCCAAAGGCGACGATATCACCGTGTTTGACCTGCGTTTTTGTGTGCCAAATCAGGAGATCCTGTCAGAAAAAGGCATCCACACGCTGGAACATTTATTCGCCGGCTTTATGCGCGACCACTTAAATGGCCAGGGCGTCGAAATCATCGATATCTCGCCAATGGGCTGTCGCACCGGTTTTTACATGAGCCTGATCGGCACGCCGGACGAAGCCCGGGTCGCCAACGCCTGGCAGGCGGCGATGAACGACGTGTTGCAGGTGCAGGATCAGAGCCAGATCCCTGAGCTGAACGTGTATCAGTGCGGTACTTACGAGATGCACTCGCTGGACGAAGCCAAACAAATCGCTCAAAACATCATTGACCGTGGCGTCGGCGTCAACCGTAACGACGAGCTGACGCTGTCGCCAGAGTTTTTAAAAAGCTGAAACTGGCGGCCAGGCGGGCGCCGGATCGTGCGGCGCATAAACATGTACGCATGGCCGCAGCATAAAAAAACCGGTCCGCAAAGGACCGGTTGGCAGGAGCCCTGGCCGGCAGGGAATTCCGGCCAGGTATTTCGCACTCTGCAGGTTCTGCATGCCGGGTTTGTTCCCGTCATGCAGAGCCGGTGACTCACAGTCTGTCATGTCCCGCCCGCCAGACTGTTTCCAGCGCCTTACTGACAGGCCGCACCTTTGGTCCAGACTTCGTTGCTGCCCGGTGCATTGCCTTGTGTCCACCAGCGTGCCGTGTATTCAAAGCCCTGATAACTGACTTTGTTGCCACCGACATACACCGCGTTGGTATCCCAGGCTGGCGTCAGACAACTGCTGCCCGGTTCAAAACTGACCACCAGTGTAGCGTTGGCATTGACCTGACTGACCGTGATGCTGTTGCCCACCGGCTGCACCACGCCATTGAGGACAATGGATTTGACTTTGTAGCCGGCAGCAGGCGTCAGTGTGAACAGCTGATTGGTGTTCTGCCGTACCTGCACAGCGCCACTGGGGGACACAGTGCCGCCACTGCCACTGACGCTGGTACTGACAGTGAAATACACCGCATTGGACGGGTCATCAATGGTGACGTCACTGAAACTGCCGCCCTTGAGACCAAAGAAATTCGCCGCAGTGATGTCACTGATTTTAGTGTTGAGCAGCCGCAGCGATTTGGTGTCGCCCTGCGCGCCACTGCCAGTCAGGCTCAGTACTGTGGTGGTGCCATCCTGCGTCAGTTTCAGCGTGCCGAAGGTATAAGGGAAGGCACTCAGGTTGACGCTGGTATCGGCGGCTTTAAAGTAGTCGATCGTTTTGGTCTGACCCCAGCCCCAGTTCTGATGATTAAGCAGCACGGTATAACCCAGCCGGTTAAAGCTGCCGGTCACATCAACAAACATCTCCGGTACCACCTGGCTGCGGTTTAAGCCGGTCAGCTCAATCCAGGAATACACGCCACCATCCGCCGCCTGCGTGCCGATAAACAGATTGCCATTGTCCTGGAACGCTTTTAAGTGCTTGAAATCGATGCCGGCGGTGCCGCGGATCTGATCGGCCTGCGGGTTAAAACCGCTGACCGTACTCTTGCCGCTCCAGGCCAGCGGATAAATGTTGCCGGCCTGAATGACCGCTCCGACATTGGCCTGCACCGCCGCTGCTGTGACATTTTCCAATACCAGCGTCTGACCGGCGAAACTCAGTTCAGCGCCCTCTGCGCCTTGTGTCACGCTCAGGTTTTGTAATGGATTGCTGATGCTCCAGCCGCGCAGCACCACTCTGTCATCACCCACCGTAAATCCTTTCACCAGCGTGCGGCCGCCGGCACTCTGGTTCAGCTGAATCAGGTCTTTGCCACCGCCGGTCTCCACGACGTCATTGCCCCAACCGGCAGTGAAAGTTTCGTTGTACGGGCTGCCACTGATCACATCATTGGCTGGTGTGTCGAAAATGGTGTCATAGCCACCAAATTTGTGGACATAAGTGGTGATACAGGTACCGAGCTCATCACAACTCATGGTGTTGTTGATCAAGAGGTCCGCCGTGCCCCAGGCGCCACGCAAGTGTGCCGCCGCCAACAAACCAGACATCGTGGCCTGCACTGTGATGTTATTGCCATTTTCATCTTTACCAGGCCAGCTTTTTGCCAGCGCCTGGGCCCAGGTCATATTGGCTTTGGCCAGCAATTCCGACATCACCCCGTAGTTAAACCGCATCACATCGCGGATCACCACTTCCTGTTTGTCCGGAATTTTCAGGTCATTGAAGCTGTTGACACCGTTTTTGCCGACAAAACTGCCCTGCCATAAGTTGGTGTCGGTGGCGAGGATATAATTGCCGCCGGACCCCGGGATCTCCGAACGCGCCTGCTTGACGCCATTCGCCCAGGTGCTGTCGGGCAGAAAAATATAAAAGCTGTCGAGCGTTTCATTGCCCTGCGTCACTTGTTTCGGGCTGTAATAACCTGCCGAAATCAGGACAGCTTCGCCGAGCTGATAACCGATAAAACCCCAGGCATTCAGCGAGTTATACTGCATGGTGCGGAACATCGCTGCTTCATCCGCCGGATACTCACTATAAAACCCATTGACGCCAAGCTTCTGAAAAAACTCACGAATGGTGGTGGCTTCCGGGATCATCGAACCGGTCACCGGGTTACGGACTATCTGGCCCGGCGCCGTCACTTGAGCATAGTTGTAAACCGGCTGGTCCAGATTCTGCCGGTAAAACGCCGCTTTGGCCGGGTCAACGCCCGACTCAAAAGCACGCATCGTATTTAAAAATTGCTGGAAACTACCGTTACTGGCAAAAGCCTGTGGTGACAGACCCAGACAAACCAGCAAACTCAGACGTGAAAACCGCATCGACATAACAAACTCCTGTGGTGTTTTTTATACCTGTTGTGATGTTGTTACTGTTGGAAAGAGCTGGCTGGCGTCACGTCCTGATCCCGGGCTCAGATCAGGACGCCAGTCTGTGGCAGGCACCGGCAAAGCCGGCGCCACGCAGCCCGTCAGCCGGCTCAGAAGTCGTAGCCGACTCTGACGCCGTACATCCGCGGCGGGTTGTAGGTCGAGCGGATAAAACCGTCCCTAAATTGGAAGTAATTGGCGTTGCGGACATATTCGTCGGTCAGGTTGCTGCCGTAAGCTTCCAGCCACCAGCTGCCTTGCGACGGTAACAAGCGGACACTGGCATCTATTTTCCAGTAGGCCGGCTGCGCGTCAGACAAATGTGCGCCATCGTAGTTATTCAGTGAGGTGTACATTTTGCTCTGCCAGTGGGCGGTCACCGACGGCTCCAGCGCATAACCGCCAAGCTCCAGCGTATGTTTCAGCGTCAGGCTGCTGGACCAGTCCGGTGCATACGGCAGGCTGTTGCCGCTGATATCCACCGGTCCGACAGCGCAAGGTTTTTGGCCATATTCCAGCCGCTCTGCGCAGTAATAAGTGTCTTCAAACGGGATCTTGTCGACGCGGGCATTGAGCCAGGCGACATAACCGCTCAGCCGGCCACCGGTCCAGGGAATGTAGTCAAGCTCCAGTTCCAGCCCTTTCATGCTGGCCTCACCGATATTGACCGTCACGTTGTGAAACTTTTCGCTGCCATCCGGCCGGGTGCCAACCTTCTGGTTATTGGTGACCTGCATGTCGCTGTAATCGCTGTAAAACAGAGCCGCCGACAGGTTCATTTTGCCATCCAGCAGGCTGCCTTTATAACCGGCTTCATAGTTGGTGACCTGCTCCGGGCCATAAGGCAGATTGGAATACTGGCCGCAATCACAAATATCGAAGTCTTCAAAGAAACCGCCTGCTTTAAAGCCTGTGGCAACAAAGGCATAGAGCAGGTCGTTGTTATCCAGCCGGTAGTCGGTGCCCAGCTTCCAGGTGCCTTTTTGCCAGTCTT
>CBINNO010000176.1:0-8135 GCA_966252055.1 uncultured Rheinheimera sp. | reverse complement strand
GCTGTTTCGTCTGCAGGCGGGCCATTGCCAGCCGTTGTTGCAGGGCTTGCAGATCAGCAATGGTCTGTGTTTTTCGCCGGATGGCCGTTGGCTTTATCATGCCGATTCACCGCGCCGGCAAATTCGTCGTTATCCTTATGCCCCCGATGGTCAGGCGCTTGGCTGCGGTGAGTTATTTTGTCAGATTGCCGCGCCCGGTTATCCGGACGGCGCCTGCATTGACCGGCTCGGCCGGCTGTGGACGGCCTTGTGGGGCGCTGGCGCCGTGCAGGCTTATACTCCGGACGGCCAGCTGTTACAGCAGTTCCGCTTGCCGGTCAGTCAGCCGACTTGCCCGGTCTTCGCCGGCCCTTGCGGCGACTGGCTGGTGGTCAGCAGTGCTTATGATGGCCTCTGCAGCGCCCAGCGGGCAGCAGAACCTCAGGCGGGAGCCTTGTGGCGCCGACGGCTGGAACCGCTGGCGTTGCCCGCTGAACGCTGGTCTGCCGCAATCAGCGCGGAGCCTTTGGCAGCGGCGCAATGCGAGCCTGCTGGATTTATGGCCGGCCGTTGAATATCATATAGATGTTATAAATTCAGGCGGACCCCCATGTTACGAGCCAGCTCACCGAATAATCTGACGCATCAACTGGTGCATGAATTGGGCAAAGCCATAGTGCAGGGCCAGTTTAACGGCCATTTTCCCTCCGAAGCCGATCTGTGCGAACGTTATCAGATCAGCCGCACCGCCACCCGCGAAGCGGTCAAAATGCTGGCAGCCAAAGGCCTGATTATCTCCAGGCCACGCACCGGCATCATGGTGCAAAAGCGGGAACATTGGAATCTGTTTGACCCGGATGTGCTGGACTGGATTTTAAAAGGCACACCCAGCCTGGAAATGCTGCGCGACTTTATGCAGTTGCGACTGGCAATAGAACCGCAGGCGGCCGCACTGGCGGCGCGTAATGCCAACAAAGACGAGCTGAAACAACTGCAGTCGGCATTAAAACGGATGGCCGATGCCGAACTGGGGCTGGAAGATTCGCTGACGGCCGATATCGATTTCCATCTGACCATTCTTAAAGCCAGCGGTAACCCGTTTTTTATGCAGCTGCGCAGTTTTATCGAAACGGCACTCAGAGTCAGTATCCGCTTTACCAACTACAGCAAGGGTGTGGAAACAGCCAGCGTGGCGGATCACGAGCAAATTTATCAGGCCATTGCGGCCGGCGACGCTGACAGAGCGTCCCGCCTTTCGCTGCAACTGGAAACTGAAGCGCTGCAGCTGATTGAGCAGCGTCTGCAACAGCACAACTAAGCCCTGCCATAGCCTTTGTACCATCAACTGACAGAGGCTTGCAGTCGTTTAATTCTAATTGTATTATAAATAATATATTGTGATTTTCCGGAGAACAGCATGATCTGTGGTCACTATGACGATCTGAAATATAGCTGCGTGTTAATCAGCGGCGGCGCGAATGGCATAGGCCGGGCGCTGGTTGAAGCCTTTCTGCTGCAAGGAGCCCGGGTGGCGCTGCTGGACCTGGACCGCGCTGCCGGCGAAGCGCTGGTCCGTCAGTTGTCGGAACGCTGTGGCCGCGAGCCGCTGTTTGTCTGCTGTGATCTGACCGACGCTGATGCGCTGCAACAGGCGGTTACCGAAGTGCGCGACCAGTTAGGCGCAGTATCGGTGCTGATTAACAATGCTGCCGATGACCGCCGGATGGATTTCCAGCAGATGACGCTCAGTGACTGGCAGCAGAGCCTGGCCGTGAACCTGACGCCGTATTTTTTACTGGCACAGGCGGTCAGCAACGACATGCGTCAGTTGGGACATGGCAGCATCATCAATCTGAGCTCGAATGCACCTTTGCTCGGGCTGACTGGCTACCCGGCTTATGTCGCGGCCAAATCGGCGGTGTTTGGCCTGACCAAAAGTCTGGCGCGTGAACTGGGTCGCAGCGGCATCCGCGTCAATAGTCTGGTGCCGGGCTGGGTGATGACGCCAAAACAACGGGAGCTTTGGGCCACACCTGAAGCCGTCAGCGCCTGTCTGGCGACGCAGGCTATCCCGCAGACGCTGGAAGAGGCTGATATTGTCGCCGGCGCGCTGTTTCTGGCATCGCAGGCGTCCAGGCTGATGACCGGCCAGTCGCTGATCATTGATGGCGGCCGCGTCTGATGCTGCTCGCAGCAGATTGGGGCAGCAGCCATTGCCGGCTGGCGCTGTTGAGCCTGACGGATGGCACTGTGCTGGCCGAACGGCAACTGGCCTGCGGTGTACTGACGCATCAGCCGGTCGATGCGCCGGCACTGCTCAAAGCGGCCGCAGCAGACTGGCTGGCCAAGGCCAGTCAGGTGGTGCTTGGCGGCATGATTGGCAGTGAAGCGGGCTGGCATTATGTCCCGCAACAACAGTGTCCGGCCGGGCTGGTGCAGCAGGCTGCGGCAGCCATGCGCTTACCTGCCGCCGTCAGTGCGCCGCTGACCAACGCGCCGGTCTGGTTATGTGCCGGCTTAAAAGATGAGTCAGTGCCGGGCCTGCCGCAGCGGATGCGCGGTGAAGAATTGCAAATCCTCGGCACGGGCCAGCAGCAGGGCTGGTTGTGTCTGCCTGGCACTCACAGCAAATGGGCTCTGTTGGCGGATGGTCAGGTTCAGCAGTTCCGTACTTTTCTGACCGGGGAGCTGTATGCACAAAGCCTGCAGCTGCCGTCTTTAAAAGCCTTGGTTGGAGCGGTTGCGCCTCAGACCGAACCGATGTTTTGTCGCGACAGTTTCTGCCGCGGCGTGGCACTGGCGCAGCAATTGCCGGGGCTGAGCCAGCTGTGGTTTGCCGCTCGTTGTCTGCTGCTGGAACAGGCGGCAACAGCAGAGGAAAAGCGGCTGGACGCCCGCAGTCTGCTGTCAGGC
This sequence comes from uncultured Rheinheimera sp., assembly GCA_966252055.1. Classification (GTDB taxonomy): domain Bacteria; phylum Pseudomonadota; class Gammaproteobacteria; order Enterobacterales; family Alteromonadaceae; genus Pararheinheimera. The sequence goes on along the minus strand of CBINNO010000176.1, from coordinate 5,243 downwards.
CTGGTGATTGGTGACGAGCTGCGTCAGCAGCTGCCGCTGCTTGGTCCCGCGTCGGCCGGAGCGCCGATGCTGACCTTAGTGGCAGATGGCCAGCTGCGGCTTTGTTATCAACTGGCGTTTGAGCAGCTGGGACTGACTACGCCCGGGATCCACTATCAAACCCATGCCAGTCAGGCCAGTTGTTGGCGTGGCATCTGGCTGCTTGCCAAAGCACTGACCACAGAGGAGCTGCACCATGCCTGACTCTTTACGCCAGCTGCCACTGGTCGCAATTTTACGCGGCTTGCCGCCTGAAGATGCCGTGGCGGTGGCACAGCAGCTGTTGTCGGCCGGCTTTCGCTGGCTGGAAGTGCCGCTGACCTGTCCTGCCGCCATGGCCAGTCTGCAGCAACTGCGTGCCGCGAAATTACCGGGCCTGGTGCTGGGGGCCGGTACAGTGCGAAGTCAGGACCAACTGGCGATGCTGCGGCCGCTGGCGCTGGATTATATCGTCAGCCCGGATTGCCAGCCGGCGCTGATCCGCGCTGCCAAAGCGGATGGCCTGCTGGTGGTGCCGGGCTGTACCACCATTTCCGAAGCTTTTGTTGCACTTGATGCCGGTGCCGACGCACTGAAATTGTTTCCGGCCCAGCAAATTCCGCCGGCCGCCATCGCGGCCATGCGCACCGTGTTGCCAGCCAGCGCTTTGTTGCTGGCGGTTGGCGGGATCAGTGCGGCGCAGATGCCGGCTTATCTGGCTGCCGGCTGTCAGGGTTTTGGCCTCGGCGCACCTTTATACAAGCCCGGCCAGAGTCTCGCTGAAGTTGCCGCCAATGCCGCCACCTTGTTGCAGGCTTTTGTGCAGGCCCGCGCCGGGCAAAGCCAGGCTGTTGCGCTGTAAGGCGCCGTTGTTTAAGCAGGAGTACCGATGAGCAAACGTACCTTTCGCAGCCAGCAATGGTTTGACGATCCGACCAATCCGGATATGACGGCGCTTTATTTGGAAAAATATCTCAATTTTGGCCTGACACTGGACGAACTGCAGGCTGGCAAACCCTTGATTGGCATTGCCCAGACCGGTTCGGATTTAGTGCCCTGCAACCGCATTCACCAGCAACTGGTCGAACGCGTGAAAGCGGGCATTCGCGATGCTGGTGGTATTCCGCTGGAGTTTCCGGTCCATCCGATCCAGGAAACCGGTCGCCGGCCCACAGCCGCTTTGGACCGCAACCTGCAATGCCTGTCGCTGACTGAAATTTTGCATGGTTATCCGCTGGACGGCGTGGTGCTGACCACCGGCTGCGACAAAACCACCCCGGCGCTGTTAATGGCTGCGGCCAGTGTCGATCTGCCAGCTATTGCGTTGTCGGGCGGCCCCATGCTGAATGGCCGTTACCAGGGCCAGTGTGTCGGTTCCGGCACTATCATCTGGCAGGCGCGCAAACAGCTGGCGCAGGGCGAAATTGATTACGACGGTTTTATCCGTCAGGTCGCGAGTTCGGCGCCCTCTGCCGGCCACTGCAATACGATGGGCACAGCGCTGACGATGAACGCGCTGACTGAAGCGCTTGGCATGATGTTGCCCGGCGGCGCGGCGATCCCGGCGCCTTATCGCGAGCGCGCGCAGCTGGCCTATCAGACCGGCAAACAAATCGTTGCCTTGACACTTTCGGACCTCAAACCCAGTCAGATCCTGACGCGACCGGCTTTTCTCAATGCGATTCGGCTTTGCTCGGCGCTCGGTGGTTCCAGCAACGCGCCGGTGCATATCAACGCCATTGCCCGCCATGCCGGGGTTGAACTGACGATGGATGACTGGCAGCGCTATGGTCAGCAGGTGCCCTTGTTGGTCAATATGCAGCCAGTCGGCGAGTTCTTAAGTGAAGAGTTTTTCCATGCCGGCGGTGTGCCGGCTGTGCTGCAGCAACTCGACAGCGCCGGTCTGCTGGATGGCGACTGCCTGACGGTGACGGGCAGTCATCAGCGCGACAATCTTCGGCACAGCCGTATTCTTGATCCGCGGGTGATTAAAACCGTGGCGGAACCGTTAAAAGCCGCCGCTGGTTTTCTGGTTTTGCGCGGTAATTTATGCCGCTCGGCCGTGATGAAAGTGTCGGCCATCGACGCTGATTTTCGCCGCCAGTATTTATCCGACCCGGCCAATCCCGGTGTGATGACGTTAAAAGCAGTGGTGTTTGACGGGCCTGAGCATTACCACGCCAGCATCGACGACCCGGCGCTGGGTATAGATGAGCACTGCATGCTGGTGATGCGTAACTGTGGGCCGCAGGGTTATCCCGGTTCGGCCGAAGTGGTCAATATGCGCCCGCCAACTTATCTGCTGGCGCGCGGCATCAGCGCTTTACCCACGATGGGCGACGGCCGGCAAAGCGGCACTTCAGGGGCGCCTTCGGTACTGAATATCTCGCCGGAAGCCGCGGTTGGTGGCCCGCTGGCGCTGCTGCACAGCGGTGATCGGATCCGGCTCGATCTGAATCAGGCGCGGCTGGATGTGTTGCTGGCCGACGATGTGCTGGCGCAGCGTCGTTTAGAGCTGGAACAGCAATTGCCTCCGAGCCAGACCTGGTGGCAGCAGCTGTACCGCGCCAAAGTGTCGCAGCTGGATGAAGGGGCGGTGTTTGAGGAAATGACCCAGTACCGGCAGATAGCCCGCCAGTTACCGCGCCATTCGCACTGAGTGATTTGAGCGTTGCAGCCTTGCGCTCGCCGGCCTTGCCCGACCAGCGGCGGTTGCGTTGACAAGATCCGGTGAACCCGATAGAACAGGTGATTAAAAAACAGTTTGCGAAAAACAAACAAAAACAAAGACCTGACGGGGAATAGCATGAATATAAACTGGCGCCAGAGCTTGCTCTGGCTGGCGGTGGCGATCACAGGCGCAGCGGCCGCCGGCGGTATTGCGCTCAATCGCGGCGAATCGATCAACGCGCTGTGGTTTATCGTCGCCGCCGTCTGCACCTATCTGATTGGTTATCGTTTTTACAGCGCCTGGATAGCGGCCAAAGTGCTGATGGTGGACCCGACGCGAGCGACGCCGGCTGAACGGTTGGCGGACGGCCGCGATTATGTACCGACCAATCGCTGGGTGGTGTTTGGCCACCATTTTGCCGCCATTGCAGGGCCAGGCCCTTTGATTGGCCCAACGCTGGCCGCCCAGTTTGGTTACCTGCCGGGGACTTTGTGGATTTTAGTCGGCGGCGTACTGGCCGGTTGTGTGCAGGACATGGTGGTGCTGTTTTGTTCGATGCGCCGCGACGGCAGAAGCCTCGGCCAGATGGCCCGCGACGAGCTGGGGCCGGTCGGCGGTTTTGCCGCGCTGTTGGCGACCTTCCTGATTATGATCATCCTGATCGCCGTGCTGGGTCTGGTGGTGGTCAATGCGATGAAGCACTCGCCCTGGGCCACCTCGACGGTGGCGGCGACTATTCCGATCGCAGTCTTTATCGGCATCTACATGCGTTATCTGCGGCCGGGCCGGGTGCTGGAAGGCTCGGTGCTGGGTGTGGTGCTGTTGTTGTTGTCGGTCGGTGGCGGCGGCTGGCTCGACCAGCAGGCTGGCCTGCGTGAACTCTTTAACCATTCCGGCGTGCCGCTGGCATTTGCCGTGATTGGCTATGGTCTGCTGGCGGCGATTTTGCCGGTCTGGCTGTTGCTGGCGCCGCGTGACTATCTGTCGACTTTTATGAAGCTTGGCACTGTGATCCTGCTGGCATTTGCCATCGTCATTTTGCAGCCTGACATCAGAATGCCGGCGCTGACTCAGTTTATTGATGGCACCGGGCCTATTTTCGCCGGGTCTTTGTTTCCTTTTGTGTTTATTACCATCGCCTGCGGCGCCATTTCTGGTTTCCATTCGCTGATCGCGTCTGGCACCACGCCAAAACTGCTGGAAAATGAACGTGATATCCGTATGGTCGGTTATGGCGGCATGGCGCTGGAGTCTTTTGTCGCCGTGATGGCGCTGATTGCCGCCTGTGTGCTGGACCCCGGCGTCTATTTCGCCATTAACAGCCCGGCCGGTGTAGTAGGAGCGGATGCTGCGACAGCGGTCGCGACTATCAGCAGTTGGGGTTATCCGGTCACCGTTGAACAGATGAACAACCTGGCGGCGGCGATGGGGGAAGCGACGCTGTTTGCCCGCACGGGTGGCGCGCCGTCGCTGGCGGTTGGCATGGCGAGTATTTTTGCCTCGGCCTTTGGCGAGCACCTGCTGGCGCTCTGGTATCACTTCGCCATCATGTTTGAAGCCGTATTTATTCTGACCACGCTGGATGCCGGCACCCGGGTGGGCCGGTTTATGCTGCAGGATATGCTGGGCAACTTTGTGCCCAAACTGGGCCAGACCAGCTGGTATCCTTCGGTGGTGCTGACCTCGACTGTAGTGGTGGCCGGCTGGGGTTATTTCCTCTACATCGGCGTGATTGACCCCAACGGCGGCGTCAATATTCTGTGGCCTTTGTTTGGTATCTCAAATCAGCTACTGGCGGCTATCGCGCTGACGGTTGCCACTGCGATTTTGCTCAAAAGCGGTCGTGGCCGGTATTGGTGGGTTACCGGATTACCGCTGCTGTGGCTGGTCATTCTGACCACTACGGCGGTTTATGAAAAAATCAGCAGCACCGATCCGCGGATTGGCTTTTTCGCCGCGGCCAATGATTTACAGCACAAACTCAGCGCCGGTTTATTGCCGCCGGACAAAGCCGCCGTGGCGCCGCAGCTGATTTTTAATCAGCAGCTGGACGCTTATCTGGCGCTGCTGTTTGTGCTGCTGCTGTATCTGGTGATTGGCGACATGCTCCGAATGACCTGGCGTCGCCAGCGTGGGCTTGCGGTGTTGCCGTCGGCGGAAACGCCTTACCAGCCGAGCCGGCTGAGCGGACAGGAGGGGTGAGATGACTGCGATTCGCGGCGTTCGACTGCGCATCAGCAGGTTGTGGCAGCGGTGCCGGCAGGGCTGGGCATTCCTTCGTCAGCTGTCCGGTGACGATGCCTATGAACGTTACCTGCGTCATCAACGGGCGCACCATCCGGAGCAGGCGCCTCTGACACGGGCTGATTTCTTCCGCCTGGAGCAGGACCGCAAATGGAATGGGGTAAAACGCTGCTGCTGAGCTAGAGTTTAGAGCCGGGCGGCGCTGGACAGCCAGCCGCCGCCGCGACCACTGCGGGAGGCTCTATGATCTGGCTTGAAGCTGCGATGGCTTTTTGTGTGGTGATGATGGTGTTATCCACCATGGTCACTG
>CBINNO010000175.1:0-8156 GCA_966252055.1 uncultured Rheinheimera sp. | reverse complement strand
TTTCAGCAAAAAGACTGTGGCAAACAATACCGCATTTAACACCAGCTCTTTTGGGATGCCAATGCCTGAACAGTTTGCTGTGTCTGGTAGCATCATCAACAAGCCGGCATTGGCTGTTTAAAAGCCGATGGCCAGCATGGAGAGTTGGATCGCAAAAGACACAGGCGCGGATGGTAGTTTTGGCGTTACTTCGTCGGTATTGATGTTGTTCATGCCAAACCAGGTGGCAAACGCTAATGGTACTAACAGCAGTAACCAGACAAAGCCGCCATTTTGTACCCAGGTTTCACTACCTGCCGGAATCGCGCCAATCAGGGTGCCGCTCGCCTTTTGCAGGATCATGGAGTCGCCACCGCCAAGTACAGTGAAGGCGCCGAAAGTCATGAAAAGAGGCACCAGAATTTGCATACTGGTGACCCCAAAGTTACCAAGACCGGCATTTAATCCCAAGGCTAGGCCTTGTTGTTTTTTTGGAAAAAAGAAACTGATATTCGACATCGACGCCGCAAAGTTACCACCACCAATACCGGATAGAAGCGCCATCAGCTGGAACACCCAAAATGGCGTTTCTTTGTCCTGTAGAGCGATACCAGTTCCAATAGCGGGAAGCATGAGCAAAGAGGTTGTCAAAAAGATGGTGTAACGTCCGCCACACAACCGCACAAAAAAGCTGGCTGGAATGCGAAGTGTCGCACCGGTCAATCCGGCAATAGCCGTTAACGAGAATAAATCACTGGCACTGTAAGGAAAGCCAAGGTTGAGCATCTGAACGGTCAGAATGCTCCACAACATCCAGACGGCAAAACCGCATAACAAGCTAGGGATCGAGATCCATAGATTCCGTGTCGCAATGGCTTTACCAGTTTGTGACCAAAACTGTTCATCTTCTGGTTGCCATCGTTTTAGATCGGCCATAAAAACTCCTGCATATTTTTGCGTATCACAATCACTATGCAGGGTGGTTCAGGCGGCCTCAATGGATCTGAATAGTTAGCAAAAAGCAGCTGCCAGCTTGTTGGAGATACCTATTATTGGGTAGGTTTGTTCAGAAGTTGGTGGAAATTTTCATTAAAAACAGATGGATACAAACTATTAAAGCGGTAAGTACTGCCATTAAATATCACGGCTGCATTTCGGTCAAATGCGCGGGCATGATATAAATCAACATACAGGCAAATGGAATATTTCTTAATAGGCACCTCATTGGACGCCAACAGGACCATGCAATGACAGAGCAGCAAAAACAGATGACCGATACAGCTGAATCCGACAGTTATAGTGTGATGCTGGTGGATGATCACCCTTTATTACGCAAGGGATTACGCCAGTTGCTGGCGTTTGAGGAAGAGCTGCAAATTGTCGCAGAGGCCAGCTCCGGTGCTGAAGCTATCGCCTTGGCTAATGAGCTGGACCCGGATTTAATCATCCTTGATTTAAACATGCAGGGCATGGATGGCCATCAGACACTGAAAAAATTACGCGATGATGGCGTCACTTCCCGCATTGTGATGCTGACGGTATCGGACTCGAATGAAGATGTGATCAAAGCGATAAGTCTGGGCGCTGATGGATATTTGCTCAAAGACTCAGATCCGGATGAATTACTCGAGCAAATCAAAAAAGCAGTGCATGGCAAAATGGTGCTCAGCGAAGCGGTGAATGCTGCACTTGCTGATGCGATCCGCAGACCTGTTGAAAAGCCAGCGACAGATCTCAGCCAACTGACTAACCGGGAACAAGAAATTCTGGAATTGATTGCGAAAGGGCGGAGCAATAAATTGATTGCCCGCGAGCTCGATATTTCTGATGGCACCGTCAAGGTACATGTGAAGCACTTGCTGAAAAAACTGAATTTACGCTCACGCGTAGAGGCAGCCGTGTGGATGGTCAATTTTCAGGGTAAAAAAGGTAGCTAGAACTTGGTAACCAACAACATGCAACCAAAAGTGGCAATGCTACCGCTGTCCGAGGCACAAGAGCGTTTACTAACTGTTATCAGAAGCAGAATGCAGCTGACCGCCGCAACCGTCAGTATTTTCTCTGCGCTAGACCGCACACTTGCTGCTGATGTGTTTTCACCTATTGCGGTCCCAACAGCGACTAACTCAGCAATGGACGGTTACGCGTTGCGTTTTGCTGATGTGATGTTAAGCACACAGCAATGCTGGCAGATAGTTGGACAAAGTCTGGCCGGTCACCCGTTTGAGGGCGAGATACCCGCAGGGGCTTGTATTCGGATCACAACCGGAGCTGTGGTGCCGGCAGATCTGGATACCGTGGTGATGCAAGAGGATACACAGTGGGCCGGGGATGACGAGACTGCGCTTTTCATTAAACGACGACCGATCGCCGGGCAGCATATCCGTTTATGCGGCAGCGAATTAGAAATTGGTCAGTTAGTGCTGCAACAGGGCTCGGTGTTAGGCCCATTGCAACTTGGTTTACTGGCGACTTTAGGGATTGCGCAGGTTTCTGTATATCAACAGGTTCGGGTCGGCGTGTTATCCAGCGGCGATGAATTAAAACAGCCGGGAGAAGTGCTGCAGGACGGCGATTTGTTTGACAGCAACCGAATTATGCTGCTGTCCGTGCTCAAACGGTTTGGCTGTGAAGTGGTCGATCTAGGCTGGGTGCGGGATGATCCGCAAGCGCTGCGGTCTATGCTGCAAAAGGCCGCCGATTCTGTCGATGTGATCGTCTCAAGTGGTGGCGTGTCAGTTGGGGATGCTGATTATACCCGTCAGGTGCTCAGCGAACTAGGTCAGATGGATTTCTGGCAGGTTGCCATCAAACCAGGCAAACCATTTGCGTTTGGCTGGCTAAACCGGGCTGATAGCGAATGTCACGATAAAATCCCGCCTGTTTGGTTATTTGGCCTGCCAGGCAACCCGGTTTCTGCCGCGGTCACCTGTGAACAACTACTGATACCGGCGCTGCAATTATTAAGTGGTCAACAGGTTAAACGCCCAGTTTTATGGCCTGCTAAAGTGGTGCAGGGCTTGCGGAAAAAGCCGGGCCGGCTTGATATGCAGCGTGTTTGTTTACAGGTCACTGCTGACGGCATCAAAGCGGAGTCTGTAGGGACTGACAGTTCAGGGATGTTGAGTTCAATGATGTTTGCCGATGCTTTGACGTGGCTTGAACAACAACGCAGTGATGTGGCGCCTGGCGAGGACATCTGGGTACAGCCTAAAAGTTGCTGGTGGCGTTAACCGCAAAACGCATTAACGTTCAGGGATACTCCTTTTGCGCCGCGGACAGCGGCGTTTTTATTGATGTAGCGCAAAGCCAGCGGCTGTTGTCACTGCACAATAGCACGCAATTTTATTGCGGAGCGCAACAATGATTCTGGCAGACCTGTTACAGCGGCAACTCAGTGACAACGGCATCTACGACCTTTATACCATTCCCGGCGACTTTATTCTGCCATGGCTGGGGGCGCTGGAGTCGGGGCAACGGCAACAAGCAAAGCCACTGCGGCTGATCCAGCTTAGTCATGAACCCTCAGCGGTCTATGCCGCCGATGCGGCGGCGCGCTGGCGTAATGCGCCTTCTGCGGTGATGCTGACCTATGGAGCAGGCGCTCTGAATGCGGTGAATGCGATTGCCCAGGCCTACATGGAATTTGTGCCACTGCTGGTGTTTGCCGGCTATCCATCGCAGCAGGAAGTAGCCTCTGGTTTATTGCTGCATCATCAGGTAAGTGATCTTGACGCGCAGCGAAGAATTTTAACTGAAGTCACCTGCGGGCAATGCCGGCTCGATGATCCCGCAACGGCAGTTCAGCAGCTTACTGAGGTGATTCAACGGGCAATAGCTGAAAGTAGACCGGTATTGATAGAACTGCCCCGCGATATGGCGAATGCACAAGTGTTGTGTCCTTCACTTCCGGAGATGCAATCTGGTACGTCGGATGATGTCAATGAAACAGCTATCAGGGATGCACAGCATCAGCTGGAACAGTTTTGTCTGGATTTGCCGACCAAAGTAACAACCCCTTGTTTATTGGTCGGCGTCAAAGCAAAGCGTTTTGGCTTTGACCATGCAGTCGCCAAATTAGCAGAGCGCTGTGGGATGCCGGCGCTGACCACGTTATTGGGGCGTGGCGTGTTAGATGTCAGTGCCGCCAGTTACAAAGGCGTATACAGCGGGGCGAAGGAAGACCCGGTATTACCTTGGCTGTTGCAATCTGACTTGTTAATTTGTGCCGGTGTGATTCGTTCTGACAGTAACTTTGCTGCACATCCCAGCCTTTTGGCCGACAGACCTGTGCTGTGGGTGGATGAGCAGCAAACTCAATTGCCAGATGGCCAAGTCATTAAATTACCTGCGGTTGAGGTGTTCGCCGCACTGCAACATGCTTTTACTGCTTTGGCTGAGGTAAAACCACAGGTACAGATGCCCACTGACTCCAGTGAAAATGCCTGCAAGTCAGCATCAGCACAAAACGGACAATCAGCGGAAGTCTGGCGTTCTGACACACTGGTAAATCGCCTGCATCAGTTGTTAAGTCAACAAACGCATACCTATCCTTTTGTTGTAGACATCGGTGACTGTTTGTTTGCCGCCTTATCAGCAAATCCCTCTAAGCTACTAGCTCCAGCATTCTATGCCTCGATGGGTTTTGCCGTGCCTGCTGCGCTTGGTCTGCAGTTAAGTTCTGGATTACGTCCGATAGTGCTGGTCGGTGATGGTGCATTTCAGATGACCGGGCTGGAGCTTGGCCATTGCCAGCGGTATGGGCTGAATCCGATCGTCATAGTACTGAACAATCAAAGTTGGGGCATGATTAAAGCCTTTGCACCAGATATGGCCACAGCCGGGTTAGCAGGCTGGCAATATGCCGCGCTTGGCAGAGCTATGGGTTGTGGTGCCAGTCAAATCTGGAACCTGCACCAGTTTGATGGCGCGTTGGCGGACGCACTGGCGGATACACGCAGGCCTCGGTTGATTGAAGTCATGCTGCCACAGCACAGCTACAGTGAGACTCTGGCGAGTTTTCAGCGCGGACTTTGTAGCGGTGCATAACTCGATTGCCTGATGATGGCGCTCAACGGATAGCGATAGCTTTGACCAGCGCAATCACGGGTTTACCTACTGTGAGGTTGAGCTGTGCGGCAGCATAAGGCGTAATTTCAGCCTGTAAAAGCTGGCCATCGGCCAATTGCAGTTGGATTAGGAATTGCTGACGGTAAGGTATTATGTTGATGATTTGTGCTGGTAACTGATTTTGGATCGACAAATCTGCGATTGGTGAAAGAGCCAGACTCACGTCTTTGGCCCGAATACTGAGTCTGATCTGACCTTGCGACGTTGGAATAGGAGCCGTGCAATCTCCCAGCCAAAGACAACAAGCGTTGCTGAGAACTGGAATCCGCCCCCAGCTGTCTTTTTCAGCCGGTACCCCGAAAAACAAAGAGATGATGTCGGAACCATCAAACAAAGGATTATTTGGGTTTGCCAATGCAGCAGTGAGACTGGATTGTTCTGTGATTTGACCGGCATCCATCAAAACCAGCTGGTCTGCAAGTTTTTCAACCTCCCGGCTGTCATGCGAGACAAAAAACAGCGGAATACCGGTTTCATCAACCAGGGTCCGGATATAGGGCAGTATCGCCGTTTTACTCTGATTGTCCAAGGCCGCGAAGGGTTCATCTAACAGCAACAATTGGGGATTCGCCAGCAAGGCCCTGCCAATAGCCAACCGTTGTTGTTGCCCACCGGACAGGCTGCTTAACGGTTGCCTCAGTAATGGTTGCAGTTCAAGCATCCTGATCACGTCCGCAGGCATTAACCGGCGTAGATCTGGCGGTACGCGCTGAAAACCATATAAAAGATTCTGCTCTGCAGATAAGTGAGGTAATAATCCGCTTTGCTGAAAGACCAGTCCAATACGGCGTTGATGCAGCGGGACAAAATTCTGCTGGTGCTGCCAGGGGTGGTCGGCAAAAATGACCGTTGCATCAGGGACCATCTCGAGGCCTGCTATCAGTCGCAGTAAACTGCTTTTGCCACAGCCTGATCTGCCAAACAATGCGGTAATGCCGCTGGCAGGCAAAGTGGTATCGATGTTCAGACTGAAGTGATGTCTTGGCCAGTGCGCTTTTATCCGTAATGCCGTCATCAGAGACTCCCGGTTTTGCGACGAGCACCGTAAACCACAAAAAGCACCACAAACGAAAACAGCAATAACAGCAATGAAAGCTGCTGTGCCGCCGCATAGTTCATGGCCTCTGCATGATCATAGATGGCGATAGACAACACTTTGGTTTGGCCCGGAATACTGCCACCTAACATCAGGATCACGCCAAATTCGCCAAGGGTATGGGCAAAACTCAGCGTCGCCGCGACGATAAACCCACCACGGCACAAAGGCAGGATCACAGTAAAAAACCGGTCTACCGGGCCAGCGCCCAGGCTGGCCGCGATCTCAACCGGCTGACGGCCCAGCTGCTCAAATGCCTGTTGCAAAGGCTGCACGGCAAATGGCAACGAATACAGCACCGACGCCAGCAATATACCCGAAAAGGAAAATGCCAGATGCGGCAACCCCAGTTGTTGCAGTGTGTTGCCGACAACGCCTTGCGGGCCAAGTAACAACAGCAAATAAAACCCAAGCACTGTGGGTGGGAGGACTAAAGGCAGAGCAACCACTGTTTGCACCAATGTCCGCAACCAATAACTAAAAGCGGATAAGCCACGTCGTTCGCCAGCCAGCCACCAGGCTAATGGTGTCGCAATCACTAACAGCAGCAGCATTGTGTAAAAAGCAAGTGTCAGGGTCAGCTGAATTGCTTGCCAATCTGCTGCAGTTAGCGCTGTCATTCAGCCGCCTTTTGTGTTGGCTCAGGTAGCTCAAACCCATAGTTCGTCAAAGTTTGCTGTGCTTTAGCGGTGCGCATAAATTGAACCAGAAGCCGCGCCGATGGTTTTTCGGCGCCCGTCTTGGTTAAGGCGTAACTTTGCAGCAGCGGTTGGTGGGTGGAAGCATCGAGAAGTTGATAATGCACCGCTGTGTCTGGAGTTAACCGCTGATTTTTCACCAATGACAGCGCGATGATCGCCACGTCTGCAGCGCCACTTTGCGCTAATTGTGCAGTTTGCGCGATGTTTTCGCCGTAAACCAATTTATGTTCCAGTTGTGACCATACCCCGGCAGTTACCAGACTTTGGCGGGCTCTTTCGCCATATGGCGCATGAAGAGGCTGCGCAATAGCGATTTTCAGATACTTATCCGCGGTCAGCGCTGACAGCGCGACGCCGCGCATATCATGCTGCGGACTCCAAAGCACCAAACGACCGCGTGCATAAACGGTTCCCGCGTCAGTGGTGAAATTTCCGCGAAAAAGCTCTTGAGTGAAATGCTGATCTGCTGAAAAAAACACATCAAATGGTGCGCCCTGGCGGATCTGATTGCTGATTTTTCCCGACGAACCATAAATCACCTGAACCGATACTCCAGTGAGGTTCTGCGCATATTTCGCTTTAAAATCACGCAGAATTTCTTCCAGCGCAAAACGCAGATCTGACGCTGCGGCGATAAAGAGCTTGTCTTGCGCAGAAACATTGCTCCAGATACCACTGAAGATCAGGACAAACAACAGACGCGGCAGAATGTTCATCACTTTGGCTGCTCCCAGCGTTGCAAAGCGTTTTTATCCGCTGCTTTTGCTTCCACCCACTCGGCGGATTGATGAAAATGGGCTTTTTTCCACAGTGGCACTTCATTTTTAAGATAGTCCATCAGCATCTCGCAGGCAGCGAACGCATCGCGCCGGTGTGGTGCGGCAATACCAACCAGCACTATCTGCTCACCAACAGGCAATACGCCAACCCGGTGAATGATAGTGACCGCCCGTAAGTCGAAGCGTCGCGCTGCTTGCTCTGCAATTGTTGTGATGCTGCGCTCGGTCATGCCAGGATAATGTTCCAGTTCAAGCGCCTGCAGCCGGTCAACGTTAGTTGAATTGTCAGCCTCCGGCTTAAACTGGTCGCGCACCAGGCCGGAAAACAACACTACTGCACCGCAATCTTGCCGCAGCAGTGTCTGATATTCTTCAGCGAGCGAAAAATCCTCAACTTGGATCCGGCAGTTAATCAAAGTCACTATCAGCCCCCGGTTACTGGTGGAAAGAGGGCGATGGTGTCGCCGGGTT